>JACWAD010000043.1 GCA_014874175.1 Thermoleophilia bacterium
ACCAGAGGCAGACAGGAATCTGCGTCGAGTAAAAGAGCTGGCCGGGCAGTGCTACCATGCAGTCCACCAGGTCGGCCTCGATGATGTTCTTCCTAATATCGCCCTCGCCTGACTGGTTCGATGACATGGAGCCGTTCGCCAGCACGAAGCCGGCCAGCCCCGTGCGCGCCAGGTGATAAATGAAATGCTGCACCCAGGCGAAGTTGGCGTTGCCCTTGGGCGGCACGCCGTAGGCCCAGCGCTTGTCGGCCTTGAGCAGTTCGCCGCGCCAGTCGCTGTCATTAAACGGCGGGTTGGCCAGCACGTAATCGGCCTTGAGGTCGGGGTTCCCGTCGTTGTGGAAGGTGTCGCCGTGGGCGATCCGGGCGTCGATGCCGCGGATGGCCAGGTTCATCTTGGCCAGGCGCCAGGTGGTGTAGTTTGATTCCTGCCCGTAGATGGCGATATCACCGAGGTTGCCGCTATGGGCTTCGATGAACTTCTCGCTGCTGACGAACATGCCGCCGGAGCCGCAGCAGGGGTCGTAAACGCGGCCCTGGTACGGCGCCAGTATCTCCACCAGCACGCGCACCACGCGGGAAGGCGTATAGAACTGGCCGCCCTTCTTGCCCTCGGCGCTGGCGAACATGGCCAGGAAATATTCGTAGACGCGGCCGAGGATGTCCTTGGCGCGGTCGGCGGGGCTGCCGAGGCCGATGTCGCTGACCAGGTTGATAAGCTGGCCGAGGCGTTGCTTGTCGAGGCCGGGGCGGGCGTAATCCTTGGGCAGCACTCCCTTGAGCGAGGGATTGTCGCGCTCGATGGCGCTCATGGCATCATCGACGAGCTTGCCGATGGCGGGCTGGGGCGCGCTGGCCTTCAGATGCGCCCAGCGGGCTTCCTGCGGCACCCAGAAGATGTTGACGGCGCGGTACTCGTCCGGGTCTTCGGGGTCGGCGCCCTCGGCCACCTGCGCGGTCAGTTCTTCGTGCTTGGCCCCGAAGGCGTCGGAGATGTACTTGAGGAAGATGAGGCCGAGGACGACGTGCTTGTACTCGGCGGCGTCCATGTTGTTGCGCAGGGCGTCGGCTGCCTGCCAAAGCTTCTGCTCGAAACCGATATGGCCGCCATTTGCGGGCTTTTTGGCTGAGGCCCGGTTTGGCTTTGCTTTTTTCCGGGCGGCAGGTTCTTCAGGCCTGGCATCCGTCCCGGACTTTATGGCCCCCTTGGGTCTTCTTGCCATAAAACCTCCAGGTCAACTCCGGATTCCCAATGATGGAGACGGCAGCGGACAGAATTATATCACCCGTAACTTGGGAAGTAGCGAGAATATTCCAAAGCTTTAGGGCCTATCCCGGCAGGCATATTCTGCTTCGGCCGGCTGCAAAGGCCATGGGCTGCGACTATAACCTTTTCGCTCGGCCTCGCCACGAACAGCCTACCGAGATAGGCCCTCAGAAGCAAAAAAGCCGCCACAATCGGCGGCTTTGCAGTTAAAAATGGCGGGAGCGACGGGACTCGAACCCGCGACCTCCGGCGTGACAGGCCGGCGTTCTGAACCGACTGAACTACGCCCCCAAGCCAGACTCAATTGTACGAAAGACCGCCCCGGAAAGGAAATGAACCGGCTGATCTTTCGTGAAGACAAATAATAGGGGAAGGCGTACAGCAGGTCAAACTGGAAATCCGCACACCGCTTAAGCGGGGTTTAAAAAAGCGGCCTCCGAAGGAGGCCGCAAGGAAAGTGCTAGTGTGCTGCCGGACTAATCGTCACAAGAGCCACCCGGGCGGCTCAAGCCCCAGCCGCTATCGTCAAACGTCAAGTCAACGACATTCCCCAGTTTCTTCACTTTGGGACGCACGTAAATCCTACCCACCGCTTACCCCTTTGTTGAATTATTACAAACCAAATCATTATAAGATCGGTCATGTAAAAAAACAATCAGGGAATTCCCGTAGAAAAACTTTCAAAACCGGGGAATTTTCAAGCCGGGTTCAGGCGCTGCCGCTTAGGCAAAAATAAGTGCTTCCCAACTTGTTTTGCTGCCAGACGACGCAGTCCGGACACTGGCACATTTTCCCCTCGTCCAGATCGCCGCAATTTGACTTGCCGACAGCTTCCGAACAATAAAGCTCCTGCATACCAGCGGGTTTTGGCTCGGTAAAAGAGTGCTTTTTGCCCACCACGTTCTTTTCCAGCTCCTGCATGTCCATTTCATACGCCTCGGGATGCAAATGATATTCCTTTAGAATTTCACCCACCTTCAGCCTGAACAGCCGCCACTCCTCATTTTTTGCGGCGATGCACGCACTTTTTAGCTGCACCGGGCAGACCGGGCAGAGGCATTTTCCGTAGTTGCTGATATTCAGTTTTACAGTCACCGCTCCACCTCCGCGGCGCTGCCAAGCAGGCAGTAATTGCTTTTGCTAAGTCCGGCCTCCAGCTGCACCGGGCAGGCGGGGCAGAGGCACTTTTTCCGGCTGCTTAGGTCTTCACATGAAGATTTGCCGATGGCGCAGTAAATCCCGGGCATTATCGCGGGAGGAGGCATGAGCCCCTCCCTCTCGATCGCCTCGGCCCTGGGCGCCAGCTCCTCTTCCTGGCCGCGGACGCAGGCGCTGCTGCGGTTGACCGGGCAGCCGCCGCAGAGGCAGGCATTATAGGAATCGCGGTTGTAGTCAACTTTGGCCGTGTCCGCTCCTCGATCCGCTGCAGGCAGATAACGTATCACTTATTTTGAACCCTTCAGGCGAACTTGAAACCCGCTTTTGACAATTCAGGCGAAATAAATATCACTGATATGAACTTGCTCAAGGCAAAAAGGCGAGGCGGACATTTCCGGACAGGCGGGTGTTTAGGCCAGGCGCCCGCGCCTGCCCTGCAGAAATTTAAGCAGCTCAAACCAGGCAATGCTGGCAAAACCTGCTACAAAAGAGACACCGATGTCAACAGGCTTCAGCTGCTCGAAAAGAAACAGGCTCTTCAGGAATGGCACGTAAAGCACCAGGCCCAGGAAGACAGGAACGCTTCCCAAGAGCAGCCAGAGAGCGCGGTTCCTGATGCGAATAGTCTCAAATATAGTTTTGGACCAGGACCTGTTGGTCAGAATCAGGCCCAGGTTGGCGAAAATTAGGGTCGTGTAGGTCATGGCCCGGATCGTGCCCAAGCCGTGGCCGCGGTAATAAAAGAAAGCGTAGAAAAACAGCACGATTGCCAGCACGCTTAAGCCCTGCAGCGCGCTGAGCGACAGGGCGCGGCGGCCAAAGAGGGGCGCGCGCGGATTGCGGGGAGGCCTGCGCATCACGTCCGCCTCTTCGGGCTCAGCCTCAAAGACGACGGAGCTGGCAGGGTCAATTATCAGCTCCAGGAAGACAACATGGACCGGCATCAAGATCAGAGGCCAGCCCAGCAGCACCGGCACAATGGTCAGCCCGACAACAGGCACATGGACGGCGACGATGTATGCCATTGCCTTTTTGATATTGTCATAAATCCTCCGCCCCAGCCGCACGGCGCGTACGATCGAGGAGAAATCGTCGTCAAGCAGCACCATCGCCGCCGACTCGCGGGCCACATCCGTGCCGCGGCCGCCCATGGCGATGCCGATGGCGGCCGCCTTCAGCGCCGGCGAGTCGTTGACGCCGTCCCCCGTCATGGCCACCACCTCGCCCCCGGCGGCAAGAGCCTGGACCAGCCGCAACTTCTGCTCCGGGACGACGCGCGCAAAAATATTAGCTGATCGGACGCGGCGCCTAAGCTCCTCATCCGGCATCTGTTCCAGCTCGGGGCCGGTAATCACCTCCTCGCCACCCCTAAGTCCCATCTGGCGCGCAATGTTTAGCGCCGTCCCCGGATAATCGCCGGTCATCATGATGACGCGGATGCCGGCGCGGTAACATTCTTTAATAGCTTCCGGCACTTCCGGCCGCAATGGATCCGAGAGGCCCAGCAGCCCGACAAACTCAAAATCGAAGTCATGCTGCCTTGAAGGAAGCGCATCGTTCAGGCGAAAGCGGGCCCGCCCCACTCCCAGCACCCGCTGGCCGGCCTCCGCCAGCCGGCTGATCTCCCGGTCCAGCTCCTGCAACCGGTTGCCGCCTAAATGGCACAAGTCTGCAATTGCCTCCGGGGCGCCCTTGGCGGCAATGACATACTCGTCGCCATCCGGTGACCGCCAGACCTGGGACAGCGCCATCAGCTCTTCCGATAGCGGATAGGACTGGACAAGCTTCCAGTTGTCGTGCAGGTGCTCGGTACGGGCCAGCTCATGTTCGCCCAGGCGCCGGATCGCTTTCTCCATCGGGTCGAAGGGATCCCTCTGGCTGGCCAGAATGCCGTACTCAACAAGCTGGTGGAAATCTTCAGGGATTCCCCCTGCTCCAATTCCTTTCCCCAGGTCAAAATACTTGCCATTGACGACAAGACTGCCGGCAGCCATCCGGTTAAGCGTGAGGGTGCCGGTCTTGTCGACACAGAGCGCCGTCGCCGCCCCCAGGGTCTCAACCGCCGGCATGCGCCTGGTAAGCACCCGGTTCTTTGATATTTTCCAGGCACCCAGGGCCAGAAAAACTGCCAGGACTACCGGGAACTCCTCCGGCAGCGTGGCCATCGCCAGGGTTATGCCCGCCAGGAGGCCGCCCAGCCAGTCTCCCCGGGTGGCGCCATAAGCCACAGCAACAATGACGCAGAGCGAAAGCCCGATGGCGGCCAGGTTGCGCACCAGCCGCTTCGTCTGGAGTTGCAGGATGGTGGCCCTGGGCTCGATTGCCTCCAGAGACTTGCCAATCTGACCCATTTGCGTGGCGCCGCCGGTTTTTTCCACCTTGGCCAGGCCGCGGCCCCGAACAACAAGCGTGCCGGAGTAGATAAAGGGAAGGCCGTCGCCGCCCGGCCTGGCCGCCCGCGCCCCGCCGCGGGCGTCTTTTAGCACCGGCGCCGACTCGCCGGTGAGCAGGGACTCATCCACGTAAAGATTTTCGCTGAAAGAGAGCCTGGCGTCTGCGGGCACGCGGTCGCCTTCATCGATAACGATGATGTCGCCCCGCACTACCTCCCTGCCGGCGATACGGCTGACTTTGCCGCCGCGGATGACGCGCGCCCGGGGGCTGGAAAGTCCCCTGAGCGCCTCCAGGGCGCGCTCGCTCTTGCGCTCCTGGTAGAAAGTAATACTCATTACCACAAAAACGAAAAAAAGCAAAAGGAAAGCTTCTTCGAGGTTGCCAAGGGCAAGGTAGAGGCTGCCCGCGGCCATCAGTAGCAGGAACATCGGCTCGCGGGCAACATCAAGCGCGATTCGAGGAAGGCTGCGCCTGCCGGCGGAAGGCAGCTCGTTGTAACCTTCAGACTGAAGGCGCTTTCGCGCCTGCGCCCGGGAAAGTCCACTAATGGATGATATGTCAACCTGCCGCAAGGCGCCCCGCTTTTATCTGGCAAAACTGCTGTCAGGCTTTGCCTTTAAGTCCCGTGATTCTAACACTAAAGAACCGGTCGCAATGCTCGAGAGCGGCGCCACCGGCGGCTTTTGCGGACAGGATTCACCTTCAGACAGCGCTCAGGCGCCGCCGGGATCGAAAAACCGCTGGCTTGGCTAAGGATGGCAATCCCGGGCAGGCTTGTTACACTTAAAACATGTGCGGCAGCTTCCAGCAACCCGGCAGCATCAGAATTTTTGAAGAATTTGCCCGCCTGACCGGCTCGCCTTTAAACCGCCTATTAGGGGCAGAAGCAGCAGGGGCAGGCGAGCGCACATTAAGGCCGTTTAATGAAGCCCTGGTCATATTTGCCGGAGAGGACGGCGGCCTGAAGCTTGCACCAATTTACTGGCAGTTGATCCACGACTGGGAAAAAGAGTTTAAATCCCGGTACACCTGCTTCAACGTCAGGGCTGAATCCCTGGACAAGCCGCATAACCACAAGCTCCTTCTCTCCCGCCGCTGCATCTTTCCCGCAGCCGGCTTTTTTGAAAACAGGCATGCAGATGGCGAGCCGCTCAGGCCGCGGCAGGTCTACAAGTTCAGCCTGCCCGGCCAAAGCCTGATGGCCCTGGGAGGCATTTACTCTGTCTGGACAAATCCTGGAAACGAACAAGACCGCCGGTTGAGCGCAGCCATCATTACGGTAAGGCCAAACCCCGCAGTCGGCAAAATACACAGCCGCATGCCATTAATTGTGCCCCCGGAACGGATCTGCGGCTGGCTGGACCCTGGCCTTAATGACACAGAAAAAATAAAAGAAATGATCCGCCCCTATGAAGGCCGGCTGGAGGCTGAGCGGCGCAGCTAGGTGAAAAACTGTGATCACCCGGGCAATGTTCTGGGGCTTGAGAATTATTTTTCGCTCCAGGAAGCGAATAATAACAGAGGGCCGGCCGGATAAAAGCATCCGATCCTATACTGGTGGAGCTAAAGGGATGAAAACAACCGCCTCTTTCGACAGAAGGCGGCGGGAGTCTGACCGCGAAATGATAACCGATGAATGGATTATCTCTGTCATGAAAACGCCCATTCGCAAGGAGAAACAAGCTGACGGGCGCGGGGCGCGGGCCTCACTCAAGAGGTGGTCGCTGAAAGAATGGGGACGACCAAAAGCGCCATCTCCAGGCTGGAGGCTGCCGGGATAGTTTCCCCATCGGTGACGACGCTTAAGAAGTACGCTCAGGCGATTGGCCGCGAGGTTAAGATCGAACTCGTACCTGCTACCAGAATCAGGACGAAGTGGCCAGAAGGGTCGGCTCCAACCCCAGCTCTGTCATGCGTTGGCGAGATGCCCGTGACAGGGATCCAAGGCAGGGGCTTAAGCCAAAGCCCGCCACCGGCCGCCCTGCGAAACTGACGCCCTCCCAGAAGAAACGCCTGACCAAGCTGCTGCTAAAGGGCGCCATGGCCAGCGGCTACCGCACCGAGCTATGGACCACCGCCCGCATCGCCGAAATCATCAACCGGAATTTCGGCGTCACCTACCACCGCGACCACGTCGGCCGCCTCCTGGCCTCGCTGGGGTTCAGCTACCAAAAGCCCGAGAGGCGCGCCCTTGGGCGTGACGATAAGGCCATCGAAGAATGGAAGCGCAAGGAGTGGCCCTGGGTAAAAAAACGCTCAGCGGCTGGGCGCCCACATAGTGTTTGTGGACGAATCCGGATTTTTGAAGGCGCCGCCGGTCAGAAACACCTGGGGGCTTATGGGGCAGACACCGGTTGTCCGCCACCATCAGGTCCGCCAGCGCATCTCGGTGATATCGGGCCTGTCGGTCAGCCCTAAAAGGCGGCGCCTGGGCGTGTATTTCAATCTGCATGAAAAGAACATCCGCCAGGCCGAGGTCATTACCTTTCTGACTACCTGCTTAAGGCACTGCGGGGCTATGTCATCGTCGTGTGGGACAACAGTCGTACCCACAGGGGGGCTCAGATTAGAGACTTTTTGAAAGGAAAGCGGCGGCTGCATCTTGAGGCCCTTCCCTCTTACGCGCCGCAGCTCAACCCCGCCGAGGGGATCTGGTCGCAAGCGAAGAATACCCTGGCCAATGGCCGGCCGGGCTTGGTTGAATAACTTCGATGCATCTGGTTGACACACTTGATGACATCTAAAGCTCGCAGAGCAATCTTCGTGCCTGCATCCATAAATCCGATCTTCCCCTTTTTTTGTCCTGATTGTTGCTTTGCTTATGCAGAGGTCAATATTTGCTTCCGAGTTAGCAGGATAAGCAACACAAGAAATGCTGGCATGAAAGCCTTTACTGTGATGGTCCCGCTGTGGTCGCGGTGGCTGTGCCCGTTATAGTGACGCCATGCGTGCCCTTCTGTAAGGGTGCCCCTGGACGAACGAAGTAAATTAGTGACTGTTGCCTGTTCCGCCTGCGAGAGGTTCGGATCTCTGAGTGTCATTATGCTTTTATCAGCATCAACCTGAGCCTGTGCCTCCGTTGTTGACCCGGAGAAACCTTGATAAATAACATATCCGACAACGCCTACCAAAATTACTACGGCAACAGACCCTATGAAGAAAACTTATTTATCTATTGAAACAAGGGCAATATGTGATGGTCTACTTCACTCCAAAAATGGAATTTCCAATAGTCTGCGTCACCAAGGTCAAAATTGCAACTAATCCAGGGAACGTCTGAACAAGCCAGCATCGAAAGCGACTTGATGCCTGAGGTCATCGATTTCCATTGATATTTTCTTATAGACTGCATATATCGCTGATTTCATGGGCCTTTATTGACCCATTTCCTGATTTATGGCGCACTAGATCTGTTGATACAATAATTGTTTCCTGACCAGGTAGAGGTTGGCGAGGCTAAAGAGCGTGAACTGCTGCGCCGCGTTTTTGATGATGCCGCGGTACCTGACCTTGCGATAGCCGAATATGCATTTGACCACGTGATACGGATGTTCACCCCTGGCCCGAGTCTGACTCATGCGACTGTTTCGCTGCCTATCTTTCTTGCTGAGCTTTTGCCCTCGGGCTGCCTTCTTCGATACACACCATTTCACGCCCCGCGCTTCAAATTCCTGTTGCTTGTGGCGTCAACGATGGTGCCTTCCCTAGGCCCTTCCGGCAGCTATTCTATGATAGAATAGCCAAAAGTCAACCGAGGAGGTAATCTTGAAACAACCCAGTTTCGCCACTCTGGCTTACGCAGGCAAGAAAAAGCAGACCAGGAAAGAGAAATTCCTTTCCGAGATGTACCAGATTATCCCCTGGAGGCAACTTGTGCGGCTGATAAACCCGTATTATCCCAAGGCAGGAAACGGCCGCGCGCCCATGGGCGTCGAGAAAATGCTCAGAATCTACTTCATGCAGCAGTGGTTCAGCCTCTCAGATCCGGCCATGGAAGACGCCCTCTACGACTCAAACGCCATGGTTCGCTTCGCCGGCATCGATTTAAGCTCAGATCCGGTTCCTGATGAGAGCACCATCCTTAAGTTCAGACATCTTCTGGAGAAGCACAATCTCACCAGGCGGATATTCGCCAGCACCTGCCGCCACCTGGAAGAACACGGCTTGATGCTGGGGAAAGAGGGAATGGAAAAATCTGCGAGTGTAAAACTGGCGTATAATAATTGCGGGATTAGCAGGTGAAAAGTGGTGGTGGGCGATGGCGGATTTGAACCACCGACCCCCTGCTTGTAAGGCAGGTGCTCTCCCGCTGAGCTAATCGCCCCATAACTGGATTTTGGACTTCGGACTTTGGATACTGGATAACCCAATGGGTTTTTAATTTTTACGTTCTTTCCAAAGTCCAATATCCAAAACCCAATGTCCGGGTGTTCTGGTGCCCCCAGGGGAATTCGAATCCCCGCCGCCGCCTTGAAAGGGCGGTGTCCTGGGCCACTAGACGATGGGGGCAAGCAGACTCTGGATTTTTAACGCTGGATGCTGGAAAAACCATATCCTTCGCTTCGCTCAGGATGACAACCAGTGCTTAAAATATCATCATCGTTCTGTACTTTTTCCAGTTATAAAATCCGGTATCCAGCGTCCCTTCAACTTGGTGAGCCGTACTGGACTCGAACCAGTGACACCCGGATTAAAAGTCCGGTGCTCTACCAACTGAGCTAACGGCCCAAAAAACCCGATCTTAGAAATTGGACCTTGGATTTTGGAATCCAATATCAAAAGTCCGAAATCCAATGTCCGGTTGTGAGTGTACTATAGCCGCGTGCCTGCAGACAAACAGCCACCCGGTTTCTTGCAAAAAGTTGCGCAGTAGTATCCAATATCCAAAGTCCAACATCCAATATCCGCTTTGATGCTTCACTTTCCCCCAAAGCGGGGAATATCAAAACGCGGCATCCGGCATCATTCTTTTTCGGGCAGGAGGATAGCATGAGCAGGACGGAAGACCTGGACCAGCGCTGCATCAATACGATCAGGTTCCTGGCCGTGGACGCGGTCCAGAAAGCCAACTCCGGCCATCCGGGCATGCCCATGGGCGCAGCTCCAATGGCCTATGTCCTTTGGACCAAATTTCTTAAATTTGATCCAGATAACCCCGGCTGGCCCAATCGGGACCGGTTTATCCTTTCCGCCGGTCATGGCTCGATGCTGCTCTACTCCCTGCTTTACCTGACCGGTTACAGGGATATGACCATGGAGCAGATCAGGAACTTCCGCCAGTGGGACAGCATTACACCCGGCCATCCCGAGAGCCTGCTGGCGGACGGCATCGAGGTGACGACGGGGCCGCTAGGCCAGGGATTTGGCAACGGCGTGGGTACGGCCATTGCTGAGCGCCATCTGGCTTCTCTTTACAACACGCCCGATCACAACATCATTGACCATTACACTTATGCCATCACCAGCGATGGAGACCTGATGGAGGGGATTTCGTCTGAGGCGGCATCCATCGCCGGCCATCTGGGGCTGGGCAAGCTTGTTTACCTCTATGACGACAACCATGTTTCTATCGAAGGCAGCACGAATCTGGCATTCACCGAGGACCGCGGCCGCCGCTTCGAGGCTTACGGCTGGCACGTGGAGCATGTCGAGGACGGCAACGATCTGGGCGAGATCGAGACGGCAATCGAGGCGGCCAGGCTGGAGCTGGAGCGTCCTTCTCTTATTATCGTGCGCACTCATATCGGCTACGGCAGCCCCCACAAGCAGGACACCGCGGCCGCCCACGGGGAACCTCTGGGCGCCGAGGAAGTCAAGCTGAGCAAGGAGGCGCTGGGCTGGCCGCCGGAGCCTGATTTTCTTGTCCCCAACGACGTGCTTGCCCATTTCCGCGAGGCCAAGGCGCGGGGGAAACTGCTAAACGGCGAGTGGCAGAGCCGATTTTCGGCCTACGAGCAGGAAATGCCCGAGCAGGCGTCCCGCTTTCAAGCGGCCCTGAAACGGGAGCTGCCGGAGGACCTGGATAACATCCTTCCCGAGTTCAAGCCCGGGGACGGGCCGATGGCCACCAGAGTAGCATCCGGCAAGTGCATCAACGCCCTAGCTCCGAAGCTGCCGCAGCTGCTGGGCGGTTCGGCCGACCTGGCGCCATCGACAATGACCCTGATAGAAGGCGCCGGCGACTTCGAGCCTGGCCAGACGGGACGGAATCTCCACTTTGGCGTGCGCGAGCACGGCATGGGCGCTATCGTCAACGGCATGGCCCGCCACGGTGGCGTCATTCCCTACGGGGCCACCTTCCTCATTTTCTCCGATTACATGCGCGCCGCCATCAGGATCGGGGCGCTGCAGCAGGCGCCCGCCATCTGGATATTCACGCATGACAGCGTCGGCCTGGGCGAGGACGGCCCCACCCATCAGCCGGTCGAGCACCTGATGTCGCTGAGGGCCGTGCCCGGCCTGGTGCTGATACGCCCCGCCGACGCCCGGGAGACCGTAGCCGCCTGGCGCGAGGCCTTAAAGCTGCACCGGCGGGGAGTGCCGGTGGCCCTGGCGCTAACCCGGCAGAAGCTGCCGGTGCTGGAGGAAACACAGGCAGACGGCGTGGCCAGAGGGGCATATGTGCTTTCGGAGGCAGAGGGTGGCAGCGGCGCCATTGACGTCATTCTGATAGCCACCGGCTCGGAAGTACACGCAGCCCTTAATGCCAGGCAGCTGCTAGAAGAAAGAAAATTAAAGGCGCGGGTGGTAAGCATGCCCAGTTGGGAACTTTTTGAAGAGCAGGACGAATCTTACCGGGAGTCGGTCTTGCCGTCCCGGATCTCCGCCCGCGTTTCCGTGGAAGCCGGGGTCACCCTTGGCTGGAGCCGTTACGTGGGCGACCGGGGGGCCTCGGTGGGGATTGACCGCTTCGGCGCCTCGGCCCCGGGGGATATTGTCATGGACAAGCTGGGCATCAACCCCGCAAACGTGGCTGGGAGGGCGGCGGAGCTGGTGGCGTACGAGCCGGGCAACGCGGTTTGGGACATGTAGAAGTTAATGGAGGAAGTGCCGCACCCTTGTGAAGATCATGGCGACGCCATGCTCATCGCAAACCTTGATGGCCTCCTGGTCGCGGTTGGCGCCGCCGGGTTGGATAACACAGGTAATGCCCTTCGAGATGAGCAGGTCCAGCGCGTCGGTGAAGGGGAAAAAGGCGTCGGAGCCGCATGAAGCGCCCTCGATGTCATCCTGGGCTTTGTGCAGGGCCAGGTTGGCGGCGTCAACCCGGCTCATCTGGCCGGCGCCGATGCCCGCTGTTGCCAGATTCCTGGCGACGACGATGGCGTTTGAGCGGGCATGTTTGGCCACCCGCCAGGCAAACAGGGCGTCTCCCCATTCGTCCTCGCTCGGATGCCGCTTGGTCACTACCTTCATATTCTCCCGCTCATCCATGCCGGAGTCCTTGTCCTGCACCAGCATGCCGCCCATTACGCGCTTGTAATCCGGCTCGCCGGTGACCGCCTTGCGCCGCTCCTCGTTGACCAGTATCCTGATTCTTGGTTTCACGGTCAGAACCTCGACCGCCTCGGCGGTGAAACCGGGCGCCACCAGCACCTCGATAAACTTTTTAGCCATTTGTCCAGCCAGCTCCTCGTCGATGATCCTGTTTACGGCCACGACTGAGCCGAAGGCGCTGATCGGGTCGGCCGCCCACGCTTTCCGGTAAGCGCGGATAATATCTTCGGCCACGGCGACGCCACAAGGATTGTTGTGCTTGACAACCACAGCGGCCGGCAGCGAGAACTCCCTGAGCAGCTCGCGGGCGCTGTTTAAATCGAGCAGGTTATTAAAACCAAGCTCGATGCCGTGCAGCTGGGTGACGCGGCTGAGCAGGTGGCGGCGGGCGCCGACCTCGGCATAATAGGCCGCCCGCTGGTGCGGATTCTCACCGTAGCGGAGCGGCTGCACTTTCTCGAAGTCCAGCAGCATGAAAGGAGGAAAATCATCCTCGCCCTCGCTGAACCAGTTGGCGATGACGGTGTCGTAGTGGGCGATGCTGTGGAAGGTCTGCGTGGCCAGCCGGCGCAGCGTCGCCGCGCTCAGCTGGTTGTCATTTGACTTCATTTCCTCAATGATGCCAGTATAGCTGCGCGGATCGCTCACCACGGCCACGCTCTTGAAGTTCTTTGCCGCCGCCCGCACCATCGTGGGGCCGCCAATGTCAATGTTCTCGATAATTTCTTCCTCGCTGACGCCCCGGCGGCCGGAAACTTCCTCAAATGGATACAAATTGACAACAACCATGTCAATTGGTTTGATATTATGCTCTTTCAGCGTCAGCATGTGCTCATGCTTGCCGCGGTCAGCAAGCAGCGCCGCGTGGATGTGGGGATGGAGCGTCTTGACGCGGCCGTCGAGCATCTCGGGGAAACCGGTGACGTCGCTGATGGGAACGACCTTGATTCCTTTTTCCTCCAGGAAGCGGGCGGTGCCGCCGGTGGAAATGACCTCTACCCCCAGGCCCGTAAGAGCCTGCGCAAATTTATCAAGACCAATCTTGTTGGAAACGGAGATGAGCGCGCGTTTGACTTTCAATTGGACCTCCCCTGCAAAGCTCAGGAATTAATAACATAAAACAACGACTATTCAACCAGGACCCGGCGCGGGTTGTCCTTGTCGAAGCTGACGCGGCCGGCGGTGATCAGCTCGATCGCCTGCGGCAGCAGCCTGTGCTCGACCTCATGGATGCGGGCGGCCAGGCTTTCGACCGTGTCATTATATGCTATGTCCACAGCTTCTTGAAGAATGATGGGGCCGGTGTCGGTGCCTTCGTCGACAAAATGTACGGTTACGCCGGTTATGCGGACGCCGTAGGCGAGGGAGTCCTCGATGCCGCTGCCGCCGGGGAAAGCCGGCAGCAGGGCCGGGTGCAGGTTGATGACGCGCTTGGGGAAACGCTCCAGAAGGGCCGGCGTCACGACTCGCATATACCCGGCCAGAACCACAAGCTCCACGCCGCGGCGCTCGAGCTCGGCGGCAATGGCAAGGTCGTGCTCCCCGCGACCGGCAAAATCCTGGGGGCTGATGACAACGGCGGGGATGCCGGCCTTCCGGGCCCGCTTAAGTCCGTAGGCTTGCGGCCTGTCACTGATGACCACGGCCACCTCGATCCCCTGCGGGCCCCGGTGCAGTTTGTCGATGATGCTGCCAAGGTTGGTCCCGGAGCCCGAGATCAGCACTCCCAGGCGGAAGGGACTGCTGTTGCGGCTTCCGGGCTCAGTTCCCATTGATGATCTCAAACCTGTTTTTACCGGGCTTAACGCTGCCAATCGCCACCGCTCCCGGCCCAGCCGCCAGCGCTTTTTGCCTGCAGGCGGGCGGGACGATGGCCACGTAGCCGATGCCCATGTTAAAGGTGCGCCTCATCTCGGAGGCCTCAACGTTTCCCAGGCGCGCCAGCAGGCTAAACAGGGGCGGCTCCTGCCAGCTGGAAAGATCAATGCGGGCTTGAAGCCCGTCCGGGATGACACGGGAGATATTTTCCTCCAGGCCGCCGCCGGTGATATGGGCCATGGCCTTCACCCCGCAGGCAGCCAGGAGCGCTTCAACCTGGGCCGTGTAGATGAGGGTTGGCTCCAGGAAGACATCGCCGGCGCGGCCTAGCCCAGGCAGCTCATCATCAAAGGAAATATTTTTGACCTCAAGTATTTTTCTTACCAGCGAAAAACCGTTGCTGTGGACGCCGCTGGAAGGCAGACCGACAATGACGTCCCCGGCCTCGACCCGGCCGGGAGTGATGATCTTCTCTTTTTCCACCACCCCGACGGCGAAACCGGCCAGGTCGAACTGGCCGCCCCGGTAGAGATCGGGCATCTCCGCCGTCTCGCCGCCCAGCAGGGCGCAGCCGGCGCGGCGGCAGCCCTCGGCGACGCCCTCCACCAGCGCCGCCGCCTTTTCCGGAACGAGGCGGCCCACGGCAATGTAATCGAGAAAGAAGAGCGGACGGGCGCCGGTGGTGATGAGGTCGTTGACCGACATCGCCACCAGGTCGATGCCGACGCCCCCGTAGCGGCCCATTGCCTCGGCGATGAGCACCTTGGTGCCGACGCCATCGGTGGCGGCCACCAGCACCGGGTTTTTCATTCTGGGCAGCTCGACAAGGCCGGCAAAGCCGCCCAGGCCTCCGATGACGCGGACGCTGCCGGAAGTGGAAGCAACCGCGGTGCTGATCCTTCTTACCACCTCTGCGCCGGCGTCAACGCTTACGCCCGCGCCGGCATAGGTAAGACGGTCTTTTCCGCCGCCGCTTATGCCACCGGCTCCTTCTTGGCGTTGGCATCGGGGGCGTCCTGCTCCACCTGCTCGAACCGGTGCTTGCTTGCCTTCAAGTCTTCCGGGATGTCAATAGGGTAATGCCCGGTGAAGCAGGCGCGGCAGAAGCGCTGGGCCGGCAGTCCCACGGCCCGCTGCAGTCCCTCCAGGGTGATGTACTCCAGCGAGGTCGCGCCCACATGGCGGCGGATTTCGTCGATGTCTTTCTCGGAAGCAATCAGCTCCGTGCTGGTGGAAGTGTCAATGCCAAAGAAGCAGGAGTGCGTGATTGGCGGCGAGCTGATGCGCAGATGCACTTCCCGGGCGCCGGCCGCGAACAGCATCTGCACGATCTTGTGAGTGGTGTTGCCGCGTACGATGGAATCGTCCACGACCACCAGCCGCTTGCCCTTAATCAGCTCGGCCAGCGGATTGAGCTTGACGCGGATGCCGTGCTGGCGCAGGTCTTGATCAGGCTGGATAAAAGTGCGGCCCACATAGCGGTTCTTGATCAGACCCTCGCCGTAGGCAATGCCGCTTTCGCGGGCAAAGCCGATGGCGGCGGGCGTGCCGGTGTCGGGAATGGGAATCGCCATGTCGGCACGGGCGGGGAACTCACGCGCCAGCTCCTCGCCCATGCGGTTGCGGATGCGCGAGACGGTCTGGCCCTCGATCACGGAGTCGGGCCGGGCAAAATAGATAAACTCGAAGATACAAAGCCCCTGGTCGCGGGCGGGGGGCACCACCTGGCTAAGCTCCATTTTGCCGGGCGTAAGCACAACCATTTGACCCGGCTCCACTTCCTGGACAAAGCTGGCGCCAACGATGTCGAGGCCGCAGCTCTCTGACGCGATCACGAAATTGCCGTCTTCCAGCCTGCCCACTGAGAGCGGCCGCACTCCCCAGGGATCGCGGAAGCCCACCACAAGGCCCTGGCCCAAAAGCACCACCGAGAAGGCGCCCCGGATCCGGGGCATGACCGCCGCCACCGCTGCCGGGATGTCCGGCGCCGGGTTGGTGGCTATCAGCGCCGCCAGCAGCTCGCTGTCGCTGGTGGAGGTGAATTTGACATCATGGCCGGAAAGCATCTGCCGCAGCTCGGCTGTGTTGACAATATTGCCGTTATGAGCCAGGGCGACGGTATGCCCGTCGCGGACGTGGCAGACCGGCTGGGAGTTGCACCAGCGCGTCGAGCCGGTGGTGGAGTAACGGACGTGGCCGATTGCCGCCTGCCCGGAGAGGCTCTTTAAAGTCTCCTCCTTGAAGACCTGGGACACCAGGCCCATGTCCTTGAAGACGGTCAGGTGGCCATTGTCGGAGACGGCGATGCCGGCGCTCTCCTGGCCGCGGTGCTGCAGGGCAAACAGCGTGAAGAAGACCAGCCGGCTGACGTCGCGCCCGGGGGCGCTGATGCCCACGATGCCGCAGGCCTCTTCCGGTTTATCATGTTCAAGAATTATGGCCACAATGCCTCATACCCGTATGCCGCATCCGTTACCGGTTTGCAAGATCACCCGCCCGGGGGGCGCCGTTTCCGGCAACCATCGCCTCCAGGGAAGTCTCCCATGCCTGCTTTATCTGCGCCAGCGGCAGGTCGATCAGGCTGTTTGCCCCGGCCGTGACCGCCAGCCTGCCGCCGCCGGTTCGGCCGATCTGCTTCAGCGGCACGCCGGCCGCCAGCTTAAGCAGGCGCTCGAGGTCGGCCTCCGCCGCCGTCAGCACAACCAGCCCCGGCGCCTCCCCAAACAGGAGGATGTCCGGACGGCTGACCTCGTCAAGACTGATAACGGCGCCGATGCCGCCGGCAATCGCCGACTCCGCCAGGCAGCAGGCAAGGCCGCCGTCGCTGACGTCATGGGCGCTTTTTGCCAGCTCCTTGATGATAGCCTCTCTAAGCAGCAATTGCATCTTTTTTTCCGACTCAAGGTCAACATCCGGAATGCGCCCCGCCACCTCGCCGAAAACGCTGAGCTGGTACTCGGAACCGTCCACTGCCGGCTCAGCAGCACCCAGAAGCAGGACGGCATCGCCCGCATCCTTGAAGGCGTGGTCCCGGATACGGCTGGCGTCCTCAACCAGGCCCATCATGCCGATAACCGGGTTGGGATAGATGGCCTTGCCAAAACTCTCGTTGTAAAAACTGACGTTGCCGCCCGTCACCGGGGTCCCAAGAGCCTGGCACGCTTCCTTCATGCCGGCCACCGCCTCCCTGAACTGATGGTAGATGCCGCCCTTCTCCGGATTGCCAAAGTTGAGGCAATTGGTGATCGCCACGGGCCGCGCCCCCACGCAGGAAAGGTTGCGCGCCGCCTCCGCGACCACGGCGCGGGCGCCCCGGCGCGGATCAAGGTAGCAGCGGCGGCCGTTGCCGTCGGTGGTCAGGGCGACTCCCTGGCGGCGCCCTTTCAGGCGCAGCACCGCCGCCTCGCCGCCGGGCCAGAGGGCGTTGTTGGTTTGCACCATGTGGTCGTATTGCTGCCAGACCCAGCGGCGGGAGCAGATATTGGGCGAGGTCATCAGCTTCAGCAGGACCGCGCCCAGATCGGGCGGCTGCGGGTAGCGGTCCGGCGGCAGCAGCTTATCAGTTTCATGGCCGGGCCGGGCCGGCTTGACAATATAAGTCGGCGCTTCGTCAACAAGAGCCGCCACCGGCATGTCTCCGATCAGTTCTTCCCCGTTGAAGACGCGCAGGCGGCCGTTTCCCGTCACCCTGCCCACCACGGTGGCGTCCAGATCCCATTTGGCGCAGACATTTTTGACAGCAACCTCGTTTTGTGTAGTAGTGCAGGCCAGCATTCGCTCCTGCGACTCGGAGATCATGATCTCGAAGGGCTCCATGCCCTCCTCGCGCAGCGGCACCCGGGAGATATCGAGATCAATGCCGGAGCCGCCCTTGCTGGCCATCTCGCTGGCGGAGCTGGAAAGGCCGCCGGCGCCCAGGTCCTGGAGGCCCACCAGCAGCCTCCGGTCGCGCATCTCCAGGCAGGCCTCAAGCAGCTTCTTTTCCGTGAAGGGATCGCCCACCTGCACCGTGGGGCGCTTCTCCTCTGCAGTTTCGTCAAACTCGGCTGAGGCAAGAACGCTGGCGCCGCCAATGCCGTCGCGGCCGGTGGTGGAGCCGATCAGGAAAATCAGGTTGCCCTCGCCCCTGGCCGACGCCTTTAAAATGTCGCCGTGCTTGACAAGGCCGACACACATAACGTTGACCAGGCAATTGTCCTCGTAGGAGTCCTCGAAGTGGATCTCGCCGCCGATGGTGGGGATGCCCATGCAGTTGCCGTATGCGGCGACGCCAGCCACAACGCCTTCAAGCAGGAACCGCTGCCGCGCCTTGGCCAGCGAGCCGAAATGGAGCGGATCGAGGCAGGCGATCGGGCGGGCGCCCACGGCGAATATGTCGCGAACGATGCCGCCGATGCCCGTGGCCGCCCCCTGGAAGGGCTCAATCGCGGAAGGATGGTTGTGGCTCTCGATCTTCATGGCAATGGCAAGTCCTTCGCCTATGTCAACAATGCCGGCATTCTCGCCCGGCCCCTGGAGGATGCAGTCGCCGCCGGTGGGCAGATCTCCCAGCAGCGGCCGCGAGTGCTTGTAGCCGCAGTGTTCGCTCCACATCAGCGAGAAGATGGCCAGCTCCACGTAATTGGGCTCGCGCCCCAGGCGGGCGCAGATGTCGTCGTACTCACTGGCCTTGAGGCCGAGGAGCTCGTAGGCGGGCCTGTCAGTTCCGAGTTCCAAGTTTGAAGTCCCTAGTTCAAAGTTCCTAGTCCAAAGTTTCGAGTCCCGAGTTTAATGCCAGCGGCGGGCTAAACTGCTTGTGTTCATGACTTATTTTTAAGCACGCTGATAATAATAGATTTGAACACCCCGCGGCCGTCGGCGCCGCCCACAAGCGGGTCACAGACCCGCTCCGGATGCGGCATGAGGCCAAAAACGTTGCCTTCGCGGTTGCAGACGCCGGCGATATTTCCCAGCGAGCCGTTGGGATTGGCTTCTTTTGCGGCGTTGCCGGACTCATTACAATACCTGACCACGATTTGATTCCGATCTTCCAGCTCCGCCAGGCCGGCCTCATTAATGAAATAATTTCCTTCCATATGGGCGACGGGAATCCTGATAATTTGACCTTGCTCATACTTGCCGGTAAAAGGCATGGAGGTGTTTTCAACCCGCAGGTTGACAAGCCGGCAGACAAATTTGAGACCCTGGTTGCGGTGCATGGCGCCGGGGAGCAGCCCCGCCTCCAACAGGATCTGGAAGCCGTTGCAGATGCCGATTACCAGGCCGCCGGCGGCGGCGAACCGCCCGACGGCCTTCATTATCGGGGAGAAACGGGCAATGGCGCCCGGGCGCAGATAATCGCCGTAGGAGAAGCCGCCGGGAAGAATGACGCAGTCGAGGCCGTCTAGCTGCGTGTCTTTGTGCCAGAGGTAGCGGGCTTCGGCGCCGGTGAACGTTCCCACGGCGTCATGGCTGTCAGCGTCACAGTTGGAGCCGGGGAAGACAACGACCCCGAAGCGGACGGTTTTGATCTCGGTCTGTGGCAGGGCAAGCAACTTCTGTTCTACTCGGGCACGAGCTCGAACTGGAAATCTTCAATGATCGGGTTGGCCAGGAGCTTCTTGCACATTTTGTCAACTTCGGCAGCGGCGTCCCCGCCGCCGGGCAGGTCAAGCTCGATGTACTTGCCCACGCGCACGCCCGTGACGCCCTTAAAACCCAGCGCCGGCAGGGCGCGCTCGATGGCCACGCCCTGGGGATCCAGGATCCCTTCCTTGGGCGTTATGTAAACCTTCGCTTTCAATATTCTCCTCCCAATCAAGAGATTCTTCGCAGCTAAAGCGGCTCAGAATGACGCATCATTTATTTCTCCACCCTTTTCAGCATCTCCGCATACGCCTCTTCCACCTCGCCCAGGTCGCGGCGAAAGCGGTCCTTGTCCAGCTTCTTTTTTGTATTTGCGTCCCAGAAACGGCAGGTGTCGGGGCTGATCTCGTCGCCAAGTATGATATCGCCCTCGCGGTCTTTGCCGAACTCCAGCTTGAAATCAACGAGCATCACGCCCCTCTCGGCGAAGAAGCCTGTCAGGACGGAATTGATCTTAAGAGCAAGCCTCTTGATCTCGGCCAGCTCTTCGCCGCTTACCAGCTCCAGCTCCGCGATGTGGGCATCGGTAACGAGCGGATCGCCGAGCGAATCATCCTTGAGGAAAAACTCCAGCAGCGGCGCCTTGAAGCGGGCGCCTTCCTCAAACCCCAGCCGCTTGCAGATAGAGCCGGCGGCGTAGTTGCGCACCACCACTTCGACCGGGTACATATCCAGCTTCTTGCAAAGCAGCGTGTCGTCAAATATCTGGTCCAGCAACTGGGTGGCGACGCCGTTTTCCTCCAGCAGCCGGAAAAGCACGGCCGATATCCTGGCGTTGCGGGCGCCCTTGCCGGCGATCTGGCCTTTTTTCTTGCCGTCGAAGGCGGTGGCGTCGTCCTTGAACTGCTGCGCCACCTCGCCGGGATTCTCGGTGGCCCAGACGATCTTCGCTTTGCCTTCGTATAATTTTTGTGGCGTCATCGCTAACCTTTCCTTGTTTAATCTCAGATCCGGACCGTCAAAGCCGCGCCGGATGTTTTCCGGAGCGGTTCGGCTTGCGGCCACCGGGTTACGCAAGCCAACAGTGTTAAACGCGAATCGAGCAACTCACAACCGCAAACGTAAACGGAGGAAAATGTCCGGCGGCGGCCACCCGCCTGTTGTAAGCTTCATGCCTCCAACCCTTCCAGCCGCTCAAATACAACATGGATGTTCTCCAGGTAGCGGGAAGGGTCGAAGCAGCTTTCCAGCTCGGCTCCAGTGAGGGACGATCTGACGGTTTCGTCTTTTAACAACAGTTCTTTAAAGCTGGTCTGGCGCTCCCAGGCCTGCATGGCGCTGGTCTGGACCACGCGGTAGGCCTCCTCGCGGGAAAGCCCCTTGTCAATTAATTTTAGCAGAACCGATTGGGAGAAGACCAATCCGTAGCTGGCCTGGAGGTTGGCCAGCATCCGCTCCGGATAAACCACGAGGCCATCCATCACCTCCGCCCATTTATAAAGCATGTAGTCAAGCAAAATGGTGCTGTCCGGCAGGATGACGCGCTCTGCCGAGGAATGGGAGATGTCGCGCTCGTGCCAGAGGGCGTTGTTCTCCAGCGCCGCCAAGGCGTTGGCGCGGATAATGCGCGCCTGGCCGCACATGCGCTCGCTGATGATCGGGTTGCGCTTGTGCGGCATCGCCGATGATCCCTTCTGGCCCGGCCTGAACGGCTCCTCCGCCTCCAGCACCTCGGTGCGCTGCAGGTGGCGCACCTCCGTCGCCATTTTCTCGACGCTGCCGGCGATAACGGCCAGCGCCGTCATCAGCGCGGCGTGGCGGTCCCGCTGGATCACCTGGGTAGAGGCCGGCGCCGCCGCCAGGCCCAGTTTATGGCAAACCTCTTCCTCAATGTCAGGAGGGATCATGGCATAGGTTCCCACCGCCCCCGAGATCTGCCCCACGGCAACCTCCTCACGAGCCCGCTCCAGCCGGCCAATGCCGCGGGCGACCTCAAAGCACCAGACGACCAGCTTGAGACCGAAAGTCACCGGCTCGGCATGGATGCCGTGGCTGCGGCCAGTCATCACAGTATCCTTGTGCTCGAAGGCGCGTTTTTTCAGCACGCCCAGCAGGTGGCGCAGGTCCAGAAGGAGGATGTCGCATGCCTCCTTGAGCTGCAGCGCCAAGCCGGTGTCCAACATGTCGGAGGAAGTCATGCCGTAGTGGATGTATCTGGACGCCTCGCCCACATGCTCGCCGACATCGGTGAGGAAGGCAATCACGTCGTGGCGGGTCTCTTTCTCGATCTCAAGCACGCGCGCCACGTTAAAAGCGGCTTTTTCCTTCATCTGTTTAAGCGCCCCGGACGGGATCAGCCCCCGCTCCGCCCAGGCCTCGCAGACAGCGATCTCCACCTTCAGCCAGGTGGCCATCCGATGCTCGTCGGTCCAGACGGCTGACATCTCGGAGCGTGAATATTTTGGTATCAAACGGCCTCTTGTCGGGTCGCGGACGTTTAATCGACGGCCTTATTATTTAATGAACCGGCCAGAGTTTCCACCCCGAAAATGGTATGGCCTTGATAAGGATGAGCGGTGGCGGCACGGCTAAGCCCGGCCGCGCCCGCGCAGCTTTGCCAGCGCCGCTCTGCCCGCGCCGTATTCTGCTCTGATATAAAATTACTTGCAAAAGTTAATTTATTGTTTATAATAAATTTACGGTGATCAATGATTAATTGTAATTTTGAAAATCCCTTCAGGCCGGGCGCTGGACACCGGCCGCCGCACCTCGCCGGCCGCGAGCCCGAGACGCGCGAGTTCATGCGGCTGCTCTCCCAGCAGACGGTGCTGGAGAACCTCATCCTCACCGGGCTCAGGGGCGTCGGCAAGACGGTGCTGCTCGACGCGCTCAAGCCGCAGGCCATCCGCGAAGGCTGGCTCTGGATCGGCACCGACCTGTCCGAATCAGCCAGCGTCAGCGAAGAGGCGATGGCCATCCGCCTGCTGACCGATCTTTCGGTCGTGACCTCCACGCTGGTTTACGAGCGGAGCGAAGAGCTCATGGGCTTCACCGAGCAGGCCCAACTTGACAAGACCCTGAACTTCCACACGCTCAGGGCGATCTTCAACGCCACGCCTGGACTCGTGAGCGACAAGCTGAAAAACGTGCTCGAGATAGTCTGGCGCGTGCTCTGGGCGCACAACGCCCGCGGTCTGGTCTTCGCTTATGACGAAGCGCAGAACCTCGCCGACCAGGCCCACAAGGAGCAGTATCCGTTGTCGCTGCTGCTGGACGTATTCCAGTCGCTGCAAAAGAAAGACATCCGGTTCATGCTGGTGCTTGCGGGGCTGCCGACGCTCTTCACCAAGCTGGTGGAGGCGCGCACCTACGCCGAGCGCATGTTCCACCTGGTCTTCCTCGACAGCCTTGACGAGGAAGCCAGCCGCGAAGCCATCCTCAAACCGATCGAGGCCGCCGACTGCCCCCTGAAACTGAAAAAGAAGACTGTGACGACCATCATTGATCTCTCCGGCGGTTACCCGTACTTCCTGCAGTTCATCTGTCGCGAGGTGTACGACGCCTTCATCCAGCAGCTTGACTCCGGCAAGGAAGTCTACGTGCCGGTAGACGAGATCGTGCACAAGCTCGATACCGACTTTTTCGCCGGCAGGTGGAACCGGGCCACCGACCGGCAACGCGACCTGCTGGCCGTCATCGCCGGGTTGCCTGATTGTGACAGGGAATTCTCGGTGCAGGACATCGCTGCCGCGTCGGCCGCCAACGGCGGCAAGCCGTTCAGCGCCAGCCAGGTCAGTCAGATGCTGGCCTCGCTGGGCAACGCCGGGCTCGTCTACAAGAACCGGCACGGCAGGTACTCGTTCGCGGTGCCGCTGCTGGGGCAGTTCATCCGCCGGCAGGAAGCGCCGGCGCCTGGCGACACTATGTAGGGTTTCGAGCGGCTGCGGAGACGCCGGCCGCTGTTGCCGGCTTCATAACGCTGTCCGCCACCCGGGAAGAGGAGGACGGTAGTGGATCTGACGCAGTACTGGAAACGCATCATGTCATCAATCCCAGGGTCGAGCTGTGCTTTATCCGCTATAACCCGATCCGGCAGCTGCGCATAACTGGTGAAGTTGACATCATTCGTGATCGGTCCTCAAAGGAAGCGGCGCCGGCGGAACGGCCCATCCTGAGGACGCTTGGACTGGAGCGAGCGGACGATCCGAACTTCGTCGTCTTTCGCGTCGCTCACGGCGAAGCGCATTTCTGGTCGTGGGAAAATAACACAAAAGAGCATGATATCCCAATTATAACTTTTTAGCGTCCGGCCGCCGGCTGCGTCTCATGGTCGAGACTGCCACCAGGTCTGACTGACAAGCTGGGACCGCACGACAGATATGAAGAAGGCGCGGCGAAACGGGTATATGAAAAACAAGGTCTTTAGGTATCCGCCGGGGACTGATGCGGCGGGCGCTTCCACGAGGCCAACCTGGTCAGCGATTTGAGGAGGATGGGATTATGGCTACCGAGAAAGCAATGTTTGGCGCCGGCTGTTTTTGGGGTGTAGAGGAGGTTTTCCGCGCGATGGACGGAGTCGTTGACACAGCGGTCGGCTATTCCGGCGGCATGATGGAGTATCCTTCCTATGAGGATGTCTGCACCGGTCAGACCGGCCACGCCGAGGTAGTGCTGGTGGATTACGACCCCGAGAAGATCTGCTATGAGGCGCTGCTGGGAAAGTTCTGGGAGATACATGACCCGACGACGTTGAACCGGCAGGGGCGGGATATCGGCACGCAGTACCGTTCGGTCATCTTTTTCTTCACGCCGGAGCAGGAACAGGCCGCGCTCAAGTCGATGGCGGAACTGGAGAAATCAGGAGAGTACCGGCAAGGAAAATATCTGCGGCCGATAACCACCGAGATACTAGCCGCCGGTCCGTTCTACCGGGCGGAGGAGTATCACCAGCGCTACTTCGAGAAACAGGGCCGGTTGAGCTGGAGGTAGGCCTCTTGACGAAATCGCCGCCGGCCGACTCAGACCGCCAGAATTTTCCCAGCCATAATGGCCGCGTTTTTGGCGCCGTTAATCGCCATGCATGCCACGGGGACGCCGGGCGGCATCTGGGCGATGGCAAGCAGCGAATCAAGGCCTCCCAGATCCCCCGTGTGAATGGGCACGCCGATAACCGGCAGGGATGTCAGGGAAGCAATCACACCCGGCAGCGCCGCCGCCATGCCGGCGCCGGCGATAACGACCTTAAGGCCGCGGCCGGCCGCCGTCTCCGCATATTGAACCAGCTTCTTGTGGTCGCGGTGGGCGCTGATGACGCTGATCTCATAAGGGATCTCCAGCTTGTCAAGCTCGTCGGCAGCCGCCTGCATTATTTCGCGGTCAGATTCGCTGCCTATGACGATCCCCACCTGCGCCTCTCCGGCGCCGGCCTCCTCAAGCAGGGGCTCCAGCTCTTCAAGTGTGTTGCTCATGACGGCCTCCCGTTAGATTGCCTCTGGACCCGCCCCGCCGCTCACCGGGATACGGCTTCTTCCGCCGCCGGCTCAGCGGCAATGTCACTACGGAACTGCATCCCATCAAAATGAAGCCTTGCTACGGCACCATATGCTTTCTGGCGCGCTTTCCTGAATGTGCTGTCAAGGGCGCTGATGGCAAGTACCCTGCCGCCGGCGGTGACAAACTTGCCGTCCGCTTCCGCCGTGCCGGCATGGAAGACCTCGACTCCGGGGAGGCCGCCGTCCAGGTCCAGGCCCGCGATCTCGTCTCCTTTGCTGGAAGAAAGCGGGTAGCCGGCGGAAGCGGCGATCACGGTGACGCAGCGCTCGGGGCGCCAGCTGAGATTGTGTCCGGCAAGCGTGCCGGAAGCGCAGGCAAGCATCAGCTCCACCAGGTCGCTCTGAAGCCGGGGCAGAATTGCCTGCGTCTCGGGATCGCCAAAACGGACGTTGAACTCCAGCACCTTGGGGCCGGCCTCGGTAAGCATCAGCCCGGCGTAAAGAACGCCCCGGAACTCAATGCCGCGCCGCTTCAGCTCGGCCACCACCGGGCGATGCACCATTTCGATGATCTCATCAACCAACTGCGGCGGCACCCTCGGAACCGGGCTGTAGCAGCCCATGCCGCCGGTGTTGGGGCCGCGGTTGCCGTCGTAAATCCTTTTGTAATCCTGAGCCGGCTCCAGCGGTAGGATGGTATCGCCGTCGCATAGCGCCAGCACCGAGCACTCGTGGCCAACGAGGCATTCCTCGACCAGCACCTCCAGGCCGGCCTCGCCAAAGGACCGCTCCACGAAGCAGCGCTCCAGCGCATCGCGGGCCTCCTCGGGCTGCTGGGCGATGATGACTCCCTTGCCCGCCGCCAGGCCGTTGGCCTTGATCACCACGGGAAAGATACTGTCCTCAATGTGCGCCGCAGCGGCGGCATATTCGCTGAAGCGGGAGTATCCAGCTGTCGGCACCCCGGCGGCGTCCATGACCTCCTTGGCGAATCTTTTGCTGCCCTCGAGCATGGCCGCGTCACGGCGCGGGCCGAAGACGGTAAAGCCGGCATCGATGACCGCGTCGGCCAGCCCGGCGCAGAGCGGCGCCTCCGGACCGACCACCACCAGGCCGGGGCGGGTCTTTCGGGCAAAGCCAACGATTCCCTCTATGTCAGCATCGGACACGGAGTGGCAGACAGCCTGCCGGGAGATGCCGGCGTTGCCGGGGGCGCAGTGAACTTCCGAAACCAGGCTGCTGGCCACGGCTTTCTTGACAATGGCGTGCTCACGGCCGCCCGAGCCTATTACGAGGACGCGCATGGCTTTAATCCTTTAATCCCATTCTCCCTGTATGAAATGGTTTTTCCGCAGGCATGGATCTTTATGTCACAATCACGCGGTTCGTAAGGGATGGCGGGCTGTGTTCCGCGGAGCGGTTCTCCCCGAGTCAAAAAAACGCGCGGGACCCAGCCCGCCATCCTCTTCGCCTGCGTTATTTTATATTGCCCGCGAACCTCGCTCAAGAAGCCTGCCCGCCGGGTAAGATATACTGACTGAACTTGCAAACACCGAAAGTGAACAAATGAAGCTCGGCATCATCGGACTTCCCAACTGCGGCAAGACGACCGTTTTCAACGCTCTTACCAGCCAGAACGCGCCCGTCACCACCTTCCCCAACCCTCTGGGGACGGAGCATCACGTCGGCATTGTGCGGGTTCCTGATGCGCGTCTTGGTCGGTTGACAGAAATGTATAAGCCCCGCAAGACAACCCCTGCAGACGTCACCTGTTTTGACATCACCGGTTTCTCTCGCGGAATCTCGGGCAGCAGGCAAAAATCAGCCGCTTTCAATGATGCCTGGGATGCGGACGCTCTCATCCACGTCGTGAGGGCGTTTGCAGACCCCGCAGTCGTCCATCCGGATGGCGTTCACCCGGCCGCCGATGCCGCCGCCCTGGAGCTGGAGCTGGTCTTTAGCGACCTGGAGCTTGTGGAGACGCGCCTGGACCGCATCGCCGCCTCGATAAAGAAAGGCGTTGGCGAGAACCTTGAAGCTGAAAAAGCGGCGCTGGAAAAGTGCCGGTCGCAGCTGGAAGAGGAAAAACCGCTTCGCAAACTATCCCTCGCCGGCGAGGAGGTGGCCGCAATCAACTCGCTTCAGTTCGTTTCGGTAAAACCGGAGTTGATCGTGCTTAACGTCGGTGAGGATGAGACCGCCAGCTCCGCCACGGAGGCGGCGCTTGCGGCGCTTGAAGATTACTACAGGGGGAAGGACGCCCGCGTCTTCTCCATCCCGGGCAAGATCGAGGCGGAGCTGGCGCAGCTGGAGCCGGGGGAAGCAAAGCTCTTCCTTCAGGATTTGGGAATCGCCGAGCCGGCAATGAACCTGGTCATCCGGGAGGCCTACGCGCTGCTGGGACTTGTCTCATTTCTGACAGCCGGCGAGGACGAAGTCAAGGCCTGGCCAATTCGCAAGGGAACGCCTGCCCTCGGCGCCGCCGGCAAAATCCATTCCGACATCGAGCGCGGCTTCATCCGCGCCGAGGTCGTCAGCTACGATGACCTGATTGCGGCCGGCTCGATGGCCAAGGCCAGAGAAGCGGGCGGCGTGAGGCTGGAAGGGAAGGACTATGTAGTGCAGGACGGGGACGTCATCAACTTCAGATTCAATGTCTAAGAATCATTTCCGGTTAACAAATGCTGAATGCGGATTTTGGGTTGCGGAATGAAACCCCAAAGGCTATAACCGATTTGTTTTTTCATTCCCCATTCCGAATCCGGGGAATTTAAATCTTCCGTATTCCGAATTTTTTACATCTCCACGACCTCGTCCCGACCCGGGCCGACGCTTACGATCCTGATTGGCACGCCGGCTTCCTCCGAGACCAGGTTCAGGTAGTCGCGCGCTTCTACGGGCAGGTCGTCCAGCTTGCGGGCGCCGGAGATGTCTTCCTTCCAGCCCGGCAGATTTTGATATACCGGCTGGCAGTGGTAGAACATCGACTGGTGCGGCGGGAAGTCGGTGAAGTTGTCGCGTATGCCGTCGTGATCGTATTCGTACATCGAGCAGACGTTGATCTGATCCAGACCCGAAAGCACGTCCAGCTTGGTGATCGCCAGGCCTGTCAGCCCGTTAAGCCGCACCGCATATTTAAGCACAACCAGGTCAAGCCAGCCGCAGCGGCGTTTTCTGCCGGTAGTTGTGCCAAACTCGGCCCCCTTGTTAACAAAGTGGTCTCCCAGAGCGCCGCCCAGTTCTGTCGGAAACGGTCCCTCGCCGACGCGGGTCGTGTAGGCCTTGCAGACGCCGATGACCTCGTTGATGGCCGTGGGGCCAACGCCGGCGCCGACACAAGCTGCGCCGGCAATGGGATTCGACGAAGTTACAAACGGATAGGTGCCGTGGTCAATATCAAGCATTGTGCCCTGGGCCCCCTCGAATAACACCTGTTCGCCACGTTTGAGCGTCTTATCAATAAGAAGCGACGTATCGGCGATGTACGGCGACAGCTTGTCTGCGTAGCAGGCATACTGCTCCATCACTTCAAAGGGATCGACGCCGGGGCTGTTGTAAACCTTCTCCAGCAGGTCATTCTTCTCGCCAATGGCCGTGTCCAGCTTCTGCCTGAGAATCTTCTTGTCTGCGAGGTCCTGGACGCGGATGCCCAGCCGCGCAGCCTTGTCGGTATATGCCGGGCCGATGCCCCGGCGGGTGGTGCCGATCTTGCGCCTGCCCAGCTGCGTCTCGTGGGCGGCATCCAGGAGAATGTGGTAAGGCATGATCATGTGGGCGTTGCCGGAAATGCGCAGGTTGGCGCAGTCAAATCCGCGCGCCCTGAGCGCATCGATCTCCTGGCACAGCACCCGCGGGTCGATGACGACGCCGTTGCCGACAACCGCCGTCACCTGAGGATAGAGGATGCCGGAAGGAACCAGGTGGAACCTGAACTCGCCGGCTTCGTTGACGATGGTGTGGCCGGCATTGTTGCCGCCCTGGAAACGGACAACCATCTGGCTCTTTTCGGCCAGGTTGTCAATGATGCGGCCCTTGCCCTCATCGCCCCACTGCGTGCCCACTACGATCGTGGCTGGCATTAAACCCTCGGTTCCAAGTTTCAAGTTAAGGAAGCAATTTCCAAACCAGATAAGTTTACATTATCAGACTCGTTGTTGTGAGCTGAGTACGCGGTTACATGGGTTTGCCGCCGCGCCAAGACCCCGAACCCGAATTTCGAAAGATAAAACTTGGAACTGGAAACCAGGAACTAGGAACTTAGCTTTTCCGCCGCCGCCCGCGCCGCCACAACGCCGGACGCCGCGGCCTGCACGAGCCCGCGGGTGACGCCGGCGCCATCGCCGACAGCATACAGGTTCCCGACTTTTGTCTCCAGCGACCGCCTCAGCTTCAGCCGCGCCGAATAGAACTTTACCTCGACACCGTAAAGCAGCGTCTCGCGCGAGTTGACGCCGGGCACAAGCTCGTCCATTGCTTCCAGCATGTCAAGAATGTTGCGCAGATGGCGGAACGGCAGCACGAAGGAAAGGTCGCCGGGCGTGCATTTTTTCAGCGTTGGCTGCACGGTGCTGCGCGCCAGGCGGGCCGTGGTTGTCCTTTGACCGATCTGCAGATCGCCCAGCCGCTGCACGATGATGTCCTCACCCAGCAGGTTGGCAAGCCGGGCGATGGAGCGGCCGTAGGAAAGGGGATCCTTGAAGGGCTCCGTGAACCTTGTGCTGACCAGCAGGGCAAAGTTGGTGTAACCGGAGCCATGGTCACTGTAGCTGTGGCCGTTGACCGTGATTACGTCGCCGTACGCCTCCTTGGAGACATAGCCCTCAGGATTCATGCAGAAGGTGCGCACCTGGTCCTCAAACGTCCTGGAATAATGAAGCAATTTGGCCTCGTAAAGCGCTTCGGTCAAGGGTTTCATGATTAAGGATGGAACCTCAACCCTGACACCAATGTCAACGGCGTTATTGACCATGCCGATGCCGAGCGCCTGCGCCTGGCCGACAAACCAGTCCGCGCCTTCCCTGCCGGGAGCGGCAATAATAACCTTTGCCCGGATGGCGGTCCCGTCATCGAGCTCAACCCCCGCCGCCTTGCCGGACTCCACCAGGATCTTGCCCACGGGCGTACGGGTCGCCACCTCAACCTTGCCGTCCAGGTCATCGCGCATTGCCTGAAGCACCACCGGGCAACGGTCGGTGCCCATGTGGCGGATAGGATCAGAGATCAACTTCAGGCCGGCCAGCATGGCCCGCTGCCGGATTTCCTCAACCAGGTCGCGGTCAGCGCCGTGGACGTGGCGGGGGGCGCCGTATCTGAGAAAGGTCTCGTCAACATAGTTGATAAGCTGGACGAGTTGCTTAAGCCCGACAAACTCACCCAGCCAGCCGCCCACTTGCGGCGACAGCGTCAGCTTGCCGTCGCTAAAGGCGCCAGCGCCCCCCCAGCCGCAGGTGACCGAGCATGGGCGGCAGCCGATCTCGCAGCCGACCAGGTGCTCACCCCGCACCGGGCATTTGCGCCTGGCCATCTCAAAACCCTTCTCCAGGATGAGCACACGCCAGTCATTCTTGCGTGTTAACTCAAGTGCGGCAAAGATACCGGCAGGCCCGGCGCCGACGATGACAGCATCGTATATCTCACTGCTAAATTTGTGGCGAGGAGTCACACTGCCTATTTTATCAAAGCCGGAGGCTGCAGGCGTCCTACGGGCGCCGCGGTCAGCTTCAGCCGGGAAGGAAAACAGCAGCAGCCAGCAGGACTGCAGCCAGCGCAGCCAGCCATCTGGCATCCTGATCAAGCACCCATCTCACGGAATTCTCCTATCCCTTGATATCAGCTATAAGCTGATCGACGGGCACAGCCGGCATTGTTTGCAGTTGCACCGACCCCCGTGAGCCGATCTCGACTGACATCTTCACAATTACGTCGTTATTGTCAGCTTCGAGGATGTTGACAAAGTCATACTGTCCCAGGACTGCATACTGCGCCAGCACCTTGACGCCCATTGCTTCCAGATCATGATTGACTTCCTTGATTCGCTCCGGGTTTTTCTTGATGGTCTTGCTGCCCTCTTCCGTCAACTTGCTGAGCGCAACATATACTGGCATGTCTTCTCCTTTCTTCAGGTGGACAGGGCGTTTTCAAGCCAGAAAGCGCCATTTGCAAGGTAAGACACGATACCCGCAAGGGCCGCGGCCTAATCACCGGCAATGCCGCATATAATTTTTCCGGGCAGGGAATTATCAAAGTGCCCACCCGGGAGCTCCCGGAATGTCTTCGGCAGCGCTTATCCTGAAAATAATTCTCGCCTTTGTCCGCCGCTACGGCAAGGTTGCGCCCCGTGAAGTCGCCGGAGTTTTTTCTCTGCCGGCAGAAGAGGCGGACGAGTGGGAGAGACTCGAGGCAAAAGGTCAGCTCAAGAAGCAAAAAGCCGGAAACGGCTGGTTTTATTTGACCCTTACGAATGCACCACGGGAATCGGCAGGATAAGAACAAGGATTGCAATCAGGGCGGCAAAGGAAAATGAGGCCACGCCGGCCGCCCAGCGCCGGTTGCGCCGGCGGTTATCCGGGAAAAATCTGTTCAGCGCTTTCAGGTGGGCAAAAGACTGCAGTGCGAGAAACACGACCGGCGCCGCCCAGAAGGCAACCCAGAACAGGGACGATGAGGCCGGCAAGAGATGGCGCGCCATCAGGCTTGCGAGCGGCGAAAACATGTAACCTTCTCCCAAAATCACCAGGGCGAGCCCCCAGGCAAGATTAAAGAGAATCCGGTTCTGCTTGTCGATTTTTAGGTCATTAACCAAGTTTCCAGTTCCCGGCTTCAAGCTGCCGGGTTGCGCTTTTCGCTCCGAAATCGGTGTGATTTTTGGTTTATCCAGCATCCTGAATCCAGAATCCGGCATCTGTTTTACATGGTTTTTGGTTCATTCAATGTCCAATATTCAAAGTCCAATATCCGGGTTTAGATTTCCCGCCGCCCCAGCATCGCCCGGCTGACCGTCGCCTCGTCGGCATACTCAAGGTCGGCCCCGACTGGCAGGCCGCTGGCCAGCCGCGTCACTCTCACCTTGCCGCGCAGCTCCTCGGCAATGAACATCGCCGTGGATTCCCCCGAAGTGTTTGGGTTGGTGGCCAGAATGACCTCTGCAACCTCGCCTTTTCCCACACGGTCCACCAGCTCCCTGATGTGCAGGTGCTCGGGATCGACCCCGTCGAGGGGAGACAGCGCACCGCCAAGCACATGATAGAGTCCCCGGTAATCGCCGCCTTTTTCAATCGGAATAATGTCGCTGGGCTCCTCAACAACACAGATGAGCGAGGCGTCACGGCGCGGATCGCGGCAATAAATGCAAAGGTCATCCTCGCTGAAATTAAAACACCGGCGGCAGAAGTGGATCTTCTCCTTGACGTCAACAATTGCCTGCGACAGAAACCCCGCTTCTTCCGGGGGCTGGCCCAAAATGAAAAAAGCGATCCGCTGCGCCGAGCGGCGGCCAATGCCGGGCAGCTTTGCCAGCTCGGTTATCAGTTGTTCAACAGAATCGGGGAAAGCCATGGTTCAAAGTTCAATGTTCATCCAATTCATTCAGGAATGAGCTCGGGGTTTGTATGGGTTTGCCTATGTCCTGCTATGTCCTGCCTATGTCCGGCCGACTCCGCAGCGTCGGACGGCGGTCAGTGACTGGAAAAACTTTTCTTGGCTCCGCAACCCGGCCCTTAAGAGCCTCAGACATGCTCGCCGGGAGAAAGTTCTTAGGGCCATCGCTGCCGTCCTCCTTGCTCCGCTTCGGCCTCCCTACGGCCAGATCTCGGCAAGCCCCTCGCATTTTTTCCTGACTATCATGAGTGAATAGGTGATCAGTAAATTTAAAGTTCAAAGTTCAAAAAAATAGCAAAAATATTCACTGCCATCCTCCACTGCACCCACGCTCCTCCAAGTTCTTCTTTGAACTTTGAACCCGGAGCTCGAGACAATTTACATGCCGGGAATATTCAGGCCGCCCGTAAGCCCGCCCAGCTTGCGGGAAGCCAGCTCCTGCGCCGCCCTGAGCGCTTCGTTGGTTGCAGCCAGCACCATGTCCTCCAGCATTTCTGTATCTTCCGGGTCAACCGCCTGGGGATCGATCTTGATTGAAACAATTTTTAAATCGCCCGTCGCCCTGACGCTGACCATGCCGCCGCCGGCGCTGGCCTCAACCTCTTCATGGGCCAGTTCCTCCTGCGCCTTGGCCATCTGCTTCTGCATCTGCTGCATCTGCTTCATCATCTTGCCCATGTTCATGTTCTGCATCTTAGCTCCTCCCAACCCGCAAATGAGGCATCAACACAGTTCCCGGCTTCAAGCTGCCGGGTTGCGCTTTTCGCTCCGAAATCGGTGTGGTTTTTTGGTTTATCCAAAGTCCAATATCCAAAGTCCAGCATCCGCTTTTAGATTTCTTCCGCTCCCAGCTCTTCCTTGATCATGGTTATGACTTCCTCAGAGCTAGGCGGTTTTGACTTTTTCACTGGTGCCAGCCCTTCGCTGATGGTGCAGATCAGCCTGATGTCGGAACCGGTCACCTCTTTCAGCGCCTCAGTGACAATGGCCGCGTAAGCCGGTTTTTCCACCTGCCCTTTATGAAACTCGGCGTCCGCCGGGAAACCGATGGTAAGCACATTGCCGTCTAAATCGACGGGCCTGGATTCCTGCAGTAATGAATATACCGGGATCTTTTTTTTCTTCACCTGGGAAAGAATAACTCCCCAGGCGCGGGAAATTTTATCAATGGTAAGCTCCGGTTTAACCTGTCCGGCCGCCGCCCGTGCCGGTTCTGACGCAGAGGCTGTGCTGGCGCCGCGGACATCTTCTGCCTGCGCCGGCGCATCGCGAACGACCCCGGCGCTGTCCGGCCTGCCGGCCTGCCCCAGGCTGCCTTCCTCCAGCCGCTCCAGCCGGAACAGCAACGATCTCGCGGACAGGTCAACTTCCGGGCGGGTGATGGCAATAAAGGCCAGCTCCAGCTGCAGGCGCGGGTCGCTGCCCAGCCTGATTTCACCCTGAGCCTTCAGGATCAGTTCAATGAAGCGCATCACCTGGGCGGGCGCCAGCAGCCGTGACTGGCCCCTAAGGCGGACGATTTCCTCAGCCGGCACTGCTTCCAGCACGGCGCCGGCATCATCCAGTTGCTGCAGCAGAAAAATGTGACGCAGGTGGCCGATGAGCTCTCCGGCAAACTGCCCCAGATCCCGGCCCTGTCCGGCCAGGCGGTCGATAAACAGGAGGGCGCCGCGCACGTCTGATTCGGCAACTATGTCAACTGCCTCAAGCAGGAGATCCGAGGGAGTGGCGCCCAGAAGCGAGAGCACATCGGCCACGGAGATCTTGCCTTCACAGTAACTCGCCAGCTGGTCCAGAGTGCCGATGGCGTCCCGGAAGGCGCCGGCCGAGTTGCGGGCGATTGCAGCCAGGCCGGCTTCGTCAATGGCGATGCCCTCGGTGGCGGCGATATGCTGAAGCACTTTAAGCACCATGTCCGCGGTGGGGCGCCGAAACTCAAATTTTTGACAACGCGACTTGATCGTGGGTATAACCTTGTGAGCCTCGGTGGTGCAAAGCACAAAAATCACATGCGCCGGCGGCTCCTCCAGCACCTTCAGGAAAGCGTTGGAGGCCTCCTTGGTGAGCATGTGCGCCTCATCAAGAATATAGACCTTGGCGCGTCCGCCCACCGGTGAGAAAGCCACCTTGTCGCGGATGTCACGAATGTCGTCGATGCCGCGGTTGCTGGCGGCGTCCATCTCGATGACGTCCAGCGACGTGCCGGCGCTGATGCCGGTACAGCTCTCGCACTGGCCGCAGGGATGCGCCGCCGGCCCCTGGGCGCAGTTGAGCGCCTTGGCCAGCAGCTTGGCTGTGGAAGTCTTTCCGGTCCCGCGGGAGCCGGCAAAAAGGTAGGCATGGCTCACCTTGCCGGCGGCGATGGCGTTCTCAAGCGTCCGCGTAACATGCTCTTGGCCAACGACCTCCTCAAACGTGGCGGGGCGGTACTTGCGATATAAAGACAGATGTGACATTAGCCGGAATATTAGAGATCTCGATACTGGACAAAGACATGGGTGCTGGTGGCTTTATCCATCCAATGTCCACCATCCACCATCCGCTTTTTGACCGTGCACCCACCGTTGAAACAAGGCTTCCGGGCGTGCACCAGGCAGACGGCTCCGGCCAGGCAACCCTGCGGCACATGAAAGAGATCGCTTACCGCTGCTTCCTTCCGGACCTGACGGGGTTCACGACGTTCCATTGCGCAGGACCTGACCTTCAGCACCGCCGGCAAGGCCACTGGCCCCGCAGGCCTGCCCCGAAGGTGGGAGTTCAGCCCCGCTGTAGCGGATTGCGGGTACAGGGCACCGCTGGCTCCCCGCCTAGCACGGTCACTAGTATCTTAGATAGAAACCGGCGGCAACGCAATTCAACGCAATCATGAATGCACCAAGAACAGGGGGCGGCGCCTGCGGCGCCGCCCCCTAAAACCAGTTCTGCCGATCACCGGGGCATCTATCGGAACCTGTTTGTATGTCTTTAACAGCTCCTGGAGGATATCTCCCGTCAGGGCAGAATCTGCAAACAAAACCACAAGGGGAGGTAACAGCATGGCTGGCAACAAGGCGTTGCAGGAGAAGTTTACGTTTGCCACCGTTATTATCGGGATCGCATTCCTGCTGATTGTTTTCCTCGTCTCGGCGCTGCTTTTTCGGAATTCAGACAAGGCGGCGGAAAACATCGTCGCCGTGCTGGGTGCAGTGACGGGCGTGCTGGGAACGATGATCGGCTACGTGGCCGGCCAGTCGGGCAAGGAGAAGGCGGAGAGGCGGGCGGCGGCGGCCGAGCAGCGGCTGACGGCGGTGGCCGAGAAAGGCGATAGCAATATTATTGCCGAGGCCAAGGCTGAGCACCCGCACCTGTTCAAGGACTGGTAGCGGCTCGCTCAGCTCTTATTGTTTCGCCACCGTATTCAAATAGGTAATGATATTCGCCTTGTCCTCGGCGCTGATTCCGGAGCCGGTAAAACCAGCCATCTGGTTTACGATGGCGCTCCACTCCTGGCCCGTATGCTGACCGGGTGGATAAAGCGCATGGCACTGCGAGCACTTGACCTGCCAGGTTTCCTGAGCCGCGTCGGGCGACGGCGTCTGCGGCATCTTTGCCGGCGGAGGAATCGGCACGGACGGGCTTTGCTTGGGTGGCCCGCCGGTGTGGCATTTGTTGCAACTGGTCTGGCTGGAATGGCACTGGAAGCAGTAAGCCATCCGCGGCCGGTTGGTGGGGTTGATGTTGAGATCATGGGCAATATTGCGGTGGCAATCGGTGCACTTGGCCCCCAGCGCCAGATGTTTGGCGTGGGAGATGTTGATGTTTAGAACGTTGTGCTTAAAGCCGGCAGTGTCGTTCTTGCCGGTCATGTTCTGATGGCAGCGGACGCAATTGCCGTTCACGCGGTCGGGCTTGGCCGAGTAGCCGCCGCGGTAGCCATCGGTAATGAAGCTGCCGCCGCCGGCCGCGTGACATTCAATACAGCCGACAGTGCCGTAACCGGGATGTACTTTCGAGGGCTGGCTGATATCGGCTGTCTCGCCGGTTCCGTGGCATGTCAGGCAAAAAGTAGGGCTTGTGGTTGTAAAATGAGCCAGCCCCAAAAGCGGCGACACCGCCGCCAGAATTACCACTACGACGATCAGCCCCCACACCGGCTTGGAAAACTTTGGTTTTTTCATCGTTCGCCCAGCCTATTCCTTGATTTTGCCAACGGTGACGATGATATCGTCCCAGGCCTGCCCGCCGCCGACCGGATCCGTCATCACCGGGACAATGGACTTGGGATTTGTGCCGATACCGCCCTTTTCCTTCCACCAGATGAGCTCCGTATTGGGGTTTTTCAGCTCCCTGGGCACCTCGTCATCGTTAATCTTCTCGCCCTGGGCGATGCGGCCGTATCCGCTGTGGCCAACGCCATTGGCCATCGCCACCACGCGCGGATGAATGCCCTCGGTCAGGAAGGCGGTCGACTCAAGAGCTCTTATTCGCGGATTGAGCTGGCTATCATCCACCGGCGTGATTCCCTGGCCGGTGCGGGCAGTCCGCACCACCCTGACCTTGTCGCCGTCCTTGATGCCGAGCTGCTTGGCCGTGACCGGATTGATCCAAACCGGGTTGTCATGAAGGATCTCGTCCAGCCACATGCAATTGGCAGTCTTGTCGGTCTGAACTGCGGTATCAAAAATGGTTAGCACCAGCTCGTCTTTTGACAGCAAGGAAAATGCCGGGACAGCTTCATATACCGGCAGCGGCGAGAACCCTTTATCCTTGAGCCGGGACGAAAAAACCTCGATCTTGCCGGAAGGAGTGTTGAAGCCGCCGTTATTAAAGGAGCCATAGTCGGGCTTGCTTCTGGGGTTAAACCAGACGCCGTGCTGTTTCAGGTAATCGATGCCGCCTGCCGCGGCCAGGCCGCTAACATTCTGGATGCGGCCCTTCAGGTAATCTTCCACCGATCTGAAGCCAAAATACTGCTCCATACCGCCTTTCACCGAGTTTGCCAGCGCCGTGGCAATTTCAAAGAAGGATTTGGAGTCGCTCAGCGGCGGCACCACCGGCTGCCGCAGGGCAATAAACGGAACCTGTTCCAGGGAAGGCCTGACTTCAATGTCCCAGCCTTCCAGGTACGTCGTTTCCGGCAGTACGATGTCGGCCAGGGCGGCGGTCTCGGTCATGAATGGGGTAACGGCAAGGTGAATCGGCACTATCGTATCATCCTTGAGCAGATCGGCCAGGCTGCCGCCGTCTGGATTTGAGTAGACCGGATTGTAGGAATGCGTTATCAGAAGGCCCACCTGGTAATTGCGGTCACGGATAAGCTGCCAGGAGCGGTCTATAGACTGCTGGCTGGCAAGCGGCAGGTCGGCAGGATTGCTGAGGGGAGTAGGCGCCGGCGCCGGAGGGGCCGGGTCGGCGTCGGGCAGATTATACTCGCGGGGCAGACAGAGCCCGCCGCGGTTGTCTATGTTACCGGTAATGATATTAAGCAGCATCACGGCGCGCTCGTTCTGGGTGCCATTAACCATGCCGTCAGACAGGGTTGTGGCAGGGCTGGTGGAGGCAAATTCAGTCGCCACGCGCCTGATAACCGCAGCGCTAACACCTGACGCCGACGCCGCCTTCTCGGGCGTAAACTGGGCCAGGTGAGACGCAAGGTCCGCGGAGCTGATGTTGGTCCACTGATCGATGAAGGCGGCGTTGTGCAAACCTTCCTGCATGATCACGTTTGCCATCGCCAGCGCCACAATTGCGTAAGTCCCGGGGTTGATGTAATAAACCTCATTGGCGCGCGTCGATGTATTGGTAAGGCGCACGTCGAACACCACCATTTTCGCCTGGTTTACCTGAACGCCATCAATTAGCCGGCGGGCAAACCCCACAAACTGGGGATGGCTTTCAAGCGGGTTGGCGCCAAAAGCAAGGATGTACTTGGTGTTGGCAATGTCGGGCATGTCCCCGGCCGCCCCCCAGGTCAGCTGGGTGGCCACTTGTTTATTGGCCCCAAAAATACTTGCCGCCCCCAGCGCGTTTGCCGAGCCAAATGCGTAGGCCAGGCGCCTCCCCAGCACATCATGCTCCAGATCCTCGGTCATATAAACGAGTTGACCCGGTTTGGATTTAAGCGGCTGCATTGCCTTGGCCACCTCATCATAGGCCTGCTCCCATTTAATCTTGGCCCAGCGGTTCTGGCCGCGGGCGCCGACCCGCTTGAGCGGCGTCAGGATGCGGTCGGGATCGTAGAGCGCGTTGATGCCGGCCTGGCCGCGGGCGCAAAGCGCGCTGCCGTTGCTGATGTGTTTGGGGTTGCCGCCGATCTTGACCAGCTTGCTCTCTTCAACATAGCCGATAATGCCGCAACCCGCCGGGCACTGCGTGCAGGTGCTGGGCAGGAAAGAGCGGGGGAGGCCGGAGACCCGGTTGACAGACCGCCCGCCATCCATCATCTCCATCGCCTGGGCAAGGGGGTGCAGCTGGCTCTCGATCGCCAGCAGCGCCGTTCCCGCTGCTCCCAGCTTGAGAAAATTCCTGCGGCTGATGCTTCGCATGCGTAGCTCCCCTTAACTGAGCGGGATCGTCTGCCCGCCGATGACCATCACAAAGCGCATTGCGTATACACCGATATTGACCAGGATCGAAGCAACCACTATCGCTGTTAAATTCTTTCGCGTCGGCCCCAGGACCAGCACCATCGGCACAATGGAGCCGAGGAAAATCTCCACTCCCAGGAAGATGGGGGCAAAGTTGCCGGTCAGGATGAGCATGCCGGCCTGATAGGCGTCCGAATGCGCGGTAAGCAAAACCAGAATGTCCGACACAATCAGGAACAGGTCCAGCATGATTGTGTAGGCCATAAACTGCGCCAGCTGAATGATCAGCTTCCTGTCCTTTGCCCGCTGCTCTTCCGTGGCGCTTTTGTCAAACCATTTCCAGCGGACGGCGGCAACCACGACAACCAGGCCAATTCCGGACACCATAGCCGACACGAGAAAGATTGTGGGCATGGCGGCCGTGTTCCAGAGCGCCCGCGCCTTGGCCAGCGCCAGGATGAACCCGGTATAGCCGTGGACCGATATCGCCAGGGGAACGCCGAGAATGCCCAGGATCTTCGCCGGCGTCTGGTGGTTGGTGAAGACCATGACTGCGTACACGATGCCCATGATCGGATAGGCCGTCAGCAGGAAAGAGCCGTAGGTAATTGGTGAAGTCCAGTTATAAAAAAGGAACAGGTGCCAGAAACGCAACGGTTGCCCCAGGTCGGCGATCAGGTTCAGGGGAGCGATCATCAGGAGGATTGGCGCCAGCACGGCTGTTATCCTGCCAATTGGCTTGAACTCCTTTCGCCCCAGCAGCGTCGCCACTACCGATATGACAAAGGATCCGGCGCTCAGTCCGGTGAAGAAAAAGTACTGGGCAATGTACATCACCAGCGGCAGCTGGTGCTGAACCGAGTAGACTACATTTACGTCTGTGTTGTCCATATTGGAACCTGGCCCTTCTTTCTTGACCTTTTGCAGCCCGCAGTTATAAACGCAGCTGGAAGAATGTGCCTTCCGTCCAGTAATTGATATTCTTCTCATCGTTGCTCATGGCGGTCTCATCGCCTGCGATGTAAAAGACATTCGGCTCGGTTTCCATCTCTTTCTTCAGCACGGTGGTGGCGTTGGAAGCCAGCAGTTGTGAGACCTCGCTTTTGTCGTCGTTGCGGTCGCCGAAGACCATTGCCCTCGTGGGGCAGCTCTCGACACAGGCGGGCTCCAGTCCGGCGTCGACGCGGTGCTGGCAGAAATAGCATTTCTCCACGATGTTCTTGAACGGGTTGACGTAACGGACATCATACGGGCACGAGGCGATACAATATTTACAGCAGATGCAGCGGTGCGGATCGACAACGACGATTCCGTCGTCACGCTTGTAGGAAGCCTGGGTAGGGCAGTTGCGTACGCAGATGGGATTGGTGCAATTATTGCAGAGCCGGGGAAGGTAGAAACGTCGCGTGGAAGGGTACGGGCCTTTCTCGATTATCTTGACCCAGGTGGCGTTGACCTCAAGCGGCACGGCCATCTCCGCCTTGCAGGCGACCGTGCAGGCGTGACAGCCGATGCAGCGGCGCATGTCGATCACCATCGCGTAACGCTTCGTGGCCAAAGTGGCCATGCTACCCTCCCTGATTCATGCGGTTAACTGACCGCAGTCACAGCCGTGCCCATCCCTTGCCCTCCATCCCCGGACCCGCTTAAACCTCACAAACCCTGGCGGCTCGGGCTGCTTCTTGGCAGCAGCACAGGAGCATGCCATCCATGCGCAGCAAAGGATAGGGTAAAATGCAGAGTTTCCGCCTAGCGTAAATTACCTGCGTATCTTGCTACTTGCTATCCTCATCCTGTTGGAGCTTCCTTGCCAACCAGTTAATAAACGGGGGTATGCCGAACGTAAGACCAGTCAGTATTAAAACTGTCATGGTCACGTTGACAAGGAAGAACCGCAAATTCTCTTCTATATACCACATATCTAATCTTAAGTAAAGCCAAGCTGCTGGCGCCGGTTTAACGCTGGACCGTCCCACCCCCAAAACGAAGGGTCCAACCCTTGCTGAGCAATTACAGCTTCAGCGCCGGTTTCCCTAAAACCCGGCGCGGCAGGCCTAAGCTCCGTACTGGGCCGCAGCCGCTCCTGCCGCCGGCTGGCCTTTGAAGCTGTGGCACTGGCCACAGAACTGGCCCGCATAGTGCTGGGTCTTGTCGCCGTGGCAACCCGTGCATGCATCACGACTGGTCACCCGCCACTGATGCGGCCAGTGACAAGACTGGCACTCAGCCTGCGAATGGGCGCCAACCGCATGCAGCCCCTCTGTCTTCACCTTCCCGTGGCAGGAATTGCAATCCACCACCGGCTTTGCCGCCTGATGCAGTTTGTGACACTGCATGCAGTCCCACTTCATCGGCCCGTTATCGGGGAAAACCACCGTTCTCGGGGCCAGCTGATGCGGAAACGCCACCTGGACCGGAAGCTTCTGGTGACAGCTCAAACAGGTCTCACGCGTCGGCCTGAGCGGGCTGTTCTCCGCCAGAAACGGGTGACATTCCTCGCAATGAAGCTCCGCCATCTGCGGAACCTTGATTGCCGCCTTCTCGCCTGCGACCTCGCCCGGATGGCAGGCGTCGCATATATATGTCGACGGCTCAAACCGGTGCAGGTTCATGCCATGACAAACCTGACAGGCGATATTTGCCTTGTCGGCGTGCACCTTGTGACCCGCCGTGTTGGCAACCTGCACCCATTCCGGATCGCCGCTGTAATGACAGCTCTTGCAGGCGGCGTCCGTAACACTGGCATGATTCGTAACGCGGTCCGGCTTGTTTATCAAATAATTGACAACAAGCTCCGCGCCCGTTACCGGGCTGACTTCATGGCAGCTGTGGCAGTTGACATTGCTATGCGAGCTTGTTGACCACTTGCTCCATGCGGTATCCATGGTGTGGCACAGCCGGCAGAAATTCGGGTCATCCTGCGTATAGCTGTAGAGCCTAAAGCTTCCGTAGCTGCCACTGAATAAAACAATCAGCGCCGCCGATGCCAATACCGTCTTCTTTGTCCTCGAAAGGCGAGAGATTCTCTGGAAAAGGCTCCTCGCCTTGCGCCCCAGCCACCTCATCGCGGATCACGAGGACAATCTCGGCCCCCCGCCCTATAACATCTGCCATTCTTGGCCCATTCCATGCCGCCCTCCCTGAGGTTGGAATGAGATGCTACAGGCACTTTCCTAATTACCCTTGCGGGTATTCTCGAACAAATCTTATTCTTCCCCTTTTAAATTGTCAAGAAACGAATTTAAGTAAACAGATACAACTAAATTACCTGCATTAAATGCCTTTTCTGCTCTGGGCAATATTTGATCAAGCATGATAATTTCGAGGCCCGCGCCCTTGTTGCAAGGCGCTGCCGCTGATACAATTTAACTTCCACGAGCGGTCTTGGGGGCGGGCGCAAGCCATTTTTTGCTCATCAGAAACCCTTGCAAAAGATTATGGGCTGATGCATGTCGCCATCGAAATTGAAGTCTTGACCAAGACCTTCGGCCACGGACCGGATGCAATCACTTCTGTCGACGGCCTTAGCCTCCATGTTGACAAAGGTGAGATTTTTGGTTTTTTGGGGCCCAACGGCGCCGGTAAAACCACCACAATGAAGATGCTGGCCGGCATCATTTTCCCCACCTCCGGAACCGCCCGCCTGCTTGGAAAGCCTGTCGGGGACGTGGCAACAAGGGCGCGCATTGGTTTCATGCCCGAAACCGTGCGCTTAAACACGTTCATGCGCGCCGATGATTTTCTCGCGTTCAACGCGCGTCTTTACGGCATGGACCCCGGCCGCAGCCGCCAAAGAGCCATTGAAGTGCTGGCCCAGACCGGCCTTGCCGGCAGGGCCCGCTCACGGGTGAGAGACTTCTCCCAGGGAATGATGCAGCGGATTGTGCTGGCCCAGGCTATCATCAACAAGCCGGATCTGCTGTTCCTGGATGAGCCGGCTTCGGCTCTCGATCCTGTGGGACGGCGTGACCTCAGGGAAATCATCATGCGGCTCAGGAACGGCGGCACCACGATATTTCTTAATTCCCACATGCTCTCGGAAGTGGAGCTGGTTTGCAGCCGCGTCGGTATTCTCAATCATGGCAAACTCATCCGCATTGACAAACTGACCTCCATCACCAGGCCCGTGCAGGTAGTCGATGTCAGGGCTGAAGGACTCTCAGAGGAGACGGCAGCCGCCGTCAGGCAACTGGCCGACAAGGTCGAGTTTGGCCCGGATGGCCGCTTCACGGCAACCCTTGACAGCGAAGAAAAGATTGGCAGACTGGCGGAGATTATCACCCTCGGCGGCGCGACGCTAAAAGAGTTTTCGCCGCGCCACTTGTCTCTTGAGGCGGCTTTTCTGAAGGAAATCGGGGAGGACAAGGACGGTTGAAAACGATCGCCATTTACACTATCGGGCAAACGCTCAGGTCAAGGAGCATGATAGCCGGGCTGGCAGTTAGCCTGCTTTACCTGGCAGCGGTGCCGTTGCTTAGCACGACGGGCGGCGGACCGGTTATGGTCGGCGGCAGCGGCGAAGGAGGAGGCGCAGCACCCCAGTTCCTAATGTTTTCCTTAAGCGGGCTCAATCTGATCGGCATGTTCATGGCGCTGTTTATTGCGCTGGGGTCGATTCAGTCCGAGATCGATAATGGGACCATGGCCCTGATCATCACCAAGCCGCTGAGCCGCAGCCGGGTAATCACCGGCCGGTGGGCAGGATATGCGCTGCTGCTGACGGGATACGTTCTCGTCATCGGCCTTGTTCTCTGGCTCGCTGTTCTGCTGGGCACGGGCACGCTGTTTTTAGGCTTCATGCCGGCCCTGGCGCTGGTAGGCCTGAACGTGATTACAATGATGACGCTGACATTTGCCATTTCTGTTTTCTTGCCTGCGGCGGCAAATGCGGTCCTGGTATTCCTCGTCTTCATCGCCACCACCAATCTTAGCCTTATCAACATTGCCGGCGGCGGCGCAGGGGGGCCGGCAGTGGCAGTGATTGGCAACGCCTTTCGGCTGGCGCTGCCGGTCGGCGTGGTCGGCGATCAGATGCATAGGTTTCTGGCGAGCGCTCCGGACCAGCCTGCGCTCAGCAGCCTGTTTATCGCCTATGAGGTTTTTTACATCGTGGCGCTGCTGCTGCTGGCGGCAACCGCGTTCAAGAGCAAGGATCTTAAGTAGCAGAGCAGGCCGGCAGTCCGGCTACTGCTCTGTCATGCTAATGGCTTCCGTTGGGCAGGATTCTTCACATGTGGCACAACCATCACAAACGTCATCTTTAGCCAGGACCGCCACGTCTTCCGAGTCAAGCTCGAGGCATTCATTAGGGCATTCGTCAACACATATGCCACATCCGGTACATTCTTCAACATCAATTTTCGGCTTTTCCGCCAATGAGGCCACCTCCAGTTCAGGGCCGGTTTATTATCAAAACACCGTAAGTGGTGCGGCAAATTGCGGGGACTTTATTTTAGGCTAGCGGAAGTAACAAGTGCATGCAAACCGGGAAACTGTCAGTTGATTTCGATCACGAGAGGATTATCACCGGTGCCGGACAAATGGGCTGCGGGGAAGACGCCCTGCCTTTATCCAAGACGCCAAACCTGAAATCCAAGCAGGGTTAAGAAAATTGCCGCAAGTATAAATGTGCAAAAGAGGGGCATTAAGAACGCCGCGATGACGTTGGCTCTTTTTTGCTGCGGGAAGCACCTTCTCACAATCAACAGGTATGGAACAGACTGCAACAGAAAGATGGCAAAAGTCACTAACGCAACCGTTGCTGTCGAGATAAATTGCCGGAATACAAAATCCGCCAGGCCGAAAAAATAGGCTGCGCCGGCAATAACAATCACTGCCAGCCAACCAGCGTCGAAAATTTTCCGGCGGCGCCAACCATCGGCGTGATCGTCAGGCGAAAAGAAAGCGTAACTGAGAAGAGTGGCGGCCATGGCGCCCGCCAGGGCAACGATGCCTGTGGAAACTGATACAGCGCGCCAATATGACCTGAGGTCTTGCCAGTAAACATTACCCCAGGGGCCATGGAGCTTCTCCAGATATATAATTATGGCTACGTCAACGGCAAATCCAGTAACTGCGGCTATCGCGTAAATCATCCGCTTCGGCGGTTTTAAGAAGGCCAGGAAAAAAGACGCGTTGATGAACATCACGATAAAAAACACCGACAGAAACCCGAAAAGGAAAGAACCCGTAAATGCATCATATAAACTGCGCACCGGGTCGTCCTTTGGCAACTGGCCGGGAATTGAGGGAAGGTATGCCCGCAGCAATTGACCCATCATAATATGCCAGGAGGCGTAAATTGTGAATGACAGCGTCAGCAAAAAAACAAAGTGCCTGGCCGGGTTCCTCAGGGGCGTTTCCATGGCCCGTTTATCTTCGATCGCTTGCATATGAAGCGCTCCTCATCAAACACCTCATTTCAGACATGTGTGCCCAAGGGCCTGTCCCGGTATGCCCAAGAACAAAGGCATCTGGATCGATAGAGGCAGCCTTCGTTCACGGCAGCGGCCCTGGAAACCAGTATGTCCTCCCGGCGTCATCCCGGCAGCTGGCATAGGTCTTGGCCATGAACCTGTCAACGCCTGCGGGGACCAGATACTTAAGCGTTATCGTTTCAGCTGCACCCGGATTAAGATCAGTGACGCCAAGCGGCAGGCCTGTGGCTACGTCAACGCCGCCGGTGCAGACGGAGGCGACGACCGCAATGTCTTTGGCAAGCCCCGTGCCTGGGTTGCCAATATTATAGTCAACCGAGATCTGCCCGCTCTGGTAGTCTTCCAGGCTGGCCCAGTAGACGTTCCTCACAGACCAGGAGAGGCCCGGAGCCTCAGTGATGGCGGTTGCAATGTTGGAGGGCGGCGAGAACTGCCCCGCCTTGTCCATGGCC
>JACWAD010000044.1 GCA_014874175.1 Thermoleophilia bacterium
CAGCTCGCCGAAACAATGCACCGGCTAAATCACCGTCCCAGAAAGAAGCTTGGATTTAAAACCCCATATGAAGTATTCTTCAAAACGTCAACCCTGTTAACTGTTGCACTTCAGAGTTGAATCCGGGGCATATATTCGACAGGTTCTTGGGTCTTATCCACCCTATCTGCTTTAGATTGTTCTTTTAAAAAGCGCCGTCATTCCGTCCCGCATTGAGCTTCTGTGATTTGATCCGGCCACCTGCGGCTCTGCCAGGCTGAGAGCCTGCCCCCCGGGGCCGTCATCAAGCTTGTTGTTGAAAGCGCTTAACCTGCGCGCAGTCTCGCTTCTTAATCTGAGAGTGATGTCCAGCACTGACTCGATAGCCTCCAGCGCCTCCAGCCTGGATTTAAGGATGCTTCTTTCCATGCGGCTGTGTTCCCAGGAGATTTTCTCACTGATCTCAAGCACGCCCGCGGCAACCCGGGACAGGGCCGCATCCATAGTGCGGCCAAATTCCTTTAGTTCCTGCGCAGCCGCAGGAGAGAAGCTGCCTTTCTCTCCGGCTGGACGGACCCGGGTTGCTGCAACTGGTTCCGATTCCAGCTCGGCAATCCGGCGGTCAACCATCTCCTGAATGTCCATCGTTCTCCTTTTCTGAACTATTGCCATTTTCCCTTGGACCCGATCGCGCGAAAAGCCGGACATGCCGGACCCGATCAATGTTAAGTCTTGCGAAGGGCCGAATGAAAGGCGGCTGCCAGGGACTTGCGCCAGCCGCAGCATGTATTTCTACATGATATTGTTGGTTTCCTTTAAGAGACGGGGGGTACTTTCACACAGAGCTGTTTTTTCTTTTCTTAAAAAAAGAGAGTTATAATAGGACACTGGTTTAAAGCCTTTGAACCTTACCAGGTAAACATGAGCAGAGCAACAACCATTTCCAATCGCTCGAGCCGCCGGACATTCCGCGCAGGCGGCCGGCGCAGGCCGGTCGTGCTGGGCGCCATGGCGGTGGTAGTCCTGATTGTCCTTTATGCTTCCCTTGCTTCCCTCTTTCCCGCCGGCGTTGACATCAGCCCTGCTGCTGGCAGCATGGATGTTCCTGCCGGCCAGCAGATTCATGTCTCGGCCAGCTTGCTCAGGGGCAGCATCAACAGCATACAGGTGAAACAAATACCGCTTGACCCCGCCGGTGCCTCCCAGGGAGCAAAGCAGGTGGAAGGGCATTTGGAAAACGGCGTTTTTGTGACATCGTCGGGCCCGCTTGAGCTCAAGTCCGATACGCGCTATGAGGTTACAGTCAGCGCCAGCCTGGTTCAGTTTACGCTGACCGGGCCCCATCATCACCAGGTTACCGAGCAGGCTTCTTTCCAGACAATTACCACGCCGGCGCCGATTTTCTCACAGGGCACGCAGGTTGTGCCCGTCGGAGCGCCGATCATAGTGGAGTTCAACACGCCGATCAGCTCCTTCTCTTATCACATAAGCCCCGACCTGAAGACAACCTCCAGCATTGACTCCAAGGACCCGACAAAGGCCTATGTCAACTTGAGCGACGACTACCAGCAGGGCCAGAAATTTGATCTCACTATCACCGCTGCCGTCGGCAAGGACGGCATCCAGCAAAAGCAGCCCTACACGCAGAAAATAGCGACCACCGACCCGCTGAAAGTAGAATTTGTCCCGGGAGACGGCGAGTCCGGCGTCAGCAAGGGAGAGCGTCCCACCCTTACCTTCTCGGAAAACATCCGTAATCCGGCTGACGTCCAGAAGCTGGTCTCGGTGGACCCGGCAACGGCGGGGTCATGGAACTGGGTAGAGCCCAACAAGCTCGAATTCAAGCCGGCGCAGGAGTTTACCCAGGCGGAGAAGATAACGATTCATCTGAAAGGCGGACAGGACGCGCTCAGGGGGGTCAGCGGCAGCTTTTTGCGCGAGGACGTCAAGAGCTCGTTCACTGTCTTGACTGAAAAAGTAATAGATGTCAACCTTGCCGAGCAAAGGGTGCGCGCCTATGACAACGGCCAACTGGTGAAAGAGATCATCTGCTCCAGCGGCTCCAAGGCAAGTCCCAGCCTCACCGGGACCTATGCCGTCTATGCCAAATCGCCGGCCGTTGACATGAGCGGACCCGGTTATTTCGCGCCTCATGTTCCCTGGGTACTGATGTTTAACGGCGATTACACCATCCACGGCAATTACTGGGCCACCCGTTTTGGCGTTCCTACCAGCCACGGCTGCGTGGGGCTGCCGGTGCCGGACGCGCAGTGGCTTTTTAACTGGACGCCAATCGGAACAATAGTAAAGATTCACTACTAACAAGAAAGCGGCCGGTAAAAACCCGGCCGCGTTTTTAATCTTGCCCTGTAGAATCTTGCCGCTTAAGACAGGCCCAACTCCGAAACCAGCGCGCTTTTTGGCATGGCGCCAACGACCTGCTTGGCGACTGATCCTTCCTTGAACATCAAGATCGTGGGGATGCTCATGATACCGAATTTGCTTGCCGTCTCCCGGTTTTCGTCAACATTAAGCTTTGCCACTTTGATTTTTCCCTTGTAATCGCTGGCAATTTCCTCAACCAGGGGGCCCACCATCCGGCAAGGACCGCACCAAGCCGCCCAAAAGTCGACTATGACCGGCAAATCAGACTTTAGCACTTCAGACTCAAAATTTGCGTCACTAACTTCTAACACTTCGCCCGCCAACTTCATCTCCTTTCACTTAATGAACATCGCCGCCTAAACGCGGCTGACGACATGCTTATCATACCCTATTTATAAATGTCGAACCTTGATAGCCTTATCAGGGCAGGCAGCAACGCAGTCGCCGCAGCCAAGGCAAAGGGCGCCGTTAACAATTGCCACATCGCCGGGATCCATCTGCATTAGCGCCTTCGTTGGGCAAGCATTCCTCGCCGGGCACGAATCGTGGCCAGTGCACAGACTGTAGTCTACAACTGCCTGCTGCATGATTTACGACAATCTGCCTTTCCGCCGCACGGGCGGATGGCTAGCCTCAGCTGTAACCTCCGCCGCCGTAGCTGCCGTAACAGGAAGAGCCGATGCCAAACGAGCCCGAGTATACCTGTTTTACGTTCACGCTTTTGCACTGGGGACATTCCTTGTCGTCCTCGGTCAGAAATCCGGTTGTGAATTTCTCAAACTCGAGGCCGCAGTTTTCGCACTTCAGGTCGTAAATTGCCAATTTCTACCTCCGGTAGTTTATCAAGCCGCGGACAATCGCGGATAGCCTGGTCTTTGACATTAACAAACCTTTTGATGCAAAAGGCCGGGGAAGGATTCAGCCATTTTAAGAATTTACCCTCAAGCATGTTAGACTTCATCTGGAGGGCACCGAACGGTCGTGCCCTTAAACTTCTGTAAATTCATCAGCCGCTAAAAGGAAGAGCGGCCATCGTCTCCAAGATATTCGGTGACCAAACCAATATC
>JACWAD010000001.1 GCA_014874175.1 Thermoleophilia bacterium
GCCTCGGCCAGGATGCCAATGCTGCCCGTGAAAACACCTACGAAAGTCTTCAGCAAGATTAAAAATACATTGATGAAGACGGAAACAAGCGCCGCGCTAAGCTTGCCGTTGTGCTGATGATTCTTTGCGATGTTATTCACTTTCAGCCTTCATGTCCATAAAGGTAGTCTGGCTCATCTGCCAGCCCTTCAAACCGGCGCGACCCGCTCCCGCCAAAAAAACAATGCTATAATGAATCTCTTTCACCCAAGGAGACAGCCTGACTGCATTACTTCTTATCGTCAGTCTAATCATAATACTTGCCAGCTGCGAGGGTTTTACCAACGGCGTAGAATGGTTCGGCAAGAAGTTCGGCCTGGGCGAGGGGGCAGTCGGCAGCATTCTGGCCGCTGTGGGTACAGCAATGCCGGAAACGCTGATACCGCTGATTGCGATCCTCTTCGCAAACGGAAACAACTTCCGAGACATCGGCATCGGCGCCATCCTGGGCGCTCCGTTCATGCTCTCCACCCTGGCGATGTTTGTCAGCGGCGCCGCGCTTGTGATCTTTAAGTTTAAAAACGGCCGGCAGCTCAACCTCCGTGTAAATCGGGCAGTAGCCACTCGCGACCTTGGTTTTTTTCTCATCTTCTACATGGCGGCGCTTATCGCAGGAATTGTGCATTTGAAGGCGCTAAACGTAACACTGGCGCCATTGCTGTGGATTGGCTATCTGATTTATGCCTATATGACTTTCATGACCGCAGGCGGCCTCGCTGAAGAGACGCGCGCGCTTTACTTCCATCCGTCCCATCTGCCGGAGCTGCCCCGCCTGCGGCGCATGGTTCCGCAAATAGCGGTATCGCTGGCGGCAATTGTCCTGGGGGCGCACCTGTTCGTGAGCGCCGTCTCCACGATTGCCGGCATGATCGGCCTGCCGGTGCTGGTCATCTCCTTGCTGATCACGCCGGTGGCCACCGAGCTGCCGGAAAAAATCAACAGCGTTTTCTGGATAAGATCGGGAAAGGACACCCTGGCGCTGGGCAATATTGCGGGGGCCATGGTTTTCCAAAGCGTCTTCCCCGTATCCGTAGGCCTGCTGCTCACCAGCTGGCGTCTTGATTCAGTATCCGTTTTGAGCGCAGCGCTGGCGCTTTTTTCCGCCTTTTTGCTTCTTTTCTGGATACGGCTGAAAGGAACCATTTCCGGGTGGATGCTGCTATGGGGAGGCGCCTGGTACGCCACTTTTGTCGCTTACGCTATTTGGGCCAGCGTTTGAACGAAACTGCCAAAGAAAGGCCCGGTCGTATTTTTACGCCAGCTGCGCGGGTATGCTAAACTATCACCCCGGCCCGGGAGGACAGGCAAAACGCAGAGCGCCAGCGGCTTCTGCGCCCTTCCTTTTTGGCCGCTGCCGGACCTTAAAATTACTACATCACATATGCGCCCGTAGCTCAACTGGCAGAGCAGGGGACTCTTAATCCCAAGGTTGAAGGTTCAAGTCCTTCCGGGCGTACCAGATAAAAAAGCTGCCGATCGGCAGATTCAACAAAAAAGCCGCCAGGCGCAGCGCTTTTCATTTTTAGCCGGTTTCCCCCGTCGAGGTCGCGGCCTCCGGGCAGGTGTTGGCCTCACAGAGAATTCTTTGGGATGGATGCTCGCTTGATGAAGTCGTAGGGACTGATAAAAGTTCACTTTCCGGAGAATATTACTGGACCTGGTACAACATGGCCAGCCCGGGTTTTAAAGATTGGGTCCTTGTAGCAAACCCGGGTTTGAGCGCTATCACTTACAACATCAGGGTGGCAGGCAAAAGTGTGCGCTCCGGCGTCATTCAGCCCAGGCAAAACGTGACGCCCACCTTTCCAGGCCTCATCGCCGGCCCGGTGGAAGTGATAACTTCCGGACCGGCGATTGCCTCGCAGAGAATCCTTTCAAATTAACCGCCGGCTTGGGCATTATCGCCTCATTCCCCTGGCCATCATCGTAAAAGAATTGACTTCGATTGTGTCATGCAATAGCGTCATGCAATACTAACCGGCAGTGAAATCAGTCTCCCAACAGCAGCATTGACCTGATGCCTGAGCCCCGCTTGTCTACAGGACGCCTGGCCCGCGCCTGCGCCCGCAGGCCGTGGCTGACCATCGCCATCTGGATCATCGCCGCCGTCCTCTCGGCAATTGCTATCTCCCGGCTGCTGGGCGGCGCGCTCACCAACGAGTTTTCCTTCAGCCGCAACCCGGAATCACAGCAGGTCCGAAACCTGATTACCCGGCGCCTGCACGGCCCGGAAAGAATTGAAGAGGCTGTCATCGTCTCCTCCCCGCAGGCGACCGTAGACTCACCCCGGTTCCGGGACGTTGTCAAGAAGCTGGGCCTGGACATCATCAACCTCGGATCCGGCGTTGTGTCCGGAGGCATCAGCTATTACCAGACCCACAACCAGGCAATGGTCTCCGCCGACCGGCACACAACCGTCATTCCGCTGGTGATGACCGGCAGCCTGTCCACTGCCGAGGAAAACGTGGGGAAGCTGCAGGGAGTATTGTCCCGCAACGCAAGGGAAAGCGGCTACACGATCCTGACAACCGGCACCGCCAGCTCCAACAACGATTTCAACTACCTCTCGGAAACGGACCTGCGCAAAGCGGAGCTGCTCGGCATTCCCATTGCCCTGGTTATCCTTTTACTGGTGTTCGGCACCCTGGTGGCGGCGGGCCTGCCGCTCATCCTGGCTGGCTTTTCAATCATCATCGCCACCGGCATAACGGCCATTGTCGGACAGAAATATGAGATGAGCTTCTTTGTGGTCAACATGATTACGATGATGGGCATGGCAGTCGGTATCGACTATTCCCTGTTTGTGGTGTCACGCTACCGCGAGGAGCTCGGGCATGGGCTAGGCAAGCTGGACGCTATCCAGACTGCCGGCGCCACCGCCAGCCGCGCCGTCCTTTTTAGCGGCATGACCGTCATCCTGGCTTTGGCGGGCATGCTGATCGTGCCGCTCAGCATCTTCTACAGCCTGGCGGCGAGAGCGATGTTCGTCGTCTTTATATCGGTTTTGGCTGCGCTTACCCTCCTGCCCGCCGTTCTGGGGCTGCTTGGCACGCGGGTCAACTCCCTGAAAGTACCCCTGGTTCACCGTTACCAGGCAGGGCGGGAGGCAGAGCAGGGGCGCTTCTGGGAGTGGGTCACGCGCACGGTGATGCGCCGCCCCATCGTCAGCGTCATGGTGCCCCTTTGCCTTCTCGCCATCCCATCACTGTTTTACTTTCAAATCCATACCGGCGCCAACGGGGTGGCGGCGCTGCCGAGCAGCTTCGGCTCCAAACAAGGCTACCAGATTCTAACCCGCGAGTTCTCTTTTGGCCTGACATCGCCAGCGGAAGCCGCCGTCGCGGGTCTGGGGCACGTGCAGCGAAAGAGTGCCCACCCGGCAGGTGATCTTCCTGGGCCGGTGACCGTTCCTGTAGGCGCTTCTCTCCGGGCTGCGCTCGTGGCGCGCAGCGCCGACA
>JACWAD010000045.1 GCA_014874175.1 Thermoleophilia bacterium
GCGCAGATGTATTTCTATATGCGGGACTGGGCGCGGCGCTTTTAGGAGGCGGGTTCCTCCTCACCCGGAAAGCCAGGGCCTAGACTGTTTAATCCGGTCTTTTCAAGCTGTAGACTGAAACAGAACGGGCGGGACAGCCGAGGATTTACGGCTGTCCCTGCCCGTGCTTCTTTTTCCCCTCCATGAACCTTACCACCAGCAGGGCTATGTCGTCCCTGAGATTGCCTCCCGAGTACTCGATCGCCGCCCCCAGGAGCTCGTCAGCGACTTTCTGCGCGTCCAGGCAGCAGCAGCCGGCAACCGCCTGGGCAACCCGGATCTCGCCAAAAGGTTCTCCTCCCTCGGGCCGGGCCTCGATCAAGCCGTCCGTGTACATGAAAATGGCGCAGGCTCCGCCGATGCGCACCTGTGAAGACAGGTATGTAAACTGCTCCAGCACTCCCAGCGGCACCGACTGGGGGGCGTGCATCGGGTTTGCCTGGCCGTCGCGGCAGACAAGAGGCGGCGGATGGCCGGCGGAAGTATAATTGACAATACCTTTTTTTGTGTCTATTACAGCAAGGCCCATGGTTATGAACTTGTCCGCCGAAACCTGGGCATAAACGGCGCGGTTCAGTTTTGTCAGGCAGTCCCCGGGAAACATCCCTTCACCCAGGTATGCCCGCAACATATATTTAATCATGGCCGTATAGGTTGCAGCTTCAAGACCCTTGCCGCAGACATCGCCAACCGCGATGGCAATACGGCCTGAGTCCAGCTCGATAAAGTCGTAAAAGTCGCCACCTACCTTGGCGTAAGGCGCGGCGGAACGGTAAAGCAGCCCCACCTCGATATCATCGCGGACGGGTTTTTCCGGCAATAGCGCAGTCTGCAGGGTTTCAGCAACGTAATGCTCGCGCTCGAAGTTCTCGGCGCTGGCAAGCGCCACGGAGCACTGCGCCGCCAGAAGAGATATCACTTCCTCATCCTCTCTGGTAAAATCAGCGCCTCCCTTCCTGTCGGTGAGCAAGAAATACCCTCTTGCCTTGCCGCGCAGGTCACGGATTGTGGCAATTATGAGGCCGCGCATCGGGAAATGCCCTGGTGGCAATGGCCTGATCAAATCAAGCTCTGAGAGCCGGACCACGTCGCTGCCGCCTTCACGGCTGATAAGGGAGGCAACCGCCGAGTGCATCGCGCCGGGACTTTCTTTCACCTCGCAGCGCTGCTGATACCAGGCCGGCTGATAAATGGAAACAATCTCCGGCATTTCCGGCGCGCCGTCTGTCAGCAACAGGATGCCGACCCCAGCGAAGGTCAGCTCGCCCGCGCCGCGCAGCACCATCTCCAGGAGTTTTTTCTGGTCGGTCTCCCTGATCAGCGACAAGCCAATCTCGTGCAGGATTGACAAGCGGGTGGCGTAATCAAGGATTTTGCTACGCGCTTCCAGCTCACTTTCAAACAGGCGCGAGTTGCCAATTGCCACCGCAGCCTGGCGGGCAAATGAGGCCAGCAGGCGGGCCTCATGGCCGCTGAAGGCGTTGGCGCTTTCGGAGAATACAGCCAAAATCCCCAGTACAGTTGACTCTCTCAAGATCGGGGCCGCAACAGCGGAGCGAAGGTATTTGCCCGACTCTGCCGCAACCGCCCATGAATCTGACATGTCACGCATGAGAGCGGGCTCATGGTTCCTTACAACCCTGGCAGCCATAGAGTCATTCTCAAGCACTAGCTCAGCAGGCGGATCCTTTAGCCCCCTGGCGGCAACAGCCACCAGCCTGCCAGAATGCTCCTGCGAGTGAAGCAGGGCCAGGGCGTGAGGCGTATGCAGCATCCCGGTAGCCAGGTTAGTAATCAGATTAAGCGTTTTATCAAGCTCAAGGCTGGAGGCGAGGGCATCGCCAATGCTGGAAAAGGCTTCTTCCAGTTCCCGGCGGGCACCGTCCAGCTGAAGATAGGGCTGCTGCAGCGCAGAGACAAAAACAGCCCTGAGGATGAGATAATAAGCGGCGGCCTTGTAGCTGTAGCCCATTACGTTATAGCTGTCATTGGGGCTGGAGTAGAGCGTGAAAGCCAGCTCGCTGAAGATGCTTACAAGCAGGGCAGCCTGCAAAAATACTGTAGCGCTGAAATTAAAGACGCGCTTTCGCAACAGTACAATAATAGTGGTGGCAAAAAAGCCTGTCACCATAAACTCAAGCGCCACCTTCACCGGCGTTGCCCCCTGGCCGTTTATGAACATGACCGGCAGCCATCCGGGGACATAACTTTCTATAATTATCAGCAAAACAACAAAGGCGGCTGCTGCCAAAGGCAGCAGCCGCGGGTAAAAACGCCTGGGAAGGGGCCTTTCTGGAATATAGACGGCCAGCAGCAGCCCGCCGCCGGAGATCAGCCTGGCGGCTATCCAGTAGGTTGCATCTTTGTTCATCGAATGCCCGGAAAGAAACGCAGGCATCCCCCTGAAGGTGAGAGCATCGAGAAAATCAAACAGCCCCACCGCAAAAAAAATGACAGCAAGCGCCAGGATGCGCCTGTTGGGCTGCTGCTTGTAACCGTACCAGCCTGTAATGAAGATGCCAAAGCTGACCACTGCCGTAGCAATCTGGGCGGCAATCTTATAGATGGAGAAGAAGTCCGGAGGCAGCTCACGGTTAAAAAAGCTTCCCGTAAAAACAACCAGCAAGAAGCCGGCGGCGCCGATCAGGCCCGCCGTGACCAGGTAGGAAAGACGCAGGCGGGCGGACTCAGACGGAGATGCCGCCGGCTCGCTCACGAACTTCCTGTGGTCATCAGCTGCATCTCCATTAACATGTCTCCAGAAATATGACAGTGCCGCTTCGGACCTCGCCCAGGCGGGAAAGGTCGCCATCGATCCTGCCCAGATAGGTCACCGGGACGGCTGCCACAGGCTGGTCGCTGCCGCTTGCCGGCGTGGGGCCAAAGAAAATCGCCAGGGCTTCGCCCTCGGCCCAGTATCCCAGATCGCCAACCTCCATCTCCTGCTTCAGGTCTTCTGCAGCTCCTCTTACCGGAAGATCGAAATAAATCTCATCGCCCCAGCGGTAGGCAATGCTTTCGTGAGGCAGGGCCTTAAATACGGCCGCGGCCGTGTTGTTTTCCCTAAGCTCCGCCTCCAGGACAAAGCTGGAGACAGTAATGCGTATCTTCATGGCAACCCCGCGTGTTAGAGCTTTCGCATTATTCTACAATCTGGGCTTAAAAAGTCGAAGCTCTCTGGTTTCAGAAAGCCAGCAAATGGAAAAACCCCTGCTGGAACACTTGTTCCAACAGGGGTTTTTCCATTTTCTGCCGCGGCCCCTTTTCAATACTTGTAAGCTTCTGTCAGAAAGCGGCGCTCCTAAAAGGAAACTTCCAGGTTGTAGGTCCAGTCCCCGTGGATGTTGCATCTCTCAAAGGCCCTCAGCGTCCCCGGCTGTTCCATGACAATGTTGAAGCAGGCCTTGGGGTAAGTGTGACCCCAGCTTAAATCGCAGCGGGCAACAAAAGTTTCATCAAGGTAGAGGTCAATGAACTCAATGTGGTGCTCCGCTTCCATTGGATGCGGCATCTGCTCGCCCAGCCAGACTGTCACTTCAAACGGCTCATTTGCTTTTGGCGTACCGGCGATGTGAATTACCGGCACATGCTTTTTCTCCAGATCGCTCATGTTTGTCACGTCTTTGGCGACATTGATGACTGATTGGTAAGACATTGAAAAACCTCCCATTTCTGGCTTATCTGCAAAACACATCTATGAATTACCCGAGGGGAATGACTTTAAAACACACCTCAATCCTCATTCCGCATAGCGATCATCCAATTAGCTTAGGAAAATGTCCTACTGAGCCAAAGGCGAAGGATCTCTGGTTTAAAAACCCAGATTCTTCGTCGCCGTTGGCTCCTCAGAATGACAAATCACTGTCCGTCCTGAGCTAATAGGATGAGCAGTTTCCGCATTTAGATTAGCGCTTTTGTTTTCTCGTTCCAGGCGGCGGCGAGGTAGTACAAAAGCATAATCATGACAACAAGAGCCACAGACCAGAAATATGATATATAAGCGGGCAGGAAGATGGCTCTGCCCATAAGCGCCGGCAGCCCCGGATGGGAACTGAAAAACGCCTGTAGGAGCGAATTTGAAAACGCCATGAACACCAGCGCGATCAGGACCTTGACGCTGCCTTCAGCCGCCCGCCAGCAGACGCCGCTGGCGCAGCCGCCGGCAAACGGCATGCCAAAGCCGAAAATAATGCCGCCGATAAAACTGCCGGCCCAGAAAGTCGGCTCCACGTAAATGCCGGCTGGCCTCAGCCCGCTTGACTTGAGCACGGCAAAGCCGATCACGCTGACGATTACGGCAATTGCCATTCCCTTGGCCTGGGCACCGTTTCCGGAGATGAACGGCTCCCGGAATGCCTGCAGGAATGCGAAGCGGCTGCGATGCAGAATTATGCCAAAAAAAAGGCCGCAAATCAAGACACCGCCGATCTGTCTGTAGCTTGCGCCTGTGGCCGGATCAAGTCCCTTGCTTCGGTAGGCGTAGACGGCCACAAGCGCCGCCGCTAGCGACAGAGCGCCTAGCCAGGGCTGGCGCTTTTTAAGATCAGGCGCACCTTCCCTGCGGCGCCGCGGCCTGCCTTCGCCACGTTTGAAGCGGAAATGCTCCAGCTCCCAGTAAAAGTAATGCACTTCCAGGTACACGCCAACAAGCAGGCCTGTCATCATCGCCAGCCCGCCCAGGGAAAGGGCGCTGGTGGCGCTGAAGAAGCCACCCACGTTGCAACCGGCCGCCATGGCGGCGCCTATACCCATCATGACGCCGCCGGCAGCCGACCTGACCATCTCGAACGGCGGCGGCACTTTGATTGCAAATTGGCGCGAAAAGAGGGCGCTGGCAAAAGCGCCCCAGATGAGGGCAAAAGTGAGAGCTGATCCGCTGCTGATGAGCGGATTCTGGGGGTGCGTACCGTACAATCCGGCAGAATAAAACAGCCAGTCGACCCACTCCCGCGGCCCCGCTATCACCCCCAGGGGCCGGGCCCAGGCAAATATGATGATGCTAAGCAGGCCGATCAGGAGGCCGCCCAGCCAGACCGGCCAGCTACGGGAAAAAATTTTCTCGTAGGCTTCTCTGAAAATGGATTCCAGCGGGCCGGCCTCTTTAATCTCACCAGGTTCGATTTTCATTTTGCATTCGGCGTTCCCTATTCGCCATTTGTATGTGCCCCATGGCCGCCAAGCTGGACCATTGCCTGTGCAGTCATCACCAGCGCCGCCCAAAGGGCGTCAATGCCGAGGTGATGGCTGGCGGCCTCATCGAGCAGCATCTGCGCCCGCGGCGGAAATTCCAGATCTCCGGTCCAAAGGATCACTGTCACAATCAGCTTGGGAAAGACCGGGATCAATACGGCAGTGTCACCGCCGGAAGCGGAGCTGCCCGCCAGCATTGTTCCGGTCTGCATGAATTTCTCAGGAGCGGAGCCAAAATTGTGGGCAATGACCTCATTGGGAATCTCGTGGGGCCCCTTAAAGAAAGCGGCGCCGCCAGGAAGCGATCCCGGTGAGATCATTTTTCCGGCAGGCTCGGTTGGCGCGCAGCTTGCGATGTAAAGAGGCGCCAGCAGATTCAGGTGGGTCGGGTCATCGAGGTGAAACTCGTGCAGGCCTATCTCCCTGACGCTGCGCCCGTCCGGGTCAACCAGGTATGCCTGTCCAAATACAGGCAGGACAAACAACGCCTCTTCTTCCCAGTATTCAGCGCCTGCGCACGCGGCTGCTTCCTCTGGATCTCGCCGCTCAAGCTTTTTCCAGGCTTCAAGCTCACCGGCAAGCATTGTCCAGCCCTGAACCTCCGTATTTATAAAATAAAGCGGTCAAAGACCGCTATTATCACGAAATCAACACCTCTTTTCAAGCGTTTGATACTGATGATTTGTCATATCATAAGATTTGCGCTAGAGTCCCTCCCCTTGAGAAAGGCTTCATTAAAGTAGTCCGGACGTCAGTCTCTGCAAATCTGACAGGGGATAATAAGGCAGTTGCGCAAAAAAAAGGAGGCGCCGGCAGCAAGCTCTGTTCCAAAAACCGGCCGGTACGGTGGAGTTTATCCGGCGCCGAAGATCCGGATTGAAGCCA
>JACWAD010000046.1 GCA_014874175.1 Thermoleophilia bacterium
CCCCTTGAGCATGGAGTACATGCGCTGCAGGGTGCAGATGCAGACGCGGGCGGTGGTGTCTATGGTGTTGCTGGTCAGGCGCTGGATGATGTACTCCTCGCTGAACTTGAAATTGTTGTAGGGCGAGACGTACTGCTGGAACTCCTTGAGCGTCTGGTCGGCGAGGTTGCCGCGGTCCACCAGGAAGAGCACGCGGCGGGCGCCGGCGAACTTGATGAGCCTATATATGGACGTGATGGCGGTGAAGGTCTTGCCCGAGCCGGTCGCCATCTGGATGAGGGAGCGGGGGCGGTTGTCGGCGAGTGAGCGTTCCAGGTTCTGGATCGCGGTGATCTGGGCGGGCCAGAGGCCTTGCTTTTCAAGGGGCGGCAGTTGACGGAGCCGTTCCAGGACCGAACCAGCCGCCAGGTATTTGACTTTGCCTTCGGCGACCTCGCTACTTGCGATGGCTGTCAGGTTCTCGAGCCATTCGGCGAGCATTGCCGGTCGATGAAACGCAAAGACCAGATGAGACCTGGCATCGGGCTCGAGCCCATTGGTAAATCTGGTTTCAACGCCGGTGGACTCATAAGAAAACGGCAGCGGATTTCGCCAGGTTGGCAGGTTTTCGGGGAGCCCCTTGGTGTATTTGTCCGACTGTGTCTCCACGCCAATTAGAGTGGCGCCTGCTTTTTTAGCCTCGATGACGCCGGCCGCTTTGCCATTCACATAAAGCAAATAGTCCGCATGCCCATGGCCCGACTTTAGCGGAAACTCGCGGATGGCCACGCCGGTGCCGGCCTGGATATTGGCCTGATCGCGATCCTGTATATGCCAGCCTGCCCGCTCAAGGAGTGAGTCGATCAGTTGCCTGGCTTCCTGCTCCGGATTGAGGTTCAACATCCTGATTAACCCGCCGGTGGATAGATGGTTAATTCTACAGTGTTGGGTGGGTTTTGTTAAAGAGGAGGGGGCTTTTCCAGGCTGTGGTCAACAGCGGCTCCGGCAACCAGTTTTCCCTGCCGGCTCCGATTGGCGCAAATTTTTCACTTCAGTACCAGGTTTCGCCCGGAATTACCACCTTCCAACTCAAGGTTTATGCTACTGCTATCGCCGGCTGGAGCCTGTTCGAATATCCCAGGGTATCCTGAATGCAAGCTGGTTTCAGGAATCGCCATACTCAGTGCCTGAAGCTGTGGCCGGACTTTTTCGGCCTGTGTTCGGGATGTTTGTTAAACCATTTCATCTGCCGCTCGAAGTCATTAAGCAACATGTCCGCCATGTCGCGGTTGAACCCCTCCTTGACGACGATGCGCAGGGCGGCGATATGTTCACAGTTTCTTGGAAAGGTGTAGGCTGGCACCTGCCAGCCCCGGCCGCGAAGCCTCGCTGAAATATCGAAAACCGTATAATTCCTGGTATTTACCGCTTCTTCCGTCATCCTGAAGGCGAATACCGGAATATCGCTGCCATCGGTTATCAGCTCTATTTCCTTATATTGCGCCAGTCCCCGGGAAAGATATAGCGCCACGTCCTGACTCGCTTTGTGGACGCGCCGGAAGCCATCCTTTCCCAGCCTCAGGAAATTATAATACTGCGCCACCACCTGGCTGCCGGGACGCGAGAAGTTCAGGGAGAACGTGGGTATCTCTCCCCCAAGGTAGTTGATTTTAAATACCAGTTCCTGGGGGAGCACGCCCTGGTGGCGCCAGATGATCCAGCCGACGCCGGGATAAACCAGGCCGTATTTATGCCCGGAAGCGTTGATTGATTGAACCCGGGGCACCCGAAAGTCCCATTCCAGTTGCGGCTGCAGGAAAGGAGCGACGAAGCCGCCGCTGGCGGCATCCACATGGATGGGGATGTCCAGACCCTTCTCCTCATGCAAACTGTCAAGCGCAGCGCTTAATTCCTTGACCGGTTCGTAGCTGCCATCGTATGTACTACCCATGATGGCGAGGACTGCGATGGTGTTCTCGTCACAGAGTCTGGCGGCCTCCTGTGCGCCCACGTGGTAGCGGCCGTCTTCCATGGGGACATGCCGCGGCTCGATATCCCAGTAGACACAGAATTTTTCCCAGCAGACCTGCACATTGATTCCCATCACCATGTTTGGCTTGCCGGCGGCCTTCCCCCGCGCTTCACGCCGCTTGCGCCAGTTCTTCAGCAGCGCCATGCCACCCAGCATGGCTGCTTCGCTGGAGCCTATAGTGGAGGTTCCCACCGCCTCTTCATCTTCCGGTGAGTTCCAAAGCCGGGCGATCATGTTGACGCAACGCGCTTCTATCTCCGCGGTTTGGGGGTATTCATCTTTGTCGGCCAGGTTCTTGCTTAATGACTCCTGTATCAGGCGGTCGGCTTCCGGCTCCATCCAGGTACCGACAAATGTGGCCAGGTTCAGCCTGGGATTTCCATCCAGCATCAACTCATCATGGATCAGGAAATAAGCCGTTTCCGGCAGCATCTCTTCCCGGGGCATCGCATATTTGGGAATACTCTTGCCCATGGCCCGGCGGGCGAAGGCAGGCGTGAGCATTTCGCTCATCAGTCCCAGCTCACTGATTTTTTTCTTTTTGTGCATGGTTTGTATCCTTTACGGTTTGTGATGACATTATTTCGCCACCGAGCTCATTTTAACCAAATCTACGATCTGCTGGTGGGCATCAGCGTATGCATTCATTCACCAACATATCGTGGATGAGTTCAATGCGCAAAATGCGGACGGAAATACAAAGCCGGTCACGATCATCTTCGCCCTCATCGGCCTTTTTCTGTACATTGAAAAGAACTTTACAGCGCTTTTTTGCGGCGGTGAGAGCCCATGAGCTTGACAGGCCGCATGACAAGGTGGCCGACGCGCTGGTGCGCTACAGCGGGCCGCCGGCAGCGGATGGTGGAATTCGTCTTGAGATGAAGCACAGAATCACCGGTGAGTTTCCTTCGTGGTTCACGATCGCCACAGTCAGGGAAGTGCTTCCGGACGCGCCGGAGCACACCATCCGGCGGGTGCTGAACGCGCTCCGGGACGACGGAGTTATCGCGTCGTCAGGCAAGGGGAAAGGGAGTTACTGGGAAATAACGGTTTAATCACATAGTGGCATGGAAAAGGAATCGGCTACGCACCACACTAAGCCCTACCCAGCCTTTCCAGACCATCAATTATGAGCATCCGCGCCAAGGTACTTTTTCCCGTATGCCGCTGTGCGTCAGCTTTTCAATCTTGCCAGCTGTGTCCTCATCAAGCCTGACTGAAAGAATGACTTCATGTCGCAGTGGTTTTTCGACCTCGATTTCCTCATCTTTCCAATAGTCGGGAAAGTCGAGAGGACTATTAGAATCCCAAAATTCAGCCTCTTCCTGGCGCGATTTGAAGACGGGAACTTTCCGAGCCTTATTTCCGTTTCTTTTCATTTTGCCTTAAAGGTAAGAAATCCCGCGACGCAACGGGATATACCGTTCGGTTCCGCAATGTCTTACAATCAATAAAGGCCATGTCAGATTCAATCACCATCCGCGGGGCCCGCGAGCATAACCTAAAGAACGTGTCGCTGACGCTGCCGCGCGACAGGCTGATCGTCATCACCGGCCTTTCCGGCTCCGGCAAGAGCTCCCTGGCGTTTGACACCATCTATGCCGAGGGGCAGCGGCGCTACGTCGAGTCGCTCTCCGCTTACGCGCGACAGTTTCTGGGCCAGATGCAGAAGCCTGATGTTGACAGCATAGAAGGCCTGTCGCCGGCCATCTCCATAGACCAGCGCGTCATCAGCAAGAACCCCCGCTCGACGGTTGGCACGGTTACCGAGATCTATGATTATCTGCGGCTCCTCTTTGCCCGCATCGGCCATCCCCATTGCCCCAGCTGCGGCAAGCCTATCGCCGCCCAGTCGCAGCAGCAGATCGTGGACCGGATCCTGGAGCTTGAGCAGGGCACGCGCTTCATGGTGGAGGCGTCGCTGGTGCGGGGCCGCAAGGGGGAGTACCGGGACCTTCTGGAGCAGGTCCGCCGTGACGGCTTTACCCGCGTCAAGATCGACGGCGAGGTCCACCTTCTTGATGAAGAGATAAAACTTGATAAGAACCTGAAGCATGACATAGCCGTCATTGTTGACAGGCTGGTGGCCAGAGGTGACATCCGCCACCGCCTGTCCGACTCAGTGGAGACGGCGGCGGCCCTTTCCGGCGGTCTCATTGACATCGAGACTGCCGCCGGCGGAATAACCACTTATTCAGAGCAGTTCGCCTGCCCCGACTGCGGCGTCAGCCTGGCGGAGCTGGCGCCACGCATCTTCTCGTTCAACAGCCCTTACGGCGCCTGCGAGCATTGCACCGGCCTTGGATACCTGGAGGAGATCGACATTGACCTGCTCATACCCGACAAAAGCAAAACCCTGCGGCAGGCCAACATTTTACCCTGGAGCTCGGGCTTCCGCCACGTGATCAGGTGGATGTCGCGCTACTACGGCGTCAGCCTCGACGTTCCTTTCCAGGATCTTCCGGAGGAGGACCGGCAGCTGATTCTCTATGGACCCGATGAAGAAACCCGCAGGAAGAGCCGCGGCCGCCGGCGCAAGAGCAGGATGCTGACCGGCATCATTCCCAACCTCGAGCGCCGCTACATGGAGACTGAATCGGAAGTGATGCGCAGCCGCATCTCGGAGCTTATGACCGTCCATCCCTGCCCGGTATGCCACGGCGCCCGCCTCAAGGCAGAGAGCCTGGCCGTGACCGTGGGCGGCGTCAACATTTATGAGCTGACGCGCATGCCGGTGAGCCGCTCGCAGGATTTTCTCGGGAAGCTGCCTTTGTCAGATACCGAGCAGGTGATTGGCAGCCGCATTATCAAGGAGAGCCGGGAGCGGCTGAAGTTCCTTGATGATGTCGGCGTCGGCTACCTCACCCTTGACCGGACGGCGGGAACGCTTTCCGGCGGTGAGGGGCAGCGCATCCGCCTGGCAACCCAGATCGGCTCCAGCCTGGTGGGAGTGCTTTATATTCTCGATGAGCCCAGCATCGGCCTGCACCAGCGCGACAACAAAAAATTGATTGACACTCTTAAGCGGCTGCGTGATCTGGGTAATACAGTTATCGTCGTTGAGCACGACGAGGAGACGATGCGTGCGGCCGACTACATTGTTGACATGGGTCCCGGGGCCGGAGAGCTTGGCGGCGAGCTGGTTGCCCACGGTCCACTTGACAAGATTCTTGAGTCTGCCAAGAGCCTGACGGCTGCTTTCCTGAAAGGCGAGCGCCGCATCCCGGTGCCGTCCCGGCGCCAGGCGGCAGACGGCAGGGTCGCTATTGTGGGCGCCCGCGAGCACAACCTCAGATCGATTGACGTCGATATTCCCCTGGGCCGGTTCGTCTGCGTCACGGGCGTCTCCGGCTCGGGTAAATCGACGCTGATTAATGATGTCCTTTACCGGGCGCTGTCCTCGCGGTTTTACCGTGCCAAGACGGAGCCCGGCGCCCACGACCGCATCGAGGGTGCGGATCTTCTGGACAAGGTGATTAACATTGACCAGTCCCCCATCGGCCGCACGCCGCGCTCCAACCCGGCTACCTACACTGGCGTTTTTGACCACATTCGCCAGATTTATGCAAGCACGCAGGAGGCGCGGGTAAGAGGATACCGGCCGGGACGTTTCAGTTTCAACGTCCGCGGCGGCCGCTGCGAAGCCTGCCGCGGCGAAGGGACGATCAAGATCGAGATGCACTTCCTGCCTGACATATATGTTCCCTGTGAGGTCTGCAAGGGCCACCGCTACAACCGTGAAACGCTGGAGGTGCGCTTCAAGGGGAAGCATATTGCCGATGTGCTCGAGATGAGCGCTGGCCAGGCCCTTGAATTTTTCCAGGCCATCCCCAAGATTGCCCGCCGCCTGCAGACGATGGTGGACGTGGGCCTGGGATACATCCGCCTGGGCCAGCCTGCCACCCAGCTTTCAGGCGGCGAGGCGCAGCGGGTGAAGCTGTCATCCGAGCTCAACCGGATCGCCACCGGGCGCACGCTCTACATTCTTGACGAGCCGACCACCGGCCTTCATTTCGCCGACATTGAAAAACTGCTGCAGGTGCTGCAGCGGCTGGTGGACGCCGGCAATACCGTTGTTGTCATAGAGCATAATCTTGATGTAATAAAGTGCGCTGACCACGTTATTGACCTAGGGCCGGGCGGAGGCGACGGCGGCGGGGCAGTGGTGGCCGCCGGCACTCCGGAAGACCTTGCCCGCAGGAGGTCCTCCTATACGGGCCAGGCACTGAAGCCGCTGCTTAAGGCCTGACTGTCATCCCTTCGCTGCGCTCAGGGCAGCTTCTGGGCCGCAGACCTGTCATCCTGAGACGAAGGCGAAGGATCTCGGGTTTTGGAGGCCCAGATTCTTCGTGTGAGCGGAGCCGAAGGGGTGACTCAGAATGAATCCTGTCTGATACAGCCTCTTAAGTCTGACGCAGGATATCCTCGATCAGCCCCATTTCGGAAAACAGGCCCAGTTTCTCGGCGGCGGCCCTTGCTTCCTCAAGCTCGCGCCGCGCCGCTGCTGCGTCGCCGCCCTCGAGATAGGCCCGCGCCAGGCCGATTTGGTCGTCAATCATGTTGCAGATCAGTTTTTTTGTATCCGAGTCGGTGATATCAACGATGCGCTCGTCGGCCATGAAGGGAAACAGCTCGCCCAGGGGCAAATGCGCTGCCGCCGGAGGCCGGCCCGCTTCTCCAGGCTGGCCTGATTCCCCGGCTTCGGATTTTCCCGGACCGGACTGACCGGATGGGCCGGGCTTACCGGGCTCCGCATCTCTTGCTTGGGATAAATTCTGCTCAGATGCTTTCTGCCGGGCCCCACCACGGGCCGGCCCGCCGCCGGGCGCGGCAGGCTGCTTTTTGGAAGCGGTTTTGTCCTTTGCAGCCGGAGCCGGTTTGCCCTCTTGTGGCGAGGTTCCGGCCGGCCAGGCCCCACGGCCCCGCCGCCGGCGCCTGATAATGCGCCAAGCCACATATGCGATAATTGCCAGGACTGCCAGCAGCGCCAGGAGAAGCTCCCAGGAAAACGCCCAGAAGGAGGCGGTCACCACGGCGGTGGCGCCGTCGCCGTACTGAACTGTGGCCTTGACGCTGTAGCGCCCGAAAAGAAGGCCGCTGCCAAAGGAGACAGTTTCTCGCCGCGAGGAGTCGGGCAGCACAACCCATTCAGGAACGTTGATACTGGCAGACGTCTGCCCGAGCATGTTGGTGACTGTGACCGTTCCGTGGGGTTTTAAGTGGACATTCCCCTGATTATCAAATACAAGCCCGATGTCAATGGGGCCGTTCATCGCCAAGGCAGGAACCTCGGGCGGATTGAGCGTTCCTTCCTTGATGACGTTGCCTTCTACGGTGATCAGAAAGAGGGTCAGGACTCCGGCGTTTGACGAGGACGTGGTCTGTGACTGGCCGGGAGGCTGGCCGGCGGGGGAGACAATCAGGGCGGCGTAGCGCCCGCCCGGCCGGGCCTCGGCTGGGACCGAGATGTTTACGCGGAAGGTTAGCTGCTCACCGGGATTGAGGTTAATGCTGGTAAGCTCCGGCTCGATCCAGTGCCTGGCGCTGAACTTGCCGTCCTGGTCGCCTTTGAGCACAAAGGCTTGGGATGGGTCGGTGGAGCCTTCGAAGTCCTGGACCGAGAAGGTGAGAGTCTGGATGTCGCTGGTGCCGTTGGTCAGGGTTATGTCCCTGGTGGCGCTGTCGCCGGGCTTGACATTAACCTCGACAGTTGCCGGCGCCAACGCCAGCCTGCCGTTAGGCGGCCGGTTCTGCTTTTCGATGTTGTAACCGCCGGCGGTTTCGGGCAGGAGCGCAAGCATGGAGCCGGCAAGGATTAATGCGAGCAGCGGCAGGCAGGCCCCCGCCCGGCCCGGACTGCCCGCCAACCGGTCGAAAGCCCGTCTAAAGATCAACTATGCTCCCTTGCTTACGTCTTGGTCCCGATGTCATATTCTGCCTCCACGGCTTGGCAGACCGTGCTTAACTTCTGGTCTTCTCACCCGGTTCCTGCAAAATAATATAACCCTTATGCAGTCAAATGATAGGGGGCGCAGCATGCCGTGGCGCGGCATGCTGCGCCACGGCAGGCGGATAAATGTTGTATCATTTTATTTATAGATTAAGAATTCTGATAAGGTAACTGGCAATGATAAGGTAACGGCAATATGTATCCCGAGTTTCCTTCCATCGGACCGTTTACGGTCCATACTTTTGGCCTGATGATGGCGCTGGGCTTTGTCGCCGCAGGGGTTGTCGCCTTTTTTGAGTTCAAGCGCAAGGGGCTGGATCCGGAAAAGATTTACTGGCTGGTAATCGCCGCAGCCATTGGCGGCCTGCTGGGGAGCAAGATAAATTATCTGCTTCTTAACCTAAGCGCGCTCAAGGCTGATCCTGTTTCCGCAATTTTTAGCGGAGGCGGGCTGGTCTGGTACGGCGGCCTCATCGGCGGCGTGGCCGTGGCCCTGCTGGCAATAAAGCTTTATCACCTGCCCTGGGGCAAAGTGTTTGACGCCGGCGCGCCGGCGATGGCCATCGGTTACGCTTTTGGCCGCATTGGCTGTTTCCTCAACGGCGACGATTACGGCCGTCCTTCAACGCTGCCCTGGGCGGTAAAATTTCCCAAGGGCTCACCGCCGACGCCGCCGGGCGTCTCAGTGCAGCCCACAGAACTGTACGAGGCCTTTTCATCACTGGTAATTCTGGGGATTGTGCTTTGGCTGCGCCGCTACCTGAAGCGGGACTGGGCCATGATCTGCGTCTACCTGGTGCTGGCGGGCGTCGAGCGTTTTCTGGTCGAGTTTGTCCGCTTTCACAACGGCGAGATGCCGGGAGTCACCAGGCAGGGTCAGTGGCAACAGCAATACCTGGCCCTGGCGACAGCAGTTGCGGCCGCAGCGGCCCTGGTCTGGGTGCAGAAGCGCCCCGCCAAGTCATCATGACCGGCCGGGTGGTACAATAGATTCGCTCTCCGCGCGATTTTGGGCCTGAGCCTTGCAGATCACCGAGGTAACATTCGTCGCTTTTTTTTGGGCATTTATCGCCGGCCTGGTCTCATTTCTGTCACCCTGCGTCCTGCCTTTGCTGCCCGGCTATCTCTCATATGTCTCCGGAGTGGGCGTAGACGAGCTGGGGGCAAGGAGCCGCAAGGTGGCGGTCGCCAGCTCCGCCTTCGTTGTCGGGTTAGTAGTGCTTTTCAGCCTGCAGGGCGCGGTCGCCGGCGGCATGGGGCAGTCGCTGTCAACGTTTATCAACGCCGGCGGCGCGCATCACCGGCCGCTGGAGATCTTTGCCGGCATATTCCTGATTATATTAGGTATTTTTGCTTTGGGAATCTTTCAGCCGGCATGGCTGCAGCGGGAGCGCCGACTGCGGCTGCTTAAGCGGCCCACGGGCCTGTTTGGAGTGGTCCTGGCGGGCATGGTTTTTTCGGTAGGCATCGGGCCCTGCACGGGGCCGCTGCTGGGATCAATATACATGCTGGCCATCGGCACGCAGGACCCCTTCGCCGGCGCCAGCCTGTTGTTTGTCTATGCGTTGGGGATGGGCGTTCCCTTTGTACTCTCCGGATTTCTCTTTACCAGATTGATTGGCGCCTTTTCCGTGGTAAAAAGGCATTTCGGCACCCTCAAGATCATGTCGGGAGCATTGTTGATTGCCTTCGGAATTATCCTGGCCACGGGCCAGGTTGAGGTGCTGACCGCCTGGCTGCAAAGATGGCTGCCAAATATCTCCCTCTAGGAGCAAGTTAGGCGGCCTCTAGCGCCGAACCGGGAGGGTCTCGATTCATTCCCAAAATAACTATTTAAAGCTTCTGTTTATTGAAGCCAGGGCCGCCTGATGCTAGTATGAACTAGGATATTGCAAGGATGCACAAGAATTAAGCGCACTTCGCTCTTTTCCGCTTCCGTTTGATGGATACCCAACAAGAAACAGAGCTGTCCTCTGCGGCCGCAGACGCAGAAAACGATGAAGGCTGGTCCTTTAAGGAAATTGCCATCGCGGCCGGGGCTTTTGTAGCGATCGTAGCCATCGCGGTCGGTGCTTTTTTCTACTATGAGTCAACTGTTCCCGCGGAAGTCAAGGAAGGCGGCCTCGCTCCCGATTTCAGCCTGCCATTGCTGAAGGGAGGAACTGCTCGCCTTTCCAGTTACCGCGGCAAGGTCGTGCTGATAAATGTCTGGGCAACGTGGTGCGACCCCTGCAAGCAGGAGATGCCTTCTCTGGAAAAGCTGTACCAGAGTCTTCAGGGCCAGCCGTTTGAGATCCTCGCATCCAGCGTGGACGCCCGCGGCGCTACTGATGTTACCCCGTTTGCTTACAGGTACGGGTTGACGTTTCCTATCTTGCTTGACGTAGACAAAAAGCTGCCCAGCCTGTTTCATACAACCGGTTACCCAGAGAGCTTCATCATTGACAAAAAAGGAATAATGGTCAAACGGATAATCGGGCCGCTTGACTGGACAAATTCACAGCTTACAGAAGTGCAATTAATCAATCAACTAGTGAGAAGCCAATGAAAGACAATGTTAAATGGCTGTTGTTGATACCAGGCATTATAATTGTCATCGGATTAGCCTACCTGGTGCCGAAACTGGCCGGCGTTGGCGGCGGCAGTACGCCCACCCAGCGGATTGACCCCGGAATACAGCAGCAGATGAATGACGCCCAGAACCGGATCAATACCTACCAAGCCCAAGGCAAGACGAATCCAGCCGATGTCGACTCCACCAAGAATCTGGGTGAGGCCTACCTCGATCTGGCCCAGAACCAGGAGCAAAACAACCAGACCGTCAACGATGCCAACCGGAATTTCAAGAACGCTATCGACCAGTTCCGCAAATACCTAGCCGCCAACCCCGGCAACGTGGATGTAATGATCGACCTGGGTTTTGCCTACTCGCAGCTGGGCATGTCAGAGGTGGCCCTGAGGGAGCTCCAGCAGGTGACGGCTCTGGCTCCCAAAAACCAGCGGGCCTGGCTGAATATCGGCTATATCTATCTTCAGACGGGAAGAACCGATCAAAGCAAGGCGCCGCTGCAAAAGGCGGTCAGTCTGGACCCCAACAGTGACACCGGCAAAGAAGCAAAGAAATTTCTGGATCAGGCCAACAGCGGCGCTACCCCCGGCCTGACGCCCGTTTCCCCATAGCGGACGCGCAGGAGTTGGGGGTTTTGGTGATCCCTGCCGTTTCTGCTTTTGCAAAATCGAAGGGGCATGGCATGCCGCGCCTGCTCGAAGTTCGCATCATGTCCCACGGGGAAAAGTTAGGCGCTTTCGCGCAGATGCTGCGTTTCCTGAAGTTCTTTCAGCCGCGCCAGCGTGTTGGCCTCAATCTGGCGGATGCGCTCGCGAGTGACGCCAAAGCGGCGCCCGATCTGCTCCAGCGTGCGCGGATGCTCGCCATTTAATCCGTAGCGCAGCTCCAGGATCTTGCGCTCCCGGTGCGGCAGCGCATTCAGCACCTTGTTGAGGTCATCCTTCTTGATCTCCTGCATGGCTGCGTCAAGGGGCCGGGGAGTGCCTTCGTCTTCAAGAAAGTCGCCCAGCTCCGCCTCTTCTTCATCGCCAACCGGCTTCTCCAGGCTGACCGGGCTCTGCGAGATCTTGATCAGGTGCTGCACCTTCTCGACCGTGGTGTCCATCACCCTGGCAATCTCATCCGGAGTCGGCTCCCGGCCCAGGTCCTGGACCAGCTGCCGCTTGGCCCGGACCAGATGGTTCAGCTTCTCGACCATGTGCACGGGGATGCGGATCGTGCGCGCCTGGTCGGCAATCGCCCGCGTGACAGCCTGGCGGATCCACCAGGTGGCGTAGGTGGAGAACTTGTAGCCACGCCGGTAATCGAACTTCTCCACGGCGCGGATCAGCCCCAGGTTGCCCTCCTGGATCAGGTCCAGGAAGGAAAGGCCGCGTCCCAGGTAGCGTTTGGCGATGCTTACCACCAGGCGCAGGTTGGCCTCCACCAGCCGGCTCTTGGCCTCCATATCGCCGCGCTCCATCCGCTTGGCTAGCGAGACTTCCTCGGCGGCGGAAAGGAGGGGGATGCGGCCGATATCACGCAGGTACATGCGCAGCGAATCATCCGTTGCCGTCGGGCGCTCGCGCTCCACAGACGTAGGCCCCTCCGGCTCTTCCAGCATGTCATTTCCCAGGCCTTCCATATCCTCCTGCTCAACGATGTCGATTCCCTGGTCGGCGATGCGGGAGTAGATTTCCTCGATCTGCTCCGTCGTTAAATCCGCCTCCTGCAGGGCGTCTGCGATATCGTCAAGAGAAAGAAAGCCTTGTTCCTGGCCCTTTGTTATCAAGTTTTGCGTCAATTCAATTGGAATCTCTGTCATTGCCACTTTGATTTTTATCTTTCTAGTTGTGTTTGTCTTATCCTTTATTTGCCCAATTTGCGCAAATGCCAAGCGGCAATTGTACCACAGTCGCTACTTTCTTGCTTGTTTACGCGATAAAAGGCGCCTTTAATTAATTATCGGCCGGGATTCTGCGCCCATTTTGTTTTCCACGCGGATTATGGGCAGGCATTCATTGATACGTCAGGCATAAATCTTGATTTCCGCGGCAATTTTATATGCCCGGATTCAACTCCCAAGTGCGGCACTAAGTCGTCTTAAAGAGGCAAGCTGCGATAACATCAGTGCTTCTGAAGACGGCAAAGTCAAAGGAGCACTATGGGATGTTACACGCAGCTTACCCAGGAAGTACGATACCAGATTCATGGACTTTTGAAAGCTGGATATAAAG
>JACWAD010000004.1 GCA_014874175.1 Thermoleophilia bacterium
GACAGGCGCTGCCCGAGCCAATGATGACCGCAACCCGCAACGTTGTCACGGCGGCGCTTCCCTGGCGCAGCTCTTCCTCGACCATGCGGCGCTGGTAAAGAGGGCTGCCCGACTCGCAGCGCACGTCGCCGAGACCGCCCAGATAAATTATGCGCTTTACTCCCGCTTCGCCGGCAGCGGCGGCAAAGTTACGGGCGGCGACCCTGTCGGTGAGCTCATGCTGGCGTTGCCTGAGGTGGAGAGGATGTATCAGATAAAAAGCGATATCAACGCCGTCAAGTGCCGTCTTAAGACGGGTGTAGTCCAGCGCATTTGCCTGCACGACTTCAATGCCCGGCCAAATTTTTTCATATGCGGAAGCAGCTGAGACGACCATCGCCCGCACCGGGTAACCACGGCCGGCAAGTTCCGGAATCAACCTCCTGCCGATGTAACCGCTTGCCCCGGAAACCAGAACCATATGGCCGGCTCCAGGTGAGAAATCCCTGCCTGAGGTTGCGCCGGCTTCTTTCTTGTGCCCACCGTAGCGGTGGCTCATTCCTTCTGCCTGAAGTACCATCACCTTCTGTGCCTAAAAAGGCCGGGCCGGAAAACGTCCGCCTCCTCGACGGCCGCTTTGCGAACCGCTTCCTCCATGTCAATCAGTTCTACAGGCACCAGCTGACGAATACGGTGTTCCCGGCAGACAGTCTCATTTTTAAGTCCTTCAAGCAAAGGCGCCACTATTCCTGCCGGCAGCGGCGAAATGATATCCATCCCCTTGGCAAACAGGCGGGTCGAGGCCAGCGGCACCTGCACAAACCTTCTTTTCAAACCGCGGAACCTGGCGTATATCTTGATCAGGTCCTTGTAAGTCAGCACTTCCGGGCCGCCGACATCGAAAGTCTCACCGATGGTCGCCGGCTGCCTGAGGCAGCCGGCAAGGTACTGAATGGCGTTTTCAACGGCAATGGGCTGCGAGCGGGTGTTTATCATTGGCGGACACAAGATTACCGGCATTTTCTCCACCAGGTTGCGGATCATCTCGAAGGAGGCGCCGCCAGCCCCGATGATAATGGCTGACCTGAGAACGGTCGTGGGCACATTTCCCGAGCTTAAGATCTCGCCCACTTCCTGCCGGCTTTCCAGGTGGCGCGAGAGGCTGCTGCCCAGATCGCCCAACCCGCTCAGATAAATGATCCGTTTCAAGCCGGCTTTCCCGGCAGCGCCGGCAAAGTTGCGGGCGGCTATCCGGTCCCTGGCGGCAAATTCCTGTGCTTCAGAAATCTTGCGGCCGCTCATGGAATGGACAAGGTAAAAAGCGACCTCGATTCCTTCCAGAGCGGGCACAAGCGTCTCCTGCTTAAGCAGGTCGCCCTGGACCACCTCGGGCTCGTTTTTAAGAATAAACCTGAACCTGGTCTTGCCTAGCGACCGCTGCAAGGAACGGACCCGGTAGCCCTGGCCGTCAAGCGCCGTTAGCAGCCTCCCGCCGATAAAGCCCGTCGCCCCCGTGAGAAGAATATTTGGTTTGGTTGTTGACATCCTTCCTGTCCATATAGGAATAAGGTATACAAGTGATAGCGTATCAACATAATTACCTAACTTATACTTTATCAAGTTTTATTGCCAGTAAAACAAAAAGCCCTTCCAGGGAAGGGCTTTTGATGCTGCCAGGTAGCAGCCGGCTCTGATTTTATTTCGGCAGGGCTCGGGAAGGCAGATCCTATGCCGCTTTTGCGCCTGCGGGCAATTTCCAGTCAAGCACCAGCCGCGGCGGCGGCGCGGTCTGCCGGCGAATGAAGTCTATGCCGCACAAGTTAAGCAGTTCTTCCCGCATCCATACGTCAAAGGGATGGCTCGACCTGGCGAAGCGGGCAATCGCCGCAGCCGGGTCCTCGCCTTCTGCGTACATGATAATCATGTCGCCCTGGCCTGTATGCCTGAGGAAGAAACGCTCGCCGCCAAGGCCATAACGCTGCTGATAGTCCCGGTAATCATCCGCCCTGGTTACGGTTGCGTCATGAAGCCAGAAGCGCAGTTCATCAACCTTTCCGGGCAGAACCGGGAAAGCCGTAGCAGCGGAGGCTGCCTCATTTGTTCCTGTCTCCTGCGACGCGTAAAGCAGCTCGGCAGGCTTGATCTGGCGGTAATCGCATAAATCAGCACCGGTGAGCGCAAATATCTTTTCCCGGAACCAGATGTCATGAAGGTTGTCAGATTCGCCAATTATCATCATCGACCTGTCAAGATCATCTCCCTCAAAATAAAAAATCAGCAAATCTCCTTCATTGCTGGTTTCTATCCAGGCCCGCTCATGTGAAATGCCGAGGCGGCGCCGGGATTCCTCATGCTCGCTAAAGCGCTGCTCCTGAATCTCCCCGGCAAACTCGAGAACTTTCGGCGTCATTCCGGGCGCAATATGGAACACCGCCGCAGTTGATTTAATTTTTTCGTTCATTTTTCCTCACCTTCCTCAAAATTCGAAACCGGCGCCGCGCCGGCTACAATTGTCAGATTACCCTTTAAATTCCCTCTTGTCAGACACGTGAAACGCCGTTTCCCAAATCCCGTTTCCCGCATGCGGTGAACGCCGTCAGGGATGAAAAAAAGGGACCGGTGAAAACCCGGTCCCTTCCGTTTTGATTGATATAGCGCGGGTCCTAGCTTGATCCGCCCGGCGCCGTGCCAGTCACAGTCGGCAGGCTGTTTTTGTCAGCGGGGGTGAACTTGCGCCCAACCGTATTGTTCCAGGTGGCGATGTCAAACCCAAGCGCGCCCGTATTCGACTTCTGCTGGCTGATCCCCAGCAGGTTCAGCCCGATTGCAACATATTCCTCCAGATCATGCCGGTCCCCAGTGACGAGGATCTGCTTGGACCTGTCTATCTTGGCCAGGTTCGGATATGCGTCCCCAACTTTCTTGAACAGATCCTGATAGGGCAGGTTAATTGCCCCGGGCAGATGCCCTTTGGCGTAATCGGAGGCGCTTCGAATGTCAATAATGGTGTAACTTGACAAGGGCTTCTTGTTGACTGTCTGGTCGGCTCCAACGTTAAGCCGGCCCGGCATGTTGGGAAGCACCTTCTGGGCCTGCGCGATCAGGTCGCCGCTGACGCTTGGCAGCGGGAAACTGCTTGTCTGTTGCACGGCGGCCGTTTGCAGAGGATAGGTATTGTTATAGGCAGGCGGCTTCTCAACAGAGTTGTAGCCGAGCATGCCCCAGTCCAGCCCTTCAATCTTGGGCGCCGGCGAACCCAGTTTGCCGCTCTTTGCCAGGTCGTAGAGGATGGGGACATCGATGCTCTGCGTGTGCGCAGTATAGCAGTGAACCACGATTGTCTTGTTTGTGTGCTTTGCCAGCTCGGCGTTGATCTTGGCGATGCTGTCAGGGCTGGCGATGGTTTTAAATGGAATGTTGATTGCGCTCGGGATATGGCCGGGCGACGAGGTGGACGCCTGCTGGTAGTCCGTCGCGCTGCGCACGTCGATTACCAGCGGGGCATCTGCGGGATTGCTTGTCAGCAGTTTGTTCAGATCAGTGGCAGAAATTGTCTGTTGAGCCGCCGGCGAGTTCAGGAACTCATTCATTATGCTTGCCGTCTTGTCAAAACTGGTGACCGGCCCGGCGGAAGTAGTGGCCGTACTGGTTGTGCCGCCGCCACAGCCGGCTGCCAGCGCCAGCGATCCCACGGCAAGCAGCAGCGCCATTGCCGTAAACAGGAATTTAAGCATTGCGTATTTTCTCATTCCCTCTCCCTTCGAATAGAAAGTTTGAAAAGATATTTGAGGCGAAAAACTTCCCCCGAGCCACATTGAAAACTTGCCGCTCGATTCCGGCCAATCCTAACATATTTTTTAAAATCCGCAAGAGGTTTAATTGCTGAATCAAGTAGCGTGAACTGCCGGGTGGTTGGCTCTCGCCGGATTGTAAGCTTGCATGCATGCTGCCGGGTTTATAAAGCTGGAGAGAATAAAGCGCCAAGGGGAAACCGCACCATCTTGTAACAATCATTACATTCCCTGGAGACAAAGTCAAGCTGCCCATCATCACCGAAACGCCAGATTTGCTTATGGCGCTTTATCAGGCAAGGCACAGGCTTCCTTGCATAAAGGCGCGCGGGGTGATTACCGCGCCGTGATCATCTTTTGACGCGAGCCGGCGAAGGCAGTTATTGGGACGGGCGGTGACGGCCGCGATAGCACGCTTCAGGACAAAGCCTTCTCCTTCTATCGTTACCGTGGAGCCGTGGGGATAAAGAAATTGGAATCAGAACAATTCGACGGTATAAAAAAGAGCGGCCCGGGAAGACCGTCCTTTGGTTGATCTCCTGTTTGCTTTTACGGATACGTGTAAGTTGCCCCGCAGCTATCCTGGGCTGAGGCGCGAAGAGATGTGATAAATGAGCCCGTCCCCACCGGCACGTTGTAGACAAGAGTCACGGGAGCAGAGCCGCCGGCGCTGATATTGCCGGCTCTGGCCGGCACCGGAGAGAACACGGAGACACCGTTGGAACCGGTCGCGCTGTTGATCTGGACATTTGCTGCGTCAATGCCGCCGCCATTGCCAACTGTGAACGAGACCGACAGACGCCCGGCCGCATAATCGTTTAAAGAAAACCAAAACGCACTGTATGATTTTAAGTACAGGGCCGGTTTGCCGCCGCTGCAAGAAGTATAGTCAAAGACACCGCCGCCGTAAGTGCCAGCAAAGACAGTGTTTTCTGAATTGATGTTTTGGGAGGCCGCCAGCGCGTTGATAGTGGTATTGGAAAGGCCGCTGTTTTGCGCGCTCCAGGTGGCGCCGCTGTCGGCCGACTTAAAGATGCCGCCACCGTAAGTGCCAGCATAGACGGTGCTGTTTTTGGCAAAGTTAGCTGAGACCACCAGCGAAGTAACATAAAGGTTGGTCATTCCGGCTCCGGCGCTGCTCCAGCCGGCGCCGCCGCTGGTCGATTTGAATACGCCTCCACCCCAGGAGCCGGCGAAGACAGTGCCGTCGTTAGCAAAGTCAGGCGAAGTTGCCAACGAATAAATATTCATGCCGGCAAGCCCTGAATTAACCGCGCTCCAGCTGGCGCCGCCGCTGGTTGACTTGAAAACTCCGCAGCCATTCGTGCCTGCAAAAACGGTATGGTCTGTAGCAAAACCCGACGAGACAGACAAGGCCGAGATTGAGCAGCCGCCACTCGTGTAAACCCGGGACCATGTCGCTCCTCCATTGGTGGTTAAGTAAACTCCGTCCACACTCCCCGCAAACGCTGTGTTGTCGGTGGCGAAGCCGGGAGAAACAGCCAGCGCGACAATATACAGGTTGGCAAAGCCGCTGTTCTGCACGCTCCAGGTGGCGCCGCCATTGCTCGATTTATAAACGCCGTTGCCGTACCCGCCTGCAAGGACAGTGCCATCGGCTGCGAAGTTGGGTGACACTGCCAGGGCATCAAAATAGGCGTTTGCGGGCAGCCCCCCGTTCACTGCGCTCCAGCCGGCGCCGCCGTCGGTGGACTTGAAGATGCCGGCTCCGTTGGGGGCAGAAAAAACTGTATTGTCGTTACTAAAATTAGGAGAAACTGCCAAGGAATAGACGTAAGTGCTGATTATGCCGTCATTGGCAGCGCTCCAGCTGGCGCCGCCGCTGGTTGACTTGAAGACGCCTCCGCCGCGGCTGCCGGCAAATATTGTCTGGTCATTAGCAAAGTTTGGAGATATCGCAACCGACAATATAAAAGTGTTGCTAAGGCCACTGTTTAACTGCGCCCAGCTGGCGCCGCCGTCGGTGGACTTATAAAGGCCCGAATTGGCAACATTGGCCAGGACAACGTTGTCACTGGCAAAATTTGGCGATACCGCCAAAGAGACGATATCGAGAGGCAGCCCGTTATTGACGCTGCTCCAGTTGGCGCCACCGCTGGTGGACTTGAAGACGCCGCCGCCCCAAGTGCCCGCGAAGACGGTCCGGTCTGTAGCAAAACCAGGTGACATAATCAACCAGGATATGTTCTGGCTGGTGAGGCCGCTGTTTTCCGCCGCCCAGCCGGCGCCGGCGTCGGTTGAGGAGTAAAGGCCACCGCCATAAATGCCAGCCATAAGTGAGTGGTCGGTGGCAAAGGCTGGTGAAAGCGCTAGCGCGAAAATATCCATGCTGGCAGGCAGCCCGCCGCCAACTGCGCTCCAGCTGGCGCCGGCGTCGGTGGATTTGAAGAGGCCGGCGGCAGTGCCGGCAAAAACGGTGTGGTCCAGGCCAAATCCGGGAGAGATGGCCAGAGAGTCAATACTGCTGTTTGAAAGACCGCTGCTGGCAGAGCTCCAGGTGGCGCCGCCGTCGGTGGATTTGAAAATGCCGCTGCCGGAGCCGGCAAAGACCGTCTTGTCCGATGAAAAGCCAGGCGAGACTGCAAGCGCGCTAAAATTTGCGCCGGCAGGAAGCCCGCCATTTTCCTGCGCCCAGCTGGCGCCGCCGTCAGCAGACTTAAAAATTCCTCCGGCTGTGGCTGCAAACAGGCTGTTGTCACTGGCAAAGGCGGGAGAAACTGCAACCGCCTTGATTGTGCCGCCGTAAGGCCCGCCCGTTGTCCACTGGTTTATGCCGGCGAGGCCCGTTTGCGGTGAGCCGGAAACAGCCAGCAAAGTGAGCAAAAAAAACCCGGCGGCAAATCTGGTCAGCCATGAACCGGGTTTGCGCCGGCGGTTTTTTCTAGCGGCGCAAGAAGCGCGCGCTTCAATACCCCAATATGATTTCATTCCCCATCCCCTCAACAAAACTATTGTAGGCAATATATAAAAATTGCAGGAAGTTTATTGTACAACAATAGAAATGGTTGTCAATGTTTGCAGTTCATGATCAACTCAGACAAAAAGCAATCATCTCTGTTCCCGATACTGCAAAAACGCTTAATTTAACCCAGCCAACAATAGCGGCGGCACTCACTAGGTTGATGGAGCTTGGCATAGTACATGAAATAACAGGAAGGCGAAAAAACCGCCTGTACACTTATTAAATTATTTGTCAATTCTACGCGAAGGGACAGATAGTTGACCGCAGCATTCGCAGGCGAATTGAATGGAGCCGACGTGCGGAATCGAACCGCAGACCTGCTCATTACGAGTGAGCTGCTCTACCAGCTGAGCTACGTCGGCAAACGGATCCCGAAAGCTGGATGCTGGAAAAACCGGCACCGTCATTATAGCCAAGGGAACCACGTGCGAACAGGCATACTTGCCACGGCCCGGTTTCCGATTTCATCCAACATCCAAAGGCCGGTGCCCGTTTTATCAGCCTGTTGCCAGCTCGCGGTAAAGATCGAGGGTTTTTGAGGCGGCTGTCTCCCAGGAGAACAGCGCCGTCCGGGCCAGGCCGCGTTTGCGAAGACGCTGGCGGAGGCTGTCATTGTTAAGCACTTCCGTAATGGCGGCGCTGATGGCCGCCGAGCGGGGCGCCACCAGCAGGCCCCCGTCCCCAACCACCTCGGGCAGGGATGAAGAATTTGAGCAAATGACCGGCGTGCCGCAGGCCATCGCCTCCAGGGGAGGCAGGCCAAAGCCCTCGTAAAGCGAAGGGAAGCAAAAAAGGGAAGCAGCCGTGTAAAGCGCCGGCAGGTCCGGCTCCTCAATAAACCCGGTGAATTGAACCAGCTCGCCAACGCCGCGGCGGACAGCCTCCTTCTGCACGTCCACCCAGTCGCCGCTTTTCTCGCCGGCCAGCACCAGCCTGTAATGAGATCTGATCTTTGCAGACAAGGCGGAAAAAGCGCTAACTAGGGTGGCCGGATTCTTGTGGGCGATGAACTCGCCCAGCCAGAGGATGTGAGGGCGGCCAATACCATACTTGGCGCACACGGCCGCTACTTCTTCCTCACTGCGGGGGCCAAACTCGTGGCCAACGCCATCGAGTATCACCGAGACCTTCCCCAGTGACAGGCCAAAGTGCGCCAGCAGGTAGGACTGTGAAACCGTTGATACAGTAATTATGTGGTCTGCTTTGCCGATGGCGTCCGCAAGCAGCCCCTTGTAAGTGCGGCGGGTCCAGAAACTGGGGATGCTCTTGGGAAACAGAAGCGGGATAATGTCATGAGCGGTGACCAGCAATGGGCATTTAAGGTTGCTGGGAGCCACCACGTAGGGGGTATGAAAGAGCTGGCAGCCGGCTTTATTTACAATTTGACCTATTTTTGCCAGGTTGCGCGGCGAGAAGATTTCTTCGTTTAAGGCAATCTTGATGAAATTATCAGCAGCGGGAATGCGGCCGGCGGTATCATCGTTATAGAAACAAACTACCTGCAAGTCGGGAACTTGAGCAAACTGCTTAAGCATGTTGCGGGAGTAGGTGCCAACTCCCCGCCAGGCAATCATGCGCGCGTCAAAACCAATTCTCAAATGTGTTTCCTCCTCAGGTAAAAGGAAGCGAAACTTATGGGGCGTCAGCCCCGCTAACAGAAAACTGGTCGTCCCATCTATTACATGTCATCCTGAGGAGCGAGCGACGAAGTGTCTGCTTTTTAGCTAAAAGCAGATTCTTCGCGGAGTTTATGCTGAGCTCGCGAAGTGCCCAGAATGACGGTTTCGGGCGTCGCCTGAGCTAACAGGATGAGCGTTAACAGAAAAGATTTCTGTTAAAGTTTCCTTAACCCTTCCCGGCCGGCAGAACCTCCGAAACAAGAGAGCGAATCTGATCCACCTGGAACGGCTTTGCTATTACTGTATCAATTTTGCTGGCTTGCATCTTCCCCGGGTCCAGCTGGTCTCCCCAGCCGGTGATCAGCACCACCGGCGTTTGGGGGCTGAGATCCTTGATCTTCTCTGCAACTTCCCAGCCGGACATTCCCGGCATCCCCAGATCGGTGAAAACCAGGTCGAACGCAGCCTGCGAGCCGGAGCAGGCGTTGGCAAACTTCTCCACCCCCGCCTGGCCGGTATCGGCAGCTTCCACATAATGTTTCATCCCTTTAAGGATATCAACAAGGAGATCCCGTATCATATCGGCGTCGTCGGTTACCAGTAGCCGCGCCGGCCGCATCTGGGGGGCAGATGACCCTGCGGGCCGCCCGTCCTGCTCCTTCTTCTGCCCGGCAGCAGGCAGGCGCACGGTGAAAACCGTACCTCTTTCAGAATTGCTGTCAACGGCAATATCGCCATTATGGCGGTTGACAATTCCATAGGCGACGCTGAGTCCCAGGCCGCTGCCGGCCGCACCCTTGGTGGTAAAAAAGGGTTCAAAAATCCGGCGCCGTACCTCGTCTTTCATGCCGGGACCGTTGTCAGCCACAAGCACCTCGACCCAGGAGCCGCTGGCCCGGGTCGTGATTGAGATCTCTCCGCCGCCGGCAAGAGCATCGACGGCGTTCAGAAGCAGGTTGACAAAAACCTCGCTCAGCTCCGACTCGTTGCCTTTGACAAAAGGAATATTGTCGATGTCAAGACTGATTTCAATGGCGGCGCCGCGCGCGTCGGCTTCGTCATTCCAGCGGGGCCGGGCGACCTCAATGGAATTCCTGATCACTTCATTAATATCAACGCCAGAGAAACGGTAAGATGTCCTCACCCTGGTAAATTCCTGAATCCGGCGCACCGTCTCGGCAGCGTCGCCCGCCACCCGCTCGATTGTCCTTAGCAGCTCTCGCTCATCAGCCCGGTCGTTGCCGCCGGCAAGCAGCAGCTGCGTATTGCCAAGAATGACGGTGAGGAAATTATTAAAATCATGGGCGACCCCACCGGCCATCTCTCCCAGCGCCGTCAGCTTCTCCTTCTGGTTAACCTGCTCCTGGAGGCGCTCCTGCTCGGTAATATCACGAATTCCATGCACCACGGCCAGTATCCGCCCATTGTCATCCATGATCGGATCGGCGGAGATGCTGAGTATCCTGCCCAGGGTGGGCTCTTCAATAACAACAGTCACGTTTCGCCGCCTGCGGATTGCCTCCGCGAGCGGACATTCAGCAATCGGCTCCGGGCGCTCATGAAACGCCTGGAAGCATTTCCTTCCCACCAGCTCACGGCTGCCGGTGCCGAGGAGCCGAGCCAGCGCCCGGTTGGCCCTAAGAATTGTAAAATCGGGAGCATGGATGGAAATGCCGTCGGCCATAGCGTCGAATGTCGCCTCCCATTCGGCTTTTGCGCTGGCCACATCGTTAAACAGGCGGCTATTGTCCACGGCGACAGCGATGGTCTTTCCCACAGCCATGAGCAAATCCCTCTCTCGACCACTAAATTCATGCGGCTCCGTGGTTACGGCAAGCATCACGCCGAGCAGGCGCCCCTTGGATAGAAGCGGCACCGCCGCCAGGGCCGCAAACATCGCGCCAGCGCTTCCGGGATCAGCACCAAGGCCGCCGGCCCGGTCTGCCTGGCCGATAAATATTGCCTTGCCGGTTTTCGCTATCCCGGGAACGTACCTGTCACGCAGCCGCCTCAGAGACTTCTCCGGAATGCCGTCGGCGGCGCCGAGGGAAATGTCCAGGCACTCATCACCGCACAGGAATATGACGCCACCGTCGTAGTTCATGGACTCCACCACAGAGGATATTATTGACATCAAAATATGTTTCAGGTCTAGTGATTTGGCGGCGCTCGTGGCAACGGCATTAAGCACGGCAAGCTCGCGGTTGCGGCGCATGATTTCCTGCGTCATTCTCTGCTCCGAAGAGACGTCGCGGGCAATGGCGACAAGCGCGATCGGTCTGCCGTTTTCGTCATCAACCTGGCTAAAGGAGACAAACACGGAGAAGCCGGCGCCGTCCTGCCGGCGGCCCAGCAACTGCCCCTGCCAGCCGCCAGCCAATGATGACCTTAAAACAGGCTCCAGCAGATCTTGGTGATTCATGCCCGACAACAGCTCGCGGATGTTGCGGCCCGTCAGTTCTTCGCGCCTGTAACCAAAATAGCGGGCGCCTGCCTTGTTAATGGAGATAATTGCGCCGCCAAGGCTTGAAACAATCATGCACTCATGGCTGCTTTCCACAGCGGCCGCCAGCAGCCTTATTTGCCGCTGCGCCTGTTCATGCTTCAGTTTGCCCCTCTTGGCGGTATTCATTTCGCTGTGGTCAGGTCTTGCTTTTGCTTCTTGTCTGGCGAGGAAACACCGGGCTAATGGCTCATCTGGAGGAGCCGTTTGTTCCCAGCAACCTGGGGAAGAAAATCACATTAAATTCCCCAAATCCGAAAATTCTCAAACGCTTCTTTCTTTAACCTTAAGGCAATGCGTGCCTGAACTGCCCATATCTGTGTATTATTTTCTCCTCCGCCTGTTTGTGATAAATTGCCTACCGCCTCGCGCGGCTTCCGGGACCTGTTTCCCGGAGGGGCGCCGGCTTCGATGTGTAATCCGGGGAGAGCCCGGGTATCTTAATAGCAGTTTCAATCCCGACAAGGAAGCAGCGATGGCGATCGCCACCAGCGTAAAGTGTTACCTCGATGAGCAGGGGCTTGCCTACGAAACAATGAGGCACCGGCGGGCGCTGACAAGCGGCGATGAAGCGCGCGCCCTGGGAGTGACGCCGGCGCATGTAGCCAAGACGCTCGTTGTCAGGTCGCAGGGCGGCGATGCTCTTGTGGTGCTGCCAGCCTCGGCCCGGGTGGATATGCACAAGCTGCGCGACGTCCTGGGAGACAATCACGCCCGCCTGGCCAGCGAGGTGGAGTTGGAAGCGGAGATGTCGGAGTTTGAGCTGGGCGCCGTGCCGCCCCTGGGGGAGCTGATCGGCGCCCGCGTTTACCTGGACGAGAAGCTTGAGCAAATGGACGAGGTGGTCTTCGCCGGCGGGACCCACCAGGACTCGGTAAAGATGTCAGGGGGCGATTTCCTCAAGCTCGTCCATCCCCGGGTGGCCGACCTAGCCCTGGAGCCGGGGGCGGAGCTGCTGTACTAGTTCAGCCGGCGCCCGGCCGGACAGACTGCTCCTCTGGCTGGCCCACCGGGGCAGTGGCTGCAGTGGTACGCATCGAACTCCATAAGCGCCGGGAACTCTCCCGTTTCCATTTTTCCCATCGCCTCCTTAAGCTGGGCCTCGAGCGCTGCCGCCTCGGACGGCCGGTATTCCCGTTCGATCTGCAGCGGCTCCGCGCCGCCGAGGTAAAGCAGCACGACCTTCACCGGCCCCGCGTGCAGGCGCAGGGCGGCAAGGGCATAGGCGGACATCTGCAGGCGATATCTGTCTGAGGTTTCGCTTCCGGCTCCGGTCAACCCTGCTCCGGGATTGCCGGTCTTGTAGTCGACCACCAGCGTGGTGTCTTCCCTGCTCCCAGAACCGCCAAAGCAGCAAAGCGCGTCCAGCTGCCCTTTGAGGATCGTCCGGCCGAGCAGGGTCGAGAATCCAAGCTCTGTCTTAAGCCCGCCCGCCCTGGCAGCGTTGAGCAACTCGGCGGCGATACCAGCTTTCAGAAAATTGTCCAGCAGGCGGCGGGCAAGCTCCATGTCGGCCTGCGTAAACCCTGTTGGCGCCAGGCCCGCTTCAGCGGCCCGCTCCTGGAGCTGCTTCGGCCCCGGCAGCCCCGTTTCGAGATTAAGCATATCCTTCTCAAGGACCTTATGGATCAGCGAGCCCATTCCAGTGTTAGATAGCCGCCGGCTGGCCGCTTCCGTATCCGCGGACTCTTTCCCGGCGCTTTCGTCCGGAAACAGTCCGCCAAGCCCCAGGACTTGCTCGAAAAAGTAGCGCCGCGGGCAGGCCGCAAACGTGTCCAGCGCCGTCGGCGAGATTTCCGCCGGTACATAGATGGCCGGATCTGGCATGCTGGCAATGCCTGTGTTGATCTTTGGAAATTCTGTAACAGAATCACTTTTGCCGCTCTCTCCGTTCCGGTCCAGACAGTCTTCAGGATCATCGCATGTCTTCAGTTTGACGGCTGCTTCCCCAAAATAACTTAAGCGGCAGCCATCCTCATCGGCGTCCCGCCCCCACGGTATCTCCAGCCGGTCAAGCAACCATTTAAAAGGAGCCCGATCGTCTCTCCTGGGCTCACTGGCAGAAATGATCAGGTGGCGCCTGGCCCGGGTCATGGCAACGTAGAGGAGGCGCTTTTTCTCATTCAGGCTGCGCTCTTTCTCCTCTTTCTGAAGCTCGTCATAATCAAACACCTTGCTTTTGCCGCCTCCGCTCGCCTTGTATTTCAGGCCGATGCGGTCTCCTGTCTTGTGGTCAACTAAAACCGCATCTGAAAAATTGTTTTTTCCGGGGGACTGCAGGTTGGGAAGCACCACCAGCGGGAATTCCAGGCCCTTGGCGCCGTGCATTGTCATTATGCGGACCGAGGCGGCCCCCTCGGTTTCGGTGGGCGCCTCCGCCTCGCGAACTTCAACTTCCTTCTGATGCTGCAGAAACCCGGTAAAATCAGCAAGACTGTTTCCCCAGCATTCTTCGAACGCGACCGCCAGGTCCAGCAGCTTCATCAGGTTGGCGTAATTCTGCCTGCCGTTCGTTCCTGCCAGGATATTAGCGGCGTAATCGCCTGTCTTGATAACTGCAGCCGCCAGCGCGCGCAGCGTCTTTCTGCCTTCCATCAGGCGAAGCTCGCCGAGCCTCTCCACAAAATCGTCCAACCGGGCGCGGTCGGGGCCGTCCAGGCGCTTAAGCCGCTCCGGCCCCGCCAGCCCCGCCCAGATGGGGGCGCGGCGCATGTTTTTATCCCCGACCGGCTGCCCGAGCCAATAAAGGGCGTCGTCGCTAAGGCCGACCATAGGCGAGCGGAGCACCGAAAGCATGGCAAGGTCATCCAGCGGGTTGATGATAAGCTTGAACATGCTAACTACATCGCTCAGCTCCAGCTTGCCGTGGTAACTGGCGCCGATGGCGAGGTAGCTTCTGACGCCCGCCCGCGTGAGCGCGTCGCGGTATATCTCGGCCTGGTTCCTTCCCAACAGCAGAATAGCCGCGTCGCCAGCGCAATAGCCGCTGTCTTTATCGTCAAACAACTCCCTGAGGCGCTCCGCAATCAGCCGCGCCTCAGCGCGCCGGGTCGTGTCGATACCGACCCTTTTTTCGGGATTATCACGGCTTGGTGCATTTTCCACAAGCATGATCTCAACCCGGCAGTCCTCTTTTTTTACGTCGGGCCCTGCGACCGCCTCGAGCTCCAGATATCCCGGGGCCAGCATTTCATCACAGCCGAACACATAGTCTACGAAATCGAGGATCTCCTGCTGGCTGCGGAAGTTTTGCTTCAGCTCGAGGAGATAGCCGCCCTCATCGGCTTTCTTCTTCTCTTCCTGGAAGCGGGTGACGTCGGCGTCACGGAACCCGTAGATCGACTGGTTCTCGTCGCCGACCACCATGAGGTTAGGGCCAGATATCAACCTGATCACCTCGTGCTGCAGCCGGTTGGTGTCCTGGAACTCGTCGACCATAACCATCCGGTACCTTGATCTCACTTTCTCCAGGATGTGGGGATTGCCAATTAGCAGATCCATGGTCTTTTGGTTGAGGTCGGCGAAGTCGAGCAGGCCCAGCCCTTGCTTGGCGCCTTTGTATTCACGGTCGAAGGATTCCAGCAGTTCGCGGATGAAGTCCAGGGTTTTAACCGAGGCGTGCGCGTACCATCCTTTGATGTAAGCATCATGCAAATCATTTACGCTTTGAAATTCCTCTTTGAGATTCCCGACCCTCAGATCCAGTTGGGCTTCCCCCAGTATATTAATCCTGGCTGCCAGATCAGGCACATCCAGCGCGGCCTCCATCTCTGCAATCCTCTCAATTCCTTTCTCTTGTGTCGGGCTTGGCTCGCTGAGCTGACCGAAGGCGGCCCTCGCGTCAGCAATCGCGGCGCGCAGCGCCCTTTCGAGCGCCTCAAGGTCCGGCAGCGCTTGCTTGGGCAGCTTCGCCGGCCTTCCCTGGCTTCTGAGTGTTGCGTAAACGCTCTCGATGATCTTGAATAATTCTCCCTTGCGGTTGGGATCGTAGGCGGTGATGAACTCGATAACCTCATCTTTTTCTTCATCGCCGCGGTTTTCGAGAAGGTCCTGCAGACAGGTTTCAAAGGCTTCCTGCCGCATCAGGTTCGCCCGGGACTCCTCGGCGACGCCGAAACCCGGATCGATGCCGGCGGCCAGCGCATTGGCGCGCAAAAGCGCGGTGCAGAAGCTGTCAATGGTGCTGATCTGGGCGCTCTCAATGCGGCGGCACGCAGCGTTCATCCGCTCATCGCCGCTACTGCCGGCCCCGCAGATTGTTTCCCTGTCCCGCAGCATCTTGCGGATGCGCTGCATCATCTCCGCGGCGGCTTTTTTCGTAAATGTGATCGTGAGGATCTGGTCAACCTCCGCGAAACCGGTGGCGATTGCGTGCACGAACCTGCGGGTGACGACGCCGGTCTTGCCCGAGCCCGCACCGGCGGCGACAACCAGCGGCCCCTCGAGGGTCTCGATAGCCCGGCGCTGGTCAGCAGTCAATTTGATTTCATCCACCTTCGCCCGCCGGTCCGGTTTCGACGCCCTGCCTGCGGCAGATGCCGGTCAGTTCGCACCACTTGCAATCATTTTTTTTGTCAACTTCGGCGATTGGGAAGCTCCCGGCTCTGATGCCGGCCACAGCGGCAACCGCCAATTCTTCGGCTGCCCCCAGGCAGGCGGAGAAGGCAGCGGAGTCGACAAAATCCTTGCTGTTGATCTGCCCTGAGCCGGAGCCAGCAAGCTCCTCGTAGCCTTCAAGGTAGATGCCCCGGCGCGCCTGGCCCCGGAGTGACAAATATTCTCCCCCGATCGGCGTCAGCCCGAAGATGTCTTTAAGCGCCCTTATATAGAGCGGGATCTGGATCTCATTATTTTCCCCGAACTTTTCCGCGCCTTCGGGAATGCTTCCGAATTTGTAATCAATAACCATTGCCCGGTCGCTATCACCATCGATATCAATGCGGTCCAAGCGCCCCTTCAGGCTGAAATCTGCAAAACTGATGGTGTCCTGCGAGCTGTTTCTCCCCCCGCATTCCCGCATGGGTTCGCCAAAGCTCACTTCAAAGTCATGGTAAGTGAAGCGCCTGCCGCTTGCGAGCTCCATATCAATGTAACGGTCCAGGCAGGATGTCAGTTCGCTCTTCATGATCTGAGCCTCGAGATCATGGCCCGCTTCCGCGAACTCTTCCTCGATGAGACCTTTCATCTGCCTCCTGATTTCATCCAGCTGCTGCTTGCTGACGCCGTCGCCGCCCAGATATATGCCTGAACGTTTGAGCTGGGCGCCGAACCGGCACAGGATCCTGTGAACGGCCTGGCCGCGGTGAAGCGCGTGAGCCAGCGGTTTCAAATCTGCCGGCGCCAGGATCTGGCTGATGAAATAGCGGAACGGGCATCGCAGATATTTCTGCAGGCCGGTAATACTGAAAGTGGCCTGCTCGCACAGCCTGGCGAGGATGCGCGGGTCCCTAATCCCGCGCCGGCCGGCGTTATCCGGATTCAGACATTCATCAAGGCGGCTGCCCAGCCCTGCCGGATCGGCGGCGGCGAGTGCGCGCCGCGCTGCCGGCGGCTGCTCCCGAGCCCATTCTGCCAGCGAGAGCACGGCCTGTCCGGCCGTGGGCGTCTCCTCCGGAGCAAAGACGATATCGCTGATGCTCCTGTCCCTGCTTTCGACAGTCTTTTCTTCAAACAGGTCTTCCACGTCGCTGATGAAAAGCGACGGAATCGTGGGCTTGCCTTCATTGTCGCATGACGGGTAGCACAGGTAGACTCTTTCCGCCGCCCGGCTGAGCGTGCGCAGAAACAGGAATCGCTCCTTGTCAAGCTGGTCTTTCCGCTGCGCCAGCTCAAAGCCATGGCTTTCGGCCAGTTCGCGGCGGTCGGAGTCTGAAAGGAACGGGTCCTCGCGCCCTGCCACCGGGAACTGCTTCTCCAGCATGCCGCAAACAAACACTATGTCAAATTTCTGGTTGAGGATGCGGTGAGGGTCCAGGAGGCGCACGCAGCCGCGCCGGTTTCCTGCGGGCGCCCTGAAAGTCGCCTGCCTTATCGCCCTCATGAACATCCTTTCCGGACCGGCGTTTGCCGGCAACGGCGGCTTGCCATCCGGCGCCAGCTCCGCCGCCCACCGGCCAGCGACCCCGGCAGCACGGCAAATCTCCTCGATACACTTAAGCGCCGGCATGTCGCCGAGCAGCGTGTCCACTGAAGCTCTGACTACAAATTCACGTCTTGTCAATAATCCGCGGATGGCCCGGCAGAGCTCATCGCCGAGCGCCTCCAGCCCCGCGCCGGCCGCCTCTCGCAGCCTCCCGGTCTCTTCCAGCGGAAATTCCCTGTTTTCGCACCTCCATCGCCATAAGAGAGAGTCGGCATCCTCGACGCCGTGGAGGCGGCAGTCGAGGTCAAAACGGTCGACCCGGTCCACCGGATAAGCAGAAAGCGGGCTTCGCAAATAGGCAAAGAGACTGTCGCGGCGCCGATCGCCGGCTGCAAAGTCAAGCAGGGCCAGCGCCGTCCGGCCTACGGCCGTAAGGGCAAGCGGAACGGGAGCTGACAGTTCACAAGGGACGCCGAATTCCTCCAGCGCCGCGGCCACGGCAAACAGGTCCGGCCCCAGGCTGCGGCAGACGACAGCGATATCATCAAGCGCGTGGCCGTCACGAAACAGATTCAGAATCTCTGCCGCCACGGCCTCCGCTTGTCCCCGCAAGCCGGCTCCAGTCAGTTTCCGGACGGCGCCCGCAGCGTGCACCCGCTCTGCGCCCGGCTCAAAAAGACTGTTGACCAGATGTATGATTGCAGGATTTCGGGCAAGGCTGCCGCGGGGCTCAAGCGCCTCGATGGCTCCGTCCCCCAGCCTGCCCAGGCGTCTTAAATGCTGGCCCGGGGCCCTGTAGGCTTCCCGGCCTTCGACAAAAGGAAGCGTCACCAGCAGCTCGTGGCCGGACGATGCCAGCGTCTCGATGAGCTCATGCTGAAAGGGAGTGAAATCCCAGAAACCATGGATAACTAGGGCTTTGTGCGCGAAGTCAACCTCCGGGTCGCCGAGTCTGGCCATCGCCCGGCGCCGGGAAATTTCTTCATCCATCAGCAAGTGATCTTCAAGGACGGCTTCGTAGCGCTCGAATAGCCCGTAAAGGACACTTGCCAAACGCTGCCGCCATTGATTGCCGTTTGCCCACGGCTTCAGGTAATTGCCCATGCGGGCAGCATCAAAGCCCAGCAACTCCAGCTCGCCAATCAGGTCTGACAGCGCGCCGACAAACCCGTCATGTGATGCGGAATGAGCAAGATCTTGCAAGTTTCCGGCAAGATCAATAATGGCCCTCAGAATGACAAAACGCTCGTTTGCATTGATGATGCCGCCGCCTGATCCGGGATCTTCAAGCAACTCCCGGCACAAGCCGCCAAAGGTCGTCACCTTTCCGCCCGCCAGCACTCCGGGTGAATCGCCGCCGCCCGCCGCCCGCAATATCTGGCGCTGAAAATGCCGCGCATCCGGCTGGCTGGGAGCGATGAACACGGGATTGCCGCCGCCATCCTGAGCATCGAGGAAAACTTCAATGGCGCGTTCAGTCTTTCCTGAGCCTACCGGCCCGCAAATCAGTCTTAAGGACAAAGGCGTAACTCTCGAATACGGCGGGTTAAGCCGGCAGCGCTACCATTTAAACAGCCGCCTGGCCACTTTGCGGCCAATGTACTTGTTCCGGGCGCGCCGGGCCATTTTTTTCGGGTCGCCCGAGTAGATGACCTCGGCGTCCCGGGAAAGGCGGGCAGCGCGGTAAAGAAAGGATGAAAGCCTCATCTTCGCCTCCTTTGGTCTGGTTGCCCTTGCTTTGGTCGGGGGCTTAGAATTATACGCCTGTCGCCGCGGCATGCGAAGCAGAAATAATTCTGGCAGCGATCGCATGAAGCAGCCTGGCAGTCGACTTCGGCAAAATTTGAGGCAGCTTCGTCCGACGGCCGGGTTAGCCGCAACCAGCGAACAGTTCCCAGCGCCGCCGCTCCCAGGCAGGCCATGGAAAAAACAAACCATAAATCGGAATACTGTCCAGAGCCCATGCTTTCGCAATCCTTTCCTGCGGGTTAGAATTATCCAATAATAACGGCCGGCCCGGACGGAAAAATTGCGGCGCCCGGGAGGCAGCTTTTCGGGGAGGGCAGGAAATCTCATCTGACAAAGACAAACTGATCCGGCAGCTGTCCCTTGTCGCCTATCTGATATCCGTTTGCGGCAGAAAGGCGACAACCTGGGATATCCGCCGCAGTGTCGAAGAGTATGACGGCATGCGGGACGAGACCTTCAACCGCCGTTTTTATGCCGACAGGGAAGAGCTCTCGCGCCTGGGCATCGAAATCCTGAGCAAGGCAAACGAGGGAGGCAACCAAGCCGAAGCCACCCTTTACTGGCTGCCTCCGGAAAATTACCGGCTGCCGCTAATCGATTTCAAGCCGGGGGAGCTGGCCGCGCTTAACGCCTGCCTGTGGCTCCTGGAAGGCCAGTTTCCCTACAGCGACGTGCTGCGCCTGGCGCTGGCAGGTCTGTCCCTGACGGCTGGCAGCCCCGGGCAGCTTGAGCCTGATTACATCAGCCTGAACCTGCTGCCTACGGCGGCGGACAGGGCGGCCGCGGATCGCCTGGCGAAAATCGAGCGGGCCATCGACAAAAACAAGAGCATCGTTTTTGAATATCATGCCGCATGGCAGGACAGCGCCGGGCGGCGGCGAGTCGATCCCTATGCCCTGATGATGATCAGGGGAGAATGGTATATGACCGGATTTTCCCACGAGCGCGCCGGCATCAGAACTTTCAAGCTGAGCCGCATAGCGGGAAAAATCAGATTCGCTACAAAAAAACCGCACGACTTCGAAGTGCCGGCCGATTTTAACGTCCGCGCTTACCTGAACCTGGAGCCTTGGCAGCTGGGGCCCAAGAAAGGGGAGGCCGTTATCCGTCTTTCCCCACGCATCGGCTGGCGGATAAAAAGGGAGCTGGGCCATTGCGGCAGCTTTGAGGCCAGCCAGGACGGCAAGACCCTTTTTGTCACCGCCTACGCCAATGAAAAACAGCTTTGCTCGCTGGTGCTGGGAATGGAGGCCGACGCGACTCTGGTTGGGCCGGATTCCCTGCAGCTAATGATGGGCAGTTTGCTTAAGAAAATCGCGGCCGCTCACAGCGGCGTGCCGGCGCCTGTTGAATCACCGGCCCGGAGGCCGCCGGCCTGTCCGGATGCAGGCCCGCCGGTACAGGTTAAGCCGGAGCGCTTCACGCGGCTGGCCACGCTCAGCGCCTATCTTACCAACTACCTTGGCGATGCGGAGTCAGCGCAGCTTGATGCGGCCGGCGCGGCTGCCAGGCTCGGCTACCGGAGCATCGACAGCCTTAAACAGGATGTAGATCTGCTGCAATTGGTGTGCATAGACGCGGGCGGCTACCTGGTTGAAGCCTATATCGAGGACGGCAGGCTGCGCGTGGAGCGGTCAGTTTACGGCCACTTGCTCAGAAAGCCTGCCCGCCTTTCGCCTCTGGAAGCACGGGCGCTGCTACTGGCGATTGACCTGGTCGGCGGGCTGGTGCTGCCCGCAGACAGCGGATCCGCTCTTAAAAGCGCGCGCGAAAAAATCATCAAGGCCGGCGGCGGCATTGATGACGGCCGGGCCATTATTGTTCATGACGCCGCCCGAAACGACGCCATCGAGAGCGTCATTGCCAGGGGAATTGACGAGCGTCGGCTGGTTGAGATTGATTACCTCTCCGAGGGAGATGACATGCCCCGCCGCCGCCGGATCGAGCCTTATATGATAATCGGCCGCGCGGGGGAGCGCTCCGTTGTCTCCTATTGCCGCCTTAAGGAAGCCGAGCGCACTTTCCGCTTCCGGATGATCAGGAGCGCCTCCCTTCTTGATGAGCGCTTCCGGCCTCGCAAGATCGATCTGGACCGTTACCGCGTCGCCCGGTTTTCTTCCAGCGAAGCGCCGCACGTCGCGCGCCTTCGTTTTTCACCAGCGGTCGCGCGGTTTGTTAATGAAAAGCTGCCGGGGGCGGTGCTGCTCAGGGACGGAAGCCTTGTTGATGATATTCCCTATTTTAACCAGAGTTGGCTGGTGCGGGAAATCCTCAAATATGGTGGCGAGGCGGTGCTGCTGTCGCCGGAGGAGCCACGCCGCCTGGTCGCCGAAACGGCCAAAGAACTGGCGCGAAAGTATTGTTGACTTTGACATAAATTAATAGATTTTACATTTACGTTTCCTGCACATACTGGTACAATTGGCCAGAATGCAGTGCAGGCATGATGCCGCTTGATCAGTCCGCGAGAGGAATGCTGGTGGCCAACCCTGCCTATGGAGCCGCAAATGTCAAAGCGCCCTGCTTGCAAATTAATGACCGCCCTGGCGGTTTTTCTGCTCATGTTCCTGGGCGGCCAGGTCGCCGCCGTGGCTGTAACTCCCATCCAGGTTGCCAGCAGCTTCCACCAGGGCCGGCCCGACGTCAGCGGCAGCCTCGTCACCTGGAAAAGGGATCTTCCCGCACCTACGGATTACGAAATTTACGCAAACAGCCTGACCAGTCTTTCAAGTCCGGGCGAACAGGACATCACTGAAAGCGAAGGAGGAAACCAGATAAATCCTGTCACAAACGGCAGCGACATTATCTGGGAAGACTGGAGCGCCGGCAACGGCAACATTTACATGAATCACCTTGGCGTCAACGAGCCGCTTGTGACCGGTCCCGGCAACAAGGGAATCCTGGCAGTCAGCGGCAGCACGGTGGCTTTCGTTTACAACCCCGGCACTGCCTCAACGTCAATCACTGATCCCGGCAACCAGGTTTATTCTATCGACATATCCGGCGGCCTGGCCCAGCCGGTTGACCCCACAGGCGCCGCCCAGTGGCAGCCGCGCATCAGCGGCAGCAAGGTGGTCTGGATGGACTACCGCAACGGGAACTGGGATATATTTGAGAAAGACATAAGCGACGGTCTGGAGCGGCAGCTGACCGCGGGCGGCGACAATGAATTCCCGGACATCAGCGGCAACATAGTCGTCTGGCGGTCCTACCTGGACGGCGCATGGAATATGCACTGGATGAACCTCGCCGACGGCATCGACCATCAGCTAACAAGTAACAACGCCTACAAGCAGTCCATCTGCATCAGCGGCAGCCTGGTCGTCTGGATGGACGGCAGCAATGATCCGGACCCGGCCAGCCCGTCTGCCTACGACCTTTTCATGGAGGATCTTAACACCGGCGTCGTCAGCACCCTGGCTGCCCTCAATACCAACCCCGCTTATCCCGCCGCCAGCAACGGCGCCGTTGTCTGGCAGGACGATCCGTCCGGGAGCTGGGACGGCTATGACATCATGGCGGCATACGTTCCGACGGCGAAACTGTCGCTTAAGCTGCTCTCCCAGAGCGCTTTTTGGGCTTCCTTTAAGGATTATCAAAATGGTCTATTGTCAGTGAAGTATACGATCGGCGCCCCGCCTGATGCCGCCGCGGCCTACGGGACGCAGATCCTTGCTTCGCCAGCAACATCCGGCGTGATGCTAAACACTCCTACGCCCGTGCCGGTCGGCGACATCCAGCCCGGCGGGCAGACCAGCGTCACGGTCAAGTACCAGGTTCCAGTGGGAGTGTCGGCGTTCAGGACCACACTTTACGCCAGCGCCAGTGACGCTGTTGGCGACACCGCCTACTTTCCGGGTCCTCCGCCCGGCGCATGATTATCACCTGAACTTGCCGCGAGCGCATCCGTCGCAATCACAGCCTCATGCCAAGCCGGAGTACACGCTTCAGCAACAGGCCGCCCGCCGCAAGCAGGCGCCTCTGCCGCGCGCCTGCTGCGCCGCTGGCAGTAATGCCCCTTGCCTGGAGCCGGGCAAGCAGCCTGCCTCCGATTTTATAAAACCGCCACTCAAGGTCCGTCTTCCGGCCGCGGCCCCAAACAGCGGTCACTAAACCAATTATCTCATCATCGGTCAACGGCAAATCCGGGGATGATGAATTGTCGCCCATGGTTATCAGGGTGGGTTTGTTTTCAAACATTGTGCGCCCAATCACCCTGTGGACGATGACCAGGCCGCCCTTAAGACAGGCCATGACGACATCGCCCGGCCTGAGCCTGTCAAATTCACGTGACCTCACCAGCACAGTTTCTCCCGACCGAATCGTGGGGCTCATGCTGGAGCCGGTGGCCCTGAATGAAAAGGCGCCGCCCCTGGCGAGAACTTCCCGGGCCAAAGCGGCTAGATCCGGGCCGGCAAGGCGGGCGTCCTGCTCAGCGGCTGCGATTTTGGGGCTCTGGTATATTTCTGACATGCTCAACCGCGGCCGGCCCGGGCGTGAATCCAAGCTCGTAGCCAGGCACGGCCTGCGCTATCTCTGCCGCCAGGCCGGCGCTAAACTGCATGCCGGTCTCGTTCCAGAAAGTGGGGAAACAAGTGGCCAGGATGCGCGAGGCTATCTGGGCGGGACCCAGACTTTGGTGACTGTTTGCGGCTGCTTGCTTCAGGAAAAAAATGGACTTGAGCGGGGCGCCGGCGGCCGCAGCCAGCCCGGCCTCGCCGTGCCAGGGAGTGCCGTGGATATTAAAGCCTCCCTCACCGCGCCTCGTGATGATGATGCGGTCATCGCTGAGGACTGCGGCGGCGCCTTCAGCTTCCCACAGCCTGGACAGCGTGCTTTTACCGGCCCCGGAAGCACCCAGAAAAAGAATGCCGGCGCCATCAACGTCGATGCCGGCGGCATGGACCTCCAGGCCGTGGCCGAGCCCCAGGCGGTTGACGACAACAACCTCATCGAGCGGGTAGCTAAACGGGAAAAACCCCGGCATGCTTTTTTCAATCTCGCTGTCGAAAAAAGTTTCCCCCCTATCAAAGTTTTGATCAAGAAATGCAATCTGATAGGGATCTTCGCTCCGGGCCAGGTTGTGGAGGGTGATTAAATAGCGCCTGTCGCTGCGCCAAAGCCTCCAGGGGCCGCCCGAATCAAAGAGAAGTTCTCCTTGCCAGCGGGGGATGCCGGCGTCACGTGTCTCAAGCAGGAAATCGGTTTTGCCGCTGTCAGCGAGGAACGGCTGGTAGGCAGGCGGAATCTCAAAACCGCCGCCCCGGGGAGCGGAATCGCCGCCCCGGGGAGCGGAATCTATCTCAATGACAAGACCGGCTATCAGGAACCTGGCCTTCTTCATGAAAGTCATTTCTAATGAAGAAAGTTTTTTCCCCGGCTTTTCACATGATTAAAAGAATTCCGGCTAGCTGCCCACGGATGAGCAGCTCTCTTGAAAGACACCGCTGCACCAACCGGGAGGAGGCCCGGAAATCTGAGGGCTTACGGTCTTGCAATTACCAAGAACTGCCTCTTCGGCAACCAGGGGCACCCGCTCAATCCTCGGCTCCCGGTATGGCCTTCGCCCACTATTCTTCATTAACCATCCCCTCCTCGTATCAATAAGTATCAATAAAATTAATCTGTACTATAACAATTCCAGCTTGATTTCAATACCCTTTATCTGAATTTACTGACCTGAATTCTCGGAGAATAATTGATTACCGTAAGCGGCGCTGCGCAGGTGCGCCAGCCGGCAGAGAAACTCCGATGGCTGCTCACCATCGCCGTTTTCAATCTCGCCCCAGCCGGGGCATTGGCCGCAAAGATGATACAAATTGCAGATGGCGCAGGGATTTTCTCCCCTGGCCTCCTGGAACCGGATCCGGGCCAGGAAGTTGTCCCATCCATCCATGAATGAACCGGTCCGCAAATCGTACCCGTCCCGCCGGGCCAGCATGCAAAGACAAAGGCGGCCCTGAGCATCAATGTGGAAGGAATTGATGCCGGCGCCGCAATGGTAGATGCGTTTCGGATCTCTTGTGAACCGGGCGGAATAGTTAAGAAACTCTCTCAGGGCGGCAATGCGGCGGCTGTCCGCCGCGTCAAGCTCAAGCACCTCTTCCGGGGTAAGCCGGCTCCGGTGCGGCTCCTTGGAGCCGTCAACATGTCCATGAATGTTGCCGTCATAGCGAAATTCTCCCCCCCAGGCCCTGCGCCATTTTCATCATCTGGCCCAGCTCATGGCGGTTTATGCGGAGCAGCATCGTTTTGAACCTGAGGCGAACGTTATTGTGCTTCAGCAGATTTATGCCATCAAGACAGCGCTGGAATGAGCCCGGCACGCCGGTCACCCGCTCGTATGTCTCTGCGGAGGCGCCATAGAGCGTCACCTCGACTGCAAACGGCGGCCATTCGGACAGCATCGCTGCTATCTCCTCCGTGACCAGCGAGGCATTCGTGAACAGGTTTACCAGGAATCCTCTCTTTTTTGCAAGGAGATAGATCTCGCGAAAATCAAGACGCAGCAGCGGCTCGCCGCCCGTGATCAGCAACCAGAGGCAGCCGGCTGCGGCAAGCTCGTCAAATATGCGCTCAACCTCGCCGAGCGCCAGTTCGCGTTTGCCATCGTTGCTTCTGACATAACAATGAACACATCTAAAATTGCAGCGGGAGGTGAGGTCGATGCTGCCGCCCGCCGGGATGCGTTTACTCGCGACCATCCGGTGCAGCCTGTAGCTGAAGCTGCCATAGTTGACATCAGGAATATTACTTACGCAATCCATCGCTCTTGCCGTGACAGTCAGCCGGCTTCGTGGACAGCCGCGATTTCCTGCAGCTGGACAAGGCAATGCTCCAGATCCGCCTGCGCCTGCTTTTGCCCAACCTCGAACTCCGCCACCAGCCGGTCGCGAATATCGGCAACCGCCAATATGCCGTCAATCTGCGACCAGATGAAGGCGGCAGTTTCATTAAGAGTGTAAACGCTGTCAAGATCGCCGACATCACGGTGAACGGGAACAAGAATGGTTTCATCCCCGATCTGCCGCCATACCATATTCTTGTCTTTTTCGAAAACAGTGACTGCCCCCACCCCCAGTGGCAGTTTCCAGAGAAGAGCTTGCGTAATTCTATCATCTATATGCAACAAGTTAAATAACCATTATCAATAGAAAGAAAGATGCTGGAAAGATGCTGATTGGCGCTACAAATCCCTCCAAATCCCTGCTAGAATATGGCGGATTTATTGCGATTCGACGGGTGCGCCAGCGCCCCGAATGTAATCTTGGTTTTCCCAGGCAGATTCCTCCGGCAGGCGCCGGGGACGAATTTTTTCATTCATCGAAGGAGGCTGGAATGCAACAGGTAACAGAGATTCGCTGGCACGCGCGCGGCGGGCAGGGAGCCGTCACCGCCGCCAAGATGACGGCGGAAGTGGCGCTCAGCCAGGATAAATATTTCCAGGCGTTTCCCGAGTACGGCCCCGAGCGCTCCGGGGCGCCCATCGTCGCCTTTACCCGCATCTCCAATGAGCCCATACAGATCTACAGCGCCGTCGAGCACCCGGATTACGTGCTTGTGCTTGACCCGACCCTCCTGGACTCGGTCGATGTAACCGCCGGGACCGGCGAGTGCGCGGTTGTCATCATCAATTCGGAAGACAAGGCTGCGGCGCTGGAGGCCCGGCCGGAGATGGCCGGCAAGAGCGTCTACACTGTTCCCGCCACCAGGATTGCCCTGGAGACGATAAAACGGGCAATTCCCAACACGCCGCTCATCGGAGCGCTGGCGAAGGTGAGCAGCATCTTTCCCCTGGAGGGAGTCCTCGACGAAGTAAAAACGTCACTGGGCAAGAAGTTCTCAGACGAAGTTGTAAACGCCAATCTCGACGCCGTGCGGCGCGGGTTTGAGGAGGTCTCCGGGCAATGAGCAAAAAGTGGAAGTTCAGCGACATTGTCAAGTGGGGCCCGGGGAGGCACGAGCCCGGCGCCACGATTCCGGAGTCAGGCACCGCCGAACAGTACGAGACGGGGGGGTGGCGCACCGAGCGGCCCATCCGCGACCGGGAGAAATGCAATGACTGCATGATCTGCTTCTTTGCCTGCCCGGATTCGTCTATCCGGGTCGAGAACGGCAGGCTGGTGGACATTGACCTCAAGCACTGCAAGGGATGCGGTATTTGCGCCCAGGTCTGCCCCCGCGACGCCATCGAAATGAAGAACGAGATCGAGGCGCGCATGGAAGAGGGGAAAAAAGAGGAGGAAAAAGTATGAGCCGCAAAGCCATGACCGGCAACGGCGCCATCGCCCTGGCCCTGAAGCAGGCGGAACCGGATGTGATGTCCGCCTACCCGATCACGCCCCAGACGGAGATTGCCCAGAACTACGCCCAGTTTGTTGCCGACGGGGCCGTAAAAACAGAGTACATCGCCGTGGAGAGCGAGCACAGCGCCATGAGCGCCGCCATCGGCTCGGCGGCGGCCGGCGCCCGCACAATTACCGCGACTTCCTCCCAGGGCTTCGCGCTGATGTGGGAGATGCTGTTTATCGCCGCGTCCTTGAGGCTGCCGATCACGATGCCCGTGATCACGCGGGCTCTCTCCGGGCCAATCAATATTCACTGCGATCATTCGGATTCAATGGGCGGCCGCGACTGCGGCTGGGTCCAGCTCTACGGCGAGGACGCCCAGGAGGGATATGACAACGCCATCCAGGCGTTTCGCATCGCCGAGCATATGGATGTCCGCCTGCCGGTGATGACGATGATCGACGGCTTCATTATCAGCGGCGCCATCGGGCCGCTGGAGGTGCTCCAGGATGATCAGGTGAAGCAGTTCGTTGGCCCTTACGAGCCCATCCATCCCCTGCTGGACATCGATAATCCCGTCACCGTTGGCGCTTTTGACAGCCTGGGCGGCTGGTACTTCGAGCACAAAGTCACCCAAAATATGGCTATGGACAAAGCTATGAGTGTAATCGAGTCAGTCGGACGCGAGTACGGCCAGCTGACCGGACGGGAATATTCACATTTTAAGACGCACATGATCGAGGATGCCGACATTGTGCTGGTCGCGATCGGCTCTGCGGCCGGCAACGTCAAGACAATGGTGGACAGGTTGCGTGCCGGAGGCGTGAAAGTGGGAATGATGAAAGTGCGTACGTTCCGCCCCTTCCCGCATTTGCAAGTCGCCGGGGCGCTGGCCGGCGCCAGGGTTATCGGCGTCATGGACCGCTCCGACTCGTTTGGGGCCCAGGGCGGACCGCTCTTTACCGAGATTCGCTCTGCCATGTTCGAAGCGCCCCGGCGGCCGCAGACCTTCAACTTCATTTACGGTCTCGGCGGCAGGGATATCTTCCCGGATGACATCGAAGGCGCCGTCAGGCTGCTGGAAAAGGCGGCCGCCGGCGAGGAAATTTCACAAAAAAGATATTATCTCAACGTCAGGGAGGTGAGCCTGGATGGCCAAGCCTAAGGAGATAGCAAACAGGCCCGAACGGCTTACGGGCGGCCACAGGCTGTGCGCCGGCTGCGGGGCCCCCATTAATGTGCGCCAGATCATGAGCGTCTGCCCCGGCCCTGCCGTGGTGTCGGTCGCCACCGGCTGCCTGGAGGTATCGTCGACCATTTATCCGTACACCGCCTGGAAAGATTCGATGATCCATTCGGCCTTCGAGAATGCCGCCGCCACCATCAGCGGCGTCGAGACAGCCTTCCGGGCGCTGAAGAAACAGGGAAAAATCAGCCATGACATGTACTTTGTCACCTTTGGCGGCGACGGCGGCACGTATGACATCGGCCTGCAGGCGCTGTCGGGCGCGGTCGAGCGCGGCCACAACTTCCTTTATGTCTGCTACGACAACGGCGCCTATATGAACACCGGTTTTCAGCGCTCCAGCGCCACCCCCTGCGGCGCCTGGACAACCACCAGCCCTGTGGGCACAGAGTCGTTCGGCAAGACGCAGAACCGCAAGGACCTGGCCGAGATCCTGGTAGCGCATGACATCCCTTATGTGGCCACGGCCTCGCCACACAACTTCAAGGACCTGATGAACAAGGCAGAGAAGGCTTTTACCACGCCTGGACCGGCGTTTATCAACGTCATCTCTCCCTGCCCGCGCGGCTGGCGAACCCCCGGCGACCAGACGATCGCCCTGGCCAAGGAAGCCGTGCAGTCGTGCTACTGGCCGCTTTACGAAGTCGAGCACGGCAAGTACAAGGTTAACTACAAGCCCAGGCCGGAGAGGAAAACGCCGGTGGCCGACTGGATGAAAAAGCAGGGCCGCTTCGCCCACCTGTTCAAGCGGCCGGACGGCGAAAAGGTGCTGGCCGAAATTCAGGAGTACATCGACAGGAAGTGGCAGGAGTTGCTGAAGAAAGAGGAGTGTTTGTAAACCCGGACGCTGGATTTTGGATAGTGGATTTTGGATAGAAGCCAAAACCGTCCGGTTGCTACTTGAACAGATTGCAGGGATGCAGCATGCTGCATCCCTGCGCGTTATGCACGACGATTCAGCAATGCCACAGGGGGCGCGGCCGGAGGCCGCGCCCCCTGTGGCTCGCAGCCTGTTCCACAATGTTCTAGAATCTGCCCTATGCCAACAATCGTTCAGAAATACGGCGGTACGTCTGTTGAGGGTGCGGAGCGGATCAAGAACGTGGCGCGACGAATCGTGGCGGCGCATGATGCCGGTAACAAGGTAGTGGTTGTGGTCAGCGCCATGGGCGACTCCACCGACGAACTGCTGAAGATGGCGCACCAGATTTCAGCAGCCCCTCCCGAGCGGGAGCTGGACATGCTGCTCTCCACCGGCGAGCGCGTCAGCGTTGCTCTTCTGGCGATGGCCATTCATGAGCTGGGCCGGACTGCGATCTCTCTCAGCGGCAACCAGGCCGGCATCCAGACCAACACTGTCCACACCCGGGCGCGCATCACCGGCGTCGAAACCGGCCGTTTAATCGAAGAGCTTGAAAGTGGTAAGATTGTGCTCGTTGCTGGCTTCCAGGGCGTTTCGCCCGATGAAGATGTAACCACGCTGGGCCGGGGCGGCTCGGACACAACCGCCGTGGCGCTGGCGGCGGCGCTGGGCGCCGGACAGTGCGAGATTTATACTGACGTCGAGGGAGTCTACACCGCCGATCCGGGCATCGTGCCTGATGCGCGCAGGCTGGCGTCCGTCTCCTACGGCGAGATGCTGGAGATGGCCGCCACCGGCGCCGAAGTGCTGATGCTGCGCTCGGTGGAGTACGCCCAGAAGTACGGCGTGCCGCTGCATGTGCGCAGCAGCTTCTCAGGCGATCCCGGCACCTGCATCAGGGAGGAAGACGAGGAAATGGAAAAAGCCGTAGTCAGCGCGGTAACGTATACAAGCGATGAATCAAAACTGACCCTGCTGCGGGTGCCCGACCGTCCCGGCGTGGCCGCGACTGTGTTCGGCGCCCTGGCGGAGGCAGACGTCAATGTTGACACAATCATCCAGAACGTCAGCGAGCAAGGCACGACCGACATATCCTTCACGGTCAACCAGACAGACCTGCCGGGAGCGCAAAAGGCGCTGCAGGCGATCGCTGGCGATCTTGGCGTCGCTTTCCTGATCGACAACGATATGGGCAAAGTATCGATCGTAGGCGCCGGCATGAAGAGCTATCCCGGCGTCGCCGCCAAGATGTTCGGCACGCTGGCCGCAGCCGGCGTCAACATCGAGATGATCAGCACCTCTTCCATCAAGATTTCCTGCGTCATCAAGCGGGGGCAGGTGAAAAAAGCGGTGCAGGCGCTGCACGAGGCTTTCGGGCTCGGTAACACCGTTTAAAGCTTCACAGGTTTCGATTTGGGTCTCGTTAAACTTGAAACGAAAACAGGGATGGGGGCACAAACCTGAAGCAAAGGAAACCTTTCTGTGGCCGATGGTTATAACGTAGCCGTCGCCGGCGCCACCGGCGCCGTCGGCGGCGTCATGCTGAAGCTGCTTGAGGAGCGGAATTTCCCTGTGGCAGAAGTGCGGCCGCTGGCCTCGGCGCGCTCCGCCGGCCAGGCGGTCCCATTCGCCGGCAAGGAAGTCGAAGTCAGGGAGCTGACGGCGGGCAGCTTCGACGGGATCGACATTGCCCTGTTCTCTGCGGGCAGTGTCCGCAGCAAGGAATTTGCCCCGCCCGCTGTCGAGTCCGGCGCGGTGGTTATTGACAACTCCAGCGCCTTCCGCATGGAGCCAAACGTGCCGCTGGTGGTGCCCGAGGTCAATGCAGATGATATCAAGTGGCATGAGGGCATCATCGCCAACCCCAATTGCTCCACCATCCAGATGGTGGTGGCGCTTAAGCCGATTTATGATGCAGTGGGCATCGAGCGGATTGTGGTCACCACCTTCCAGTCGGTTTCCGGCACTGGCAAATCGGCGATGGCGGAGCTTTTCCAGCAGTCGGAAGCGGTGCTGGGATCAGGTCAGGTCTCCTGCAACGCCTATCCACACCAGATTGCCTTCAATATAGTGCCGCAGATCGAGCACTTTCATGACAACGGCTATACTAATGAGGAAATAAAATTGATCAATGAGACGCGCAAGATCTTCGGCGACCCCCGGCTGCGCGTCACGGCGACCTGCGCCCGTGTACCGGTCTTCACCGGCCATAGCGAATCTGTGAATATACAAACGGCGCGGCCCGTCAGCGCCGGGGAAGTGCGCCGCCTGATGCTGGCTGCGCCGGGCGTGGCGCTTGTCGATGACCCGGAAAATCTTGAATATCCCATGCCGGTAAGCGCCGCTGGCCGCGACGAAGTGATGGTGGGCCGCATCCGCGCCGACGAGTCGGAAGAAAACTCGCTCAACCTGTGGATTGTAAGCGACAACCTCCGCAAAGGCGCCGCCACCAACGCGGTGCAGATCGCGGAGCTCCTAGTAAAAACCGGCGTTTTGGAGTAGGGAGCCGGCATACGGGGGCGCAGCGCGCCCGGCGCGCTGCGCCCCGCCCCCCTACAGTCAGCAGCACGTCTGATTCAGCTTCCTTTTTTCGGGAATAGCATGGCATGCACGCCGCGCCTGAAAAGGAAGATAGCATGAGGCTACTGTTCGTCGGAGACGTCATGCTGGGACGTCTTGTCAACAGAGAGCTGAAGAGCCGTCCGCCGGAATATCCCTGGGGCGATACGCTGCCCCTGTTCAGGCAGGCAGACTTGAGGTTCTGCAATCTGGAGTGCGTCATCTCCGGCCGGGACCGGCCCTGGTCAGTCAGCCCCAAAGCCTTTCACTTCCGCTCTGACGCCAGGAACATCGCCGTGCTTAAGGCCGCCGGCATTGACGCCGTCTCCCTGGCCAACAATCATGTTCTTGACTATGAATATGAATCCATGTTTGAAATGTTCGTTATTCTCGACTCGGCCGGCATCGCTCATGCCGGCGCCGGCGCGCACCTTGGCGCAGCCTCGAAAGCAGCAGTGCTGGAGAGAGACAGCCGCCGCATCGGCATGCTCGCCTTCACTGACAATGAGCCAGGCTGGCAGGCAGGCCCTTCCCAGCCAGGCGTTCTGTATTCGCCGGTCGAGCCTCACGACGAACATGCTGCAAACCTGTTTCGGTTGGTTAAAAAGACCTCAGCCATTGTTGACTTGCTGATAGTTTCTGCCCATTGGGGCCCCAACTGGGGATACGGGCTGCCGGCCGGGCAGCAGTCATTCGCCCACGCCCTGATCGAAGCCGGCGCCGATATCATTTTTGGTCATTCGGGTCACATATTCCGCGGGGTAGAAACCTACCGCGGCCGGTCGATTCTTTATTGCACGGGGGATTTCATCGATGATTACGCCGTGGACGAGGTTGAGCGAAATGACGAATCCGGCATTTTTGTGGTCACAGC
>JACWAD010000047.1 GCA_014874175.1 Thermoleophilia bacterium
ATCTGGAGATGTTTTACAACGCGAAAAGACTTCATTCACACCTGGGCTATGTCAGCCCCAGGCAGTTTGAGGAAATGTGGTATCTTGGGAAAGCGGCTTAGCTGAGTGTCCATTTTTACCGGGCCATGTCAGTTGCTGATATCGCCGCCGTGGATGATGCTCTTCCTGTGAAGCTCGGGATACTCCAGGTATTCGGAACCCGGAATCTGCTCATCTGTGCTACGTCTGAGTTATATTGACGTCGATTCTCTTCATGGATCAATCATGTAATTGACTTAACGCAATTGCAAATAAGATTTTAATTCTGGCTTTTAAGATGGATTTAGGGTGAAACCCAGCTGGCCGGCGGCCAGCAGCCGATCTGGCGAAGCATCCTCACCAGCAGCGGCAGCGGCAGGCCGACAATATTGCTGTAATCTCCGCGAATCTCTTCAACAAAAGCAGCAGCCCTTCCCTGGATGGCGTAAGCGCCCGCCTTCCCCCGCCACTCACCCGTAGCCACATACTTCCTGATCTCAGCCTCGGGGATTTGTGCGAAACGTACTTGTGTGACTGCGTGATCCGTCATTTCCTGCGGCTGGTCCCCGGCTCCATCAGACCACAAAATGGTGAGGCCGCTGTAAACCAGGTGGGTGCGCCCCGATAACTGGCCTATCAGCCCCATTGCCTCCTCCGGGCTGGCCGCCTTGCCCGCCGTCCGTCCCTGAGTAACAACCATTGTGTCAACACCGGCAACAGGCCTGCCGGCGGGAAGTGGTTTCAGCCAGGGAAGCACCGACCAGGCCTTGCCGCGGCTGTGGCGCTGGACCTGCTCAGCCGGCAGCTCCATTTCCCTCTCGGCCTCGTCATAACGCGGCGGGACCGTCTCAAAATCGACGCCGATTGACTCAAGCAGGTTCCGGCGCCTGGGGGAGCTGGAAGCAAGATACATAACCCCGGCCTAAATTTGATTTAACTGATCGTCCTATCGGCTCAGGGAACGTCGTCCCTTCGACGTGCTCAGAGCGGGCTTTGAGGCGAAGCCGAAGGATCTCGGTTTTTGGAGGCTGAGATTCTTCGCCGCCAAGCGGCTCAGAATGACTACTCTTTGTCATCAGAATGAAATTTCAGGGTCTCCTGAGCTAACATGATGAGCATTTTGATTTAAAGGATTTCTTCCGGGCGGAAATAAAGCCCGATCTCGCGCCCGGCGCTGGCGGCGCCGTCTGAGCCGTGCACCACGTTGGCCAGAATCCCCAGGCCGAAGTCGCCCCGGATTGTTCCCGGCTCGGCCGCCAGCGGGTTGGTGCTGCCCATCATCTTGCGCACTACGGCTATTGCCTCCGGGCCTTCGAGCACAAACGCCACCACGGGGCCGGATGTGATTGAGGCGACCAGCCCGGTGAAAAAATCCTTTTCCCGGTGCTCATCATAGTGGAGTTCTGCCATGTCACGATCCACCAACAGGTACTTCATCGCCCTGATGCGCAGCCCGCGCCTTTCAAAACGCGCCAGTATTTCGCCAACCAGCCCTCTTCCCACGGCTCCGGGCTTTATCAACACGAGCGTCTGTTCCAAAAAAACCCTCCTTGAATAACAGATCGAGGTTCGAGTTCCGGCTCAGTGATTATCTAAAATCCAGGGTCCAATGACCGGTTTTAGGCGAAAAGCTCGTCTTCCTCAATAAGCGACGGGGTGCCGGCAGAGGCGCTGACCTCTGTTGCGCAGTAGGGGCATGCCCGCCAGGAAGGGTCAAGCGGCTTCTCACATTTACTGCACGCCAGCTTCAGCTGGCGCCTGCACTTGGGGCAGATAAAAAAGTCATCCCTGACGGGAGTGCGGCAGGCCGGACAGCGGTCGGCGGCGCCGGTAATCGCCAGCTCTTTCGCCCTTATCTCCAGATCGCGCTCCAGCACGTCCTCCAGGTATTCGGGTGGCCGCAGGATCATGTAAAAGATCGGGCCTATATAAGGAAAAACGAATGATGTCACCACAGATATACCTATCATCAAGGGATCGGTCAGACGCCGGCGGGCGTCCTTGTAGGTCCAAAAAACAAGCGCCAGCCACAAGCCGATCAAAACCGCCCAGGTCATCAGCGAGGCAAACTGCCACCAGGGCGAATCAAAAAACCCGCTGTTTCCCCCGGTCGTGCTTGTCTGTAAAACGATGTTAAACAACTTTAAGGAACCTTAATCTCTTGCTTCAGTTATTGTTTCCGGTTTCCGGTTTAAAGTTTAAAAAATTTCCGAAATCAAAAATCCGCGTTCTGCATTTGAATCATCCAGCATCCGGCGTCCAGTATCCGGTTTGCTACATCCGTCTTTTGATGTCAGCGAGCAAATAAAGTGAGCCCGTTACCAGAATTACGTCGCGAATGGAGGCCAGCTTGAAGGCGCTTTCCAGCGCGGATTGATTCTCGCGGGCAACGAACGTCTGCACAGGGCTGGCTTTTACCACCGGAAGCTGGGAGAGCTCCTGTGCCCGTGCGCACCTGGCGTTGGAGTTCTCAGTGATGAATAAGATATCACAAAACGCCAGCAGCCGCTCGAGCATGGCGCTGGCGTCCTTGTCCTTGAGGATGGAGACGACTCCGATGACGCGCTTTCCCGCCGCCAGCTGCTTAAGCGAAGTCAAGAGCTGCTCAATGCTAGCGGGATTATGGGCTCCGTCCAGCACAACCAACGGTTTTTCGGAAATGATCTCCATTCGCGCCGGTATGCTGATGCGGGGCAAAGCCCGCCGCAGTTTTTTTTCATCCAGGACCTTGCGTGTAAAAAGCTCTGCGGCCTGAATGGCGACCGTGCAATTGGTTCTCTGGTAATCTCCCAGCAGTGTCAGTGAAAGATCAGAATAGTGGCCTTTCTTTGCCCAGACGTCAAACTTTTCTCCTCTGCCTTTAAGCAGCGAAAAATCATCGTCATAAACAAGAGGATTTACCTTTAACCGCCGGCAAACCTTGAGCGCTTCTGAAAGGGCTTCTTCCGAGAGCGCTCCCAGCACAACCTTACCCTTTTCCGGAATCACCGCCATTTTTTCCTTGACAATTGACACCACCGTCTTGCCCAGCAGGTCGGTGTGCTCCAGCTCTACGTTGGTAAGCACCTGTACCCTGGAATTGATGACATTGGTGGCGTCATAGCGTCCGCCCAGACCGGCTTCTATGACGGCCACGTTGATTTTCTGCTGATGAAAATAAAGGAAAGCCGCCGCCGTCAGGACTTCGAACTGGGTCAGCGGGCCGCTGCTGCGGGAGCGCCCGTTGACCTCATCCGCCTTTTCCTTGACCTCCATAATAAGCTTCTCAAACCTTGGCTGGCTTATCTCCCGCCCGTCGATGAGGAACCGCTCAGTGAATGAAACCAGATGGGGAGAAAGATATGCCCCGGCTTTAAGGCCATGGCTTCCGAGTATGGCCGAAATCATGCGCGCCGTAGACGATTTGCCGTTGGTGCCCACAACGTGGATGGTCTTCAGGCGCTTTTCCGGGTTTTTCAGCGCCGCCAGCAGCTTTTTTATTCGCGCCAGACCGGGCCTCATGCCCAGCCGCTCAAGCCCGTTCAGATAATCTTGCACTTCTCTGCTTAGCGCAGGCAGGGCTTTTGACGGAAAAGAAGGCCGGGGAGCCAGGATACGCCGCAGGCTTTTATTCCTGGTCGCCACGCTAGCTATCCGGCAGCGCCAAAATAACGCTCAAATTGTTGCTCCAGCTCGGCAAGCTCTTGCTGATGCTGATTCAATTTGATCCTTTCCTGCTCCACAACATGCGCCGGCGCCATGCTCACAAACCTGTCGTTCTCAAGCTTTGCCGCCGAGCGTGAAAGCTCCTGCTTAATCTTGGAAATGGCGCTCACAAGCCGTGTTTTTTCTGCTTCAATGTCAATCAGCTCTTCCAGGGGCAACAGCAGCTTGCCGCCGGGGACCAGAGCCACGGCCGGGCGCCCGATGGTCCCGGCATCGGCCTCCGAGCCGAAGGCTCCCGCCAGGCGCGTGTTTGCCAGCGATTCTATCAGATCGGCATAATCCTGCACCACCTGCCTGGCGGCTTGATCCTCCATGACCAGAACCGCGGCTGCCTGCCTGGAGGGGGGCACTCGCAGTTCGCCCCTGAGCGTTCTTAGCGAGACGACCACGGCCATGAGCAGCTCCATATCGGCTTCTGCCTTTGGGTCGCGTTCGCCGTCGCCGGGGGGAAAGGCCTCATCTATCAGGCAGCCGCGCTCTTTGGGCAGCATGGCGGCCAGCTCTTCGGTAAGGAACGGCATGAAGGGATGCAACATTCTTAAAACGTTGTCCAACAGGTAAAGAAGATGACCGGAAACTTCCTCCCGGGCCGGCTCGTCGGCGCCGTAAAGCCGCGGCTTGACCGCCTCCACGTACCAGTCGCAAAACTCGTTCCAGACAAAGCGGTAAAGCAGGCGGGTGGCTTCGGAAAATTCATACCGGTCCAGCAGAACGTTTAACTCGGCTGCCGCCGCTGTGAGCCGGCTGTCAATCCAGCGGTCGGCCAAACAGGAGGAGGCTCGTTTCGGCTTGACGTCAGCTACTCCCAATAGCACGAAACGGGCGGCATTGAAAATCTTGTTGCAAAAGTTGCGGCTCATTTCAATGCGCTCGTCAGAGAAACGCACGTCCTGAGCCGAGGCCATATTGAGAAGCCCAAAACGCGTTGGGTCTGCGCCAAAACTGTCAATCAGCTGCAGCGGGTCAACGCCGGTTCCCAGCGACTTGCTCATCCGGCGCCCGTCCCTGGCCATGATGGTCGGGTTGATGATCACATCCCGGAAGGGAACCTCGCCCTCGAACTCGATTCCCATCATGATCATGCGCGCCACCCACAAGAATATGATATCCCTGGCGGTAACCAGAACGTTTGTGGGGTAAAATTCCTCCAGCCGCTCGCTGGCGTCCGGCCAGCCGAGAGTGGCAAAAGGCCAGAGGGCGGAGCTGAACCAGGTGTCCAGCACGTCTTCCTCTTGATGCAGCTCCGAAGAACCGCATTTGCATGTGGACGGCGCAGTTTCACGGACAATGACCTGGCCGCATTCATCGCAGTACCACACCGGCAGCCGGTGTCCCCACCACAGCTGGCGCGAGACGCACCAGGGCCTGAGGGATCTCATCCATTCCAGGTAAACTCCCGTCCACCGCTTTGGCACAAAGCTGACCTCGCCATTTTCCACCGCACGAATCGCCGGGGCCGCCAGCTCGTCCATGCGCATGAACCACTGCAGTGAAATATAAGGCTCAATGGCAGTTCCGCAGCGGTAGCAGGCGCCGACGGAATGGGAATAGGGCTCGACCTTTTCCACCAACCCTTCCTGCTCAAGGCGCCCGGAAATCTGCTCACGGGCATCTTCCAGCTTAAGGCCGGCAAACTCAGCTCCCTGTTTGTTTATGCGACCGTCCGAAGTAAAGACGTTGATTTCTTCAAGGTCGTGTTTCTTGCCTATCTCGAAGTCATTGGGATCGTGTGCCGGAGTGATCTTCAGGGCGCCCGTGCCAAAGCCGGCATCGACGTACCCGTCCGCGATAACGGGAATCTCCCGGCCCACCAGCGGTAGGACCACCTGTTTTCCCACGAAGGCGCGGTAACGCTCATCGCCAGGGTTGACCGCCACGGCAGTGTCGCCGAGCATCGTCTCCGGACGGGCGGTGGCAATCACCAGGTACCCGTCTTCATCCTTGAGCGGGTAACGAATATAGTAAAGCTTGTCTTCGCATTCCTGATGCTCTACCTCAAGGTCTGACAGGGCGGTGTGACAGCGGGTGCACCAGTTGACCATGTACTCGTCCCTGTATATAAACCCCTTCTCGTACAGTGCCGTGAAGACCCGGTATACTGCCCGGACATAGCTCTCATCCAGGGTAAAACGTTCACTTCTGTAATCCAGTGAGCAGCCAAGACGCTTAAGCTGGTTGATAATCGTGGATCCGTACTGATCCCGCCACTTCCAGGCGCGCTTCTCAAATTCCTTCCTGCCGATCTGCTGGCGGGTCAGCCCCTCAGCGGCCAGCTGCTTCTCCACCTGGTTCTGGGTGGCGATGCCGGCGTGGTCGGTGCCGCAGATCCAGAGGGCGTTCTTCCCCTGCATGCGCGCCCGGCGGATGAGCAGGTCCTGGATTGACGAGTTAAGCGCGTGCCCCATGTGCAGCGAACCGGTAACATTGGGCGGAGGCAGAGCGATGGCGTAGGCCTCCCTCCCGGCGCCGGCGGAGGGAGCAAACAGATCCGATTCAAGCCATCGGCTCATCCATTTTGGCTCGATTTCACCCGGAGAATAACGCTTGCGGTTTTTAAGCTGTTGACGTGCTTCCTGCACAACCTTTCCAATCCTCAGACAGCCGATATTGAAATCAATTTAATTAAAGTCTGATTTCGGGAATTTTATCACAGCGTGACAAAGGGGCGCACGGCCGTCACGGCCGTGCGCCCCGCCGCTCCAAATAAATCAGTTAAACAGCGTTTTCAGCGCCTGGCTAAAATCATCAACGTAAACAAACTTGAGAGCCTTGCGGACATTGGCAGGAAGTTCTTTGACATCTGGCTCATTTGTGGCCGGAAGGACAACCGCCTTGACGCCGGTGCGTACCGCCGCCAGGCACTTCTCTCTCAGCCCGCCCACCCGCAGGACCTTGCCCCGCAGCGTTATTTCCCCCGTGGCGGCGACGGTAGGCCTGGTGGCGCGGCCCGAGATTGCCGACAGCATCGACGCCGCCAGGGCAATCCCCGCCGAGGGCCCATCCTTGGGGATGGCGCCCTCGGGCACATGCAGGCGCAGGTCCTTGCCCGCCATGGCCCATTTTCCTTCATCGTCAAAGGCGGGCGCGTGCTCTCCGAAAAAATCCCTGAAGGCGGCATCGTTCTCGACTTTCGACATCAGGTAGCCCCAGGCGGTTGCAGCCGACTCCTGCATGACATCGCCCAACTGCCCGGTGAGAACAAGCTCACCCTTGCCGGCGCAAACACTGGTTTCTATCGTCAGCACTTCTCCGCCCTCGGCCGTATATGCCAGCCCCAGGCTGGCTCCGTGAAGTGGCCCGCGCTCGACGCGCTCCTTTGAAAATGGCGCCGGTCCCAGATAGTCTTCCAGGGCTTTTGCCGAGACACGCACCGGCAGCAGCAGGTTGTCTTCCAGGTGGCGGCGAGCCACTTTACGGTAGATTTTCCGCAGGCGCCGCTCCAGCTCCCGCACACCCGACTCGCGCGTGTAGAAGCGGATGATCGCTTTCAGTGCCGCCGGTGAAAAAACGACGCTGCTTTTTTTCAGGCCCGTTTCAGAGGCAATCTTGGGGATCAGATGCCGCTTGGCAATCCGTTCCTTTTCCTCAAACGTGTAACCAGCCAGGCGGATAACTTCCAGCCGGTCGTAGAGCGTGGGTGGTATGCCGTCATCGTCGTTGGCCGTGACCAGGAACAAAATCCGGGACAGGTCATAATCCAGCTCCAGGTAGTTGTCCCTGAATTCCTTATTCTGCAGAGGGTCCAGCACCTCCATCAGCGCCGCGGCCGGGTTTCCGCGAAAATCTGAATCCATCTTGTCCACTTCATCAAGCAAAACTACCGCATTATCAACCCTGGCCTTGCTGATGGCATCGATGATCCGCCCCGGCATGGCGCCGACGTAAGTGCGGCGGTGGCCCCTGATCTCCGCCTCATCCCGAACGCCTCCCAGGGAGATCCTGACAAAGGGGCGCTCCAGGGCGCTGGCGATCGCCTGAGCCACCGAGCTCTTGCCAACTCCCGGCGGCCCCACGAAGCACAGGGTCGTGTTTGGCTGATCCTTCCCCAGCAGCTTGCCCACTGCCAGAAACTCGAGCACCCTCTCTTTCACGGATTTAAGGCCGTAATGGGTCCTCTCCAGATGACGGGCCACGGCCGCCAGCTCGTAATTGCCGCTACCGGCTAGCTCGCCCCACGGCAGGGCAAAAACGTTATCAAGGTAATTACGGATTACCGAGACCTCAGCCGACATGGGCGATGCCGACCTCAGTTTGCCGATCTCCTTGCGCACGGACTCGGCCGCCGGCTGCCCCATCTGCTTCTTTTCCAGCAGCCTGTAATACTCCCGGATGTTTTCGTCTTCTGCATCAGGAGCGTTCTCAAGCTCCTCGCGGATCACCTTCAGTTTTTCGTGCAAGAATATCTGGCGCTGAGTGGTCTCAATCTTTTCCTGAACCTTCTGATTCAGGTTGCGCTCCAGATCAAGCACGGCGTTCTCCTCCACCAGGATCTTGAGCACCGCCAGCAGCCGTTTCTCGGTATCGTCAATCTCCAGCAGGTCCTGCTTCTTCTTGAAGGGCAGCAGCAGGTGCGCCGCCACTGCGTCGCCCAGATCCCCTGCGTCCGCGACCGCGCCAACTACTTGCGCCATCTCCTCGGACATGCCAGGGTTGCCCTCCACGTAACGAATGAATTCCTTTACCACCACCCGGGCCAGGGCGTCCAGCCGGTCGCTGGGCTTTCCCTTTTTGCCAACAAGCGGCGAAAAATGCACCTGGAAATGTGGCGAGGTGGCAGCAAAACTTTTGATGCGCACCCTCTGCTGGCCTTCAACAAGAGCCTTGATGGAGCCGTCCGGCAGGCGGTAGAGCTGCACCACGGTCGCCATGGTGCCTACCCGGACTATGTCATCTGCCGAGGGGTCCTCAACGGCAGGCTCTTTCTGGATGGAGAGAATTATGGGAGACTTGTTGGCAAAGGCCTCTTCCAGCGCCCGGATTGATTTTTCGCGGCCCGCAAAAATGGGCGCGACCATCCGGGGAAATACTACTAGCTCTCTGGTTGGCAGTAACGGAAGCGGCTTATCAGGTTTATGCTGACTCTTCGTCAAGTTGGGGCAGTATTCTTTCCGCTTCCGTGAGCAGGGTCGGATCAATCTCGCGCTCGATCGTATCCTTGGTAACGACGCACTTGCGCACGTCGTTCCGCGACGGAAGCTCAAACATCACATTCAGCAGGGACTGCTCGATAATCGACCTGAGCCCCCTGGCCCCGGTTTCCAGTTTCAGCGCCTTGTCGGCGATAGCCTCAAGGGAATCCGGAGCGAAGACGAGCTCTATATTATCAAATCTGAAGAAGCGCTCAAACTGCTTCACCAGCGCGTTTTTGGGTACGGTAAGGATCCTGACCAGGTCATCACGGTTCAGGTTGTGAATGGCGGTCACAACCGGCAGGCGGCCGATAAACTCCGGAATCAGCCCGTAATCGAGCAGGTCTTCCGGCATCACCTGCGCAAAGGTGCTGCCCACATCCTTTTCGATCCTGCTCCTGACGTCAGCGCCGAACCCGAGGCCCTTGTGGCCGACGCGCCGCTCGATGATCTTGTCAAGGTGAGCGAAGGCGCCGCCACAAATAAAGAGAATATTGGTCGTGTCAATGTTGAGGAACTCCTGATGCGGGTGCTTGCGGCCCCCCTGGGGCGGCACGCTAGCAACCGTTCCTTCCAGGATCTTAAGAAGCGCCTGCTGCACACCCTCGCCGGAGACGTCCCTGGTGATTGACGGATTATCGGCGCGGCGGGCAATCTTGTCCACTTCATCGATATAGATGATCCCCGTCTCCGCCTTCTTGACATCATAATCGGCGGCCTGGATCAGTTTCAGCAGGATGTTCTCCACGTCCTCGCCGACGTAGCCTGCCTCCGTTAGCGCCGTCGCGTCGGCAATGGCAAAAGGCACATTCAGAAAGCGGGCCAGGGTTTGCGCCAGCAGGGTCTTGCCGCAGCCGGTCGGGCCCAGCAGCATGATGTTCGATTTCTGCAGCTCGACTTCATTGTCGCCGCTGGAAAACATCTGGATGCGCTTGTAATGGTTGTAAACCGCCACCGAAAGCGTGCGCTTGGCTTCCTCCTGGCCAACTACGTATTCGTCCAGTGCGGCATAAATCTCGGTTGGCTTGGGAAGATTGTCGAGGTCCAGGTTTGCCGGTGACGCCAGCTCTTCATCAATGATCTCATTACAAAGATCAATACACTCGTCACAAATATAGACGCCGGGGCCGGCGATCAGCTTTTTAACCTGGCGCTGCGACTTGCCGCAGAAACTGCAGAGCAGTTGCTCGTTTCCATCGGTGGATCTGGCCATTGATCATGCTCCCTTTATCACTGCCCGGTGGGTTATAACCTCGTCTATGATGCCATACTCTTTGGCCTCGACGGCGGTCATGAAGTAGTCGCGGTCGGTGTCGGAAGAGACTTTTTCAAAAGGTTGGCCGGTATGCTTGGACAGGATTTCATCGAGACGCTTGCGCAGCGAAAGCGCTTCCTTGGCATGAATTTCAATGTCGGCCGCAGGGCCCTGAAAGCCGCCGGAAAGCTGGTGAATAAGAATCTTGGCGTTGGGCAAAGCAAACCGTTTGCCCTTTGCGCCTCCCGCGAGAATGAGTGCGCCCATGCTCATTGCAATCCCCACGCAGGTAGTTACCACATCCGGCTTTATAAACTGAATTGTATCATAGATGGCCAGCCCGGCATAGACCGAGCCTCCTGGCGAGTTGATATAAAGGTTGATGTCCTTGTCAGGATCATCGGACTCCAGGTGCAGCAGTTGCGCCACCACCACGTTGGCGACCTCTTCGTTAATGCCGCTGCCCAGGAAGATAATGCGCTCGTTAAGCAGGCGGGAATAGATGTCGAAAGCCCGCTCGCCGCGGCTGGTCTGCTCGATAACCATTGGTATTAACGGCATCTGACTAACTCCGGATCTTGGATTGATATTGGACTTTGAATAAATCACAATCAAGCTCTTTTTCTTTTCGACTGACTTGAGCCGCTTTTGCGGCGAAGAACCTATGGTTTTATTATCTCGGGCTTCTCCTCTTCCTTGACGGCGGCGGTATGCTTGTGCAGCACCGGGATTGCCTTCTCAGCCAGCAGATCCAGCGCCTTCCGCCTGAGCAAGTTCTCCTTCACAAACCCCTCTCGCCGTGCCTTGCGCGTTTTTTCAAGCAGCTTCTCCGCGTCTATGCCGCGCCTGACCGCCTGGTCCCTGATCTCGGCCTCCACCTCATCGGCGCCGACCTGAAGGCCTTCGTTCCTGGCGACAGTTTCAAGCACCAGGTCCTGCTTGATCTGCCGCTCCGCCTCGCTGCGGAACCCATTGCGCAGCTCCTCGGCCGGCATGCCTGCCCTCTCGGCGTAAGCCTCTATAGTGAGACCGCTGTCTTTCAAGGCCATGGCGAACTCCTCTTCCAGCTCTCGGCTCCGCTTTTCAAGCATTACCTCAGGAATATCAAACTCGGCCGCCTCCACTGCCTTTTCAAGAACTTGCTCCCGAAACAGATTCTCCGCCGCCGCCTCGCGCGCTTTTGTCATCCGTGAGCGGATGTCACCACGCAATTCTTCTAATGTGTCAAATTCGCTGTTTTCGGACACGAACTCATCGGTGAGCCCGGGCAGCACCCGCTCCTTTATCTCCTTGGCGGTTACGTCGAAAACAACTTCCTTCCCCGCCAGGTTTTCCGGCCGGTAATCCTCGGGAAAAGTCAGCGTAAGCTTTTTCGACTGGCCTTCTTCCATTCCTGCAATCTGGTCTTCAAAACCGGGGATAAACGTGCCGGATCCCAACTCCAGCATGTAATCCTTGCCCGAGCCTCCCTCCAGGGCCTCCTCGTCCACGAAGCCGGTAAAATCTATCACCACAAAGTCTCCGTTGCCGGCCGGCCTGTCCGTGACCTCCTCCAGCCTGGCCACGCGCTTGCGCATCCGCTCGATTGGCTCCTCAACCTCAGCGCCCTTGACCTCAACAACCTCTTTTTCCGCCTCCAGGCCAATGTATTTGCCCAGCCTGGGACGAGGTACCACCGGAACTGCCGCCTTGAAGCTGTACGGCTTGTCCTGATCGTCAAGCGTGTCAAAATCAAGCTCGGGGTTGTCAATTGGCTTTATTTCGGCCTGGTCAATGGCTTCTTCATACCATAAGGGAAGCGCGTCATGCAGGGTGCGCGCCATTATGGCTTCCTTGCCAAAATGAGAAACGAGCACCGGCCTGGGGATCTTTCCTTTGCGGAAACCGGGCACCCGCGCCGTCTTTCCCATTTCCTTGATGGCCTGGTCTATTTGTGCCTTAATCTCCTCGGGAGGGACCTCGATCTCAAGCTCCACCTTTCCTGGCTCAAGCTTTTTTGCCGTGCTTTTAATTTCTGCCATGCTGCTCCGAAATCAGTTCTTTTTGGACAATAAGATTCAAATTAAGATGTTAAACAAGATTGACGGGAAAACCAAATTAAGCAGATCTCAGGTTCAGGGTTTTCCGTTATCCAAGATCCAAAGTCCAATATCCGGTTTTTGGTGCGGGCGAGAGGACTTGAACCTCCACAGGGATAACCCTACCAGCTCCTAAGGCTGGCGCGTCTGCCATTCCGCCACGCCCGCGCTCCACTTCCATGTTAGTTTATATTAAGAAAAGAGCCTGGGGGAAAAGCCTGGCGCTCTCAGGCATTTTTTTTTGCTAGAATTTGCCGGAAGTGTTTAAACGCGGTGGAAATAATACGGCGAGAGGCATGGCGAGAGGCATGGTATTTGTCTGCACCGTTATCATGTTGCTGGCCGTCCCCATTGCCCATGCTTCCGCCCAGGACAGTGATGATAACTTCAACAAGAGCGGCACCCCCTGCCAGGGCGGCGACAACCCCGACAAGTTTCAGCTCTTTCCCGCCCAGGGGCCGGCGGGCAGCTTCTTCCTTGTCAAGGGGAAGCCGCACGACCCCAAAACGGTCGGCCCGGGATCAGATGTGGACTTCTCCTGGCGCGAAGATCAGACCGGCCCCGGTTTCTCAGCCATTGTTGACTCCGGCGGCAGCTTTGCAGCATTAATCAGGGTTCCAACCGGATTCGCCCCCGGACAGCACCAGCTGATGTACGAGGAAGCTTCGCCTTACACATCCTGCCTCGCGTTTACTGTCACGAACCCCCCTTCGAGCCCGCAGCCGCTCTTTCCGCAACTGGGTCCGTGGTCAAAAATCCTCAATCTGTTCCTCGGTCTGGTCCGCCCGTTTTTCCGGCATTAGGATTAAAAACACCCAGGATGCCCGGACGCTCGTTGGATTTTCCAAAATCCGAATCGAGGGATCAAAATATCAAGGTCCAGTTTCTGGCGCGGCGGGCAGGACTCGAACCGCAATCTGCGGTATTACCTGGGGTCTGACATCTCCGTTGTCCTCCATCCCTTCCCGAAGATGCCGATGCTGGTTTGTTACTGTAGGCCCCAGGACGACCTCGATTCCGACCTGCACGCATTTTTCGACAGCACGGCCGATCAGAACCTGAACACCGAATCGGTTTTTGGGCTGGGAGTGGCGATCGTGATGATGCTGGAGAAGATCATGGAAAAACACATCTAGGCCAGCCTTCTGTCAACGTGACGGTCGCGCCCTTAAACTTCTGTAAATTCTAACAGCCGCGAGAGGAAGAGCGGCCATCGTCTCCAAGATATTCGGTGACCAAACCAATATCAAAGGAGGAGACGATGGCCAAGTCCAACGCTAAGGGTAAAAAGGGTCTCG
>JACWAD010000048.1 GCA_014874175.1 Thermoleophilia bacterium
CACCATCACCAAAGAGCAGCTCGCCGAAACAATGCACCGGCTAAATCACCGTCCCAGAAAGAAGCTTGGATTTAAAACCCCATATGAAGTATTCTTCAAAACGTCAACCCTGTTAACTGTTGCACTTCAGAGTTGAATCCGCCACTTGTTTTTAGCCCATTGTCAATAAAGCGCTGTTCGCAGAAATAAAAAAGCGGGCTGTCAGGCCCGCTACCGATTTCCTTCGGGGAATGTCCACCCTCTACCGTTTACCATCCACCATCTGCTTTTTCACCGCTTTGAGAACTGTGGCCGCTTGCGGGCGCTTTTGAGGCCGGCCTTCTTGCGTTCCTTGATGCGAGAGTCACGGGTCAGGAACCCGCCCACCCTCAGCTCCTTGCGCAGCGAGTCATCCGCCTGAAGCAGGGCCCTAGCAATGCCATGCTTCAGCGCCCCGGCCTGGCCGCCGACTCCGCCGCCACTTATGTTGGCGACCACGTCAAAGCGTTTCTCGGTGCCGGTTGTCACGAGTGGCATCCTCACTTCCGTGCGCAGCCGCGGGCGCGGGAAGAATTCACCAATGGGGCGGCTGTTTACAGTAATCTTGCCGTCGCCGGGCATCAGCACGACGCGGGCGATTGAAGACTTGCGTTTTCCCGTTGCCTTGTACTCAGCCAAGCCTTAGCTCCTCCGGTTTCTGGGCCGCGTGCGCGTGCTCCGGTCCCGCGAAAATTTTCAGCTTTTTCAGCTGCGCCCGCGCCAGCCTGTTCTTGGGCATCATTCCCTTAACCGCGAGCCGGATTACCTCTTCCGGCCTCCGGTTCATCATCTCGGCCAGCGTCCGCTGCTTCAGCCCGCCAGGATAGCCCGTATGACGGTAATAAATCTTGTTCTCCAGCTTGCGCCCGGTGACGGAGATCCGCTCCGCGTTGACGACGACAACGAAGTCGCCGGTGTCGATGTTCGGGGTATAATCGGGCTTATTCTTGCCCCGCAGCGCATCGGCGACGCGCGTCGCCAGACGGCCAAGGCGCTGGTCCCGGGCGTCGACGATATACCACTTCCGCTCTATCGTGGATGGTTTGGCTACGTAGGTCTTCAAAGTTTCCCCTTCAAACAGACGCAAAGAGAAATACTAGAGAAAAACCATTTTAGTGTCAAATGGCCGCGTTGCCTCACGTCTGCTGCCCTTACTGATGCCCTAACTGACGCCACCGATTTAGCCGCCTGAATGTCTAAACAAAATATATCCAGACGATCCCGGAAGCCCTTGCCTAAAGACCTATCCCAGTCGGCACATTCTGCTGCGGCCGGCTGCAAAGGCCATGGCCTTTTCGCTCGACCTCGCTTCGAATAACCTGCCGGGATAGGTCCTAAGAAATGGATTACACTACTTACACAGATGCTGTTAACCAACTGCGCCAGCCTGTGAACACGATAACTACAGCCCCGGTAATCAGCTGCTCCCGCCGCACGGATATACCGCGCTGCTATTCCGGCTGGCTGGAAGAAAAACTGGTCGCCGGCGGAGTAATTTTCAAGGCTCCCCGGGGCGGGGTCCGGTCAGTAAGCCTCGAGGCCGAAGCGGTGCATTCGCTGGTGCTCTGGTCCAAGGATTACGGGCCGCTACTTAAACGGCCACAGCTGCTGCGCCGTCTTCACGATCTCAACCCGTTTTTTCATTTCACCATCACTGGCCTGGGGAAATCAGCATGGGAGCCGGACTTGCCCGCCTGGCGGGAATCTGTAGCACAAATGAAAAGACTGGTCAAAGAATTTGGCGCCGCCCGGGTAAACTGGCGCTTTGACCCGGTTCTTTTCTGGCCGGCGGCTGGCGGGCGCCGCACGAACCTGACCCTGTTTGCCCGCCTGGGGGCGGCGGTGGCAGACCTGGGAGTTTCCGGCTCAACGTTCTCTTTTGCCCAGTGGTACCGCAAGAGCAGCAGGCGGGCGCAAAGGGAGGGCATTGATTACATCGATCCGGAGCCGGCAGAGAAGCTGGAGGCGGCCGCCGTCATGGCGGCCGGGGCCGCTAGGCTGCGCATCCGCCTGGCCAGCTGCTCCAATGACGTCCTGCTGGCTGTTCCGGGAATTTACAAGGGGTGCTGCATTGACGGGGCTCTGCTAAACGGCCTGCGCGGCGACGGCCTGGCGGCGTCAATGGCCAGGGACGAGTCGCAGCGACGCGACTGCGGCTGCACCCGCAGCATCGACATCGGCAGCTACACCCAGCGCTGCTCGGGACCAGCCTGCGTCTACTGTTACGCCAGCTAAGCGATTAAACTGGGCGGGTGACCAGGCTTTCAGGACATCCAGTTCATTAAGGCCAATTACCCTCAGGCTGGCGCGCGGACCTAAGAACTGGGAGCTGGGAACCGGGTTGACGGCGTTGTTTTATTTCTTGCCGGTCAGCAGCCCGTAGGTTGCTATCCCTAAAAGCACGGTGACAAAGCCAAAGATGTAGAGGGCTGTGACACGCTGGTCGCTGGTAAGCCACCAGGCGCTGGTGAAGATTATGACGCCAAAAATAATCTGAATTGCGGCCACGATCGTGGCGCGGTCGGTTTTCATTTTTCAACCTCCGGTTGTTTTGAGGAGTATTTCTCAGCACCCGGTCAATCTCCTGCCCGCGATGAACCCATATAAAACTGATAAACTTGGCCGGACGGGTGTTTTTTGCTGGTTCCGGAATCGGTGAATTTATATGGCAAATATTGAACCCAGGCGGGAGCGGCTGCGGGCTCTCCTGCTCGAGAAGGCCTATCTTACCGGAGATTTTATCCTCAGTTCCGGCAAACATAGCAACCATTACTTTGACTGCCGCCGCGTCACGCTGGACCCGGAAGGCCTGGCGCTGGCCTCGGAGCTCCTGATCGAAAAAATGAGGCGGGACGGGCTGGCCGCTATCGGCGGCCTGGCGATCGGCGCCGACCCCCTCGTCGCCGGGGTGGTAGCGACAAGCTGGCGGCTCGATTACCCCATCCAAGGCTTCATTGTCAGAAAAGAGCAGAAGCGGCACGGGACCGGAAGGAAAATCGAGGGGCCGCCCGCCGCCGGCACCCGGGTCGCCATTATTGACGACGTCGTGACAAGCGGCGGCTCCATCATCCAGGCAGCCGAGAGCTGCCTCGCCGAGGGCCTCAAGCCTGAGGCCGCCTACGCGCTGGTCGACCGTGAAGAAGGCGGCGCCGGGGAAATCAGTCGCGCCTGCGGCCTTGGACTCAAACCTCTGTTTAAATACAGCCAGCTGTTTGCCTAGTCTCATCCCCGCCGGGATGTTTAACCACCCCTGGCGGCAGGCAATTTAATGCCATGGACTATTCGATCATGATAGGCGGGCAGGCTGGCCAGGGGATCCAGACAATCAGCAGCGCCCTGGCGAAAACGCTGGTCCGCGCCGGACTGTACGTTTTCACCCACCAGGATTACATGTCCCGCATTCGTGGCGGCCACAACTTCAACCAGATCCGCTTTTCCGGCAACCCTGTCAGCTCTTCCAGAAGCAAGGTTGACATACTGGTAGCGCTTGACCGCAACACGGTGGAGATCCACCGCGGCGGCCTGGCCGCGAACGGGCTGATTGTCTACGACTCCGGCGCCATAGGGCAAAAATATGACGGGGCGGAGTTCCTGGACGTGCCCTCGCGCCGGATCGCAACCGACGTTGCCGGTGGCCGGCTGATGGAAAATACCGTCGCCGCAGGCGCGGTGACCGGCTTGCTGGGAATGGACGTCGCTCACCTGGCAAACCTGCTGTCGGAGATGTTCCAGCCGAAGGGCCAGGAGGTAGTTGACAAGAACGTTGCCGCCGCCCGCGCCGGCCACAAGTTTGCCTCGGAAAGCTGCCCCGGATGCGCCTTCAACGCGCCTGTGGATGAGAGCGCGCCCAGAAGGATGCTGATTGAAGGCGCATCGGCGGTAGGGCTGGGCGCCCTTTTAAGCGGCTGCCGTTTTTACGCCGCCTATCCCATGACCCCCTCCACTCCGGTGCTTAACTACATGGCCGCCAAAAGCAGAAAGTACAACCTCGTAGTGGAGCAGGCCGAGGACGAGATTGCCGCCATCAACATGGCCATCGGCGCCTCTTTCGCCGGCGTGCGCGCCATGACGGGAACCGCCGGCGGCGGTTTTGCCCTGATGGTGGAAGGCCTGTCGCTGGCGGGCATGACCGAGACTCCCGTCGTCATCCTGGTGGGCCAGCGGCCGGCGCCCGCCACCGGGCTTCCCACCAGGACCGAGCAGGGCGACCTGCAGTTCGTGCTGAATGCCGCCCACGGCGAGTTCCCGCGCCTGATCATGGCTCCCGGCAGCCCGGAGCAGGCCTTTTACCTGACCAACAAGGCGTTCGACCTGGCGGAAAAATACCAGGTGCCGGCCCTGATCCTTTCCGACACTTACCTGACCGACGCCGAGTGGACCGTGACCGGCCTGGATACGTCCCGCCTCAAGTATGAAGATTACCGGCTGCGCGCAGGAGATCTTGAAAGGCTGACCGGGTATAAGCGGCACGCGTTCACAGAGACCGGCGTTTCCCCCCTGGCCGAGCCGGGTGCTTCGCGGCATCTGGTGGTTACCGACAGCGACGAGCATGACGAAGAAGGTCATATCATTGAAGACGCAGCCACCAGGACCAGGATGGTGGAAAAACGGCTGCTAAAGAAGCTGCCGCAGCTAAGGGAGGAGATGGAGCCGCCTCTTGTTTACGGCTCCCGGGAGCCGGAGACAGTGCTGGCCGGCTGGGGCTCAACCTACGGCGTCATCAGGGAAGCCGTCGATGCGCTGTCGCAAAAGCACAACCTTGCCATGATGCACTGGAGCGAGGTCTGGCCTTTCCCGGCAGCGGAGAAATCGGGCTACCTGCCGGTGCTTAAGGCCGCCCGCCGCACCGTCTGCATCGAGAACAACGCCACTTCCCAGTTTGCCAGGCTGCTTAGGGGCCAGACCGGCTATCAGTTCACGGATACGGTCAACAAGTTTGACGGCCGCCCGTTTCTGCTTGATGAGTTGACTGACAGAATCGAAGGCCTGATTGGCTGATCCGGAACAGTTCAGCGGCCAGACGCCGTCCTGGTGCCCCGGCTGCGGCAACCTCAACATTCTCAAGGCGTTCAAGGCCGCCATGTCGGAACTGGGATTAAGCCCGCACCAGCTAACCCTGGTTTCCGGCATCGGCCAGGCCAGCAAGCTGCCGCATTACACCGCCGGCAACACCTTTAACGGCCTGCACGGCCGGCCGCTGCCGGTGGCCACTGCCATCCGGCTGGCAAACCACAACATGATTGCAGTGGCGGTAGCGGGGGACGGCGACTGTTACGGCGAGGGCGGCAACCACTTCCTCCACGCCATGCGCCGGAATGTAAATGTCAAACTGTTTGTTCACGACAACCAGATCTACGGCCTTACCAAAGGCCAGGCTTCCCCCACCTCGCAGGCCGGGATGGTCACAAAGGTCCAGCCATTCGGCGTGCTCCTGGAGCCGCTCAATCCGGTGGCGCTGGCTGTAGCCATGGACGCCAGCTTTGCCGCCCGCGCCTACGCCGGGGATACGAGCTTTCTCACGGAGATGATGACGGCAGCCATGGAGCACCGCGGTTTTGCCCTTATTGATATTTTGCAGCCATGTGTCACATTCAACAAGCTCAACACATACCGCTGGTACCACGACCGCGTCTACAGAATCGGCGCCGGCCACGACCCCGGCGACCGCGAGGCCGCCTTCCGGCTGGCGCTTGAGCAGGAAAAAATCCCGACCGGCGTCATTTACAAACATGAGCGGCCGCTGCTGGAAGACCAGATCCCTGTGCTGGCCGGCAGGGAGCCTCTGGTGCGCCAGCCCTTCTCAATCAAGGCGGTTGAGAAGGAAATAGACGAGTTTTACTGAGCGTCCGGGGAAGAAACAGAACCGCCTGGTGTCAGCTCTGCCAGGCAGCCCGGGCAAAAGCCGGGCCCTTTGCGGTCGGTGTCCCGGACAGAGTTGGAGAAATGCATGATGCAGCCCGGATCGCCGCAATGGGCGAGGCCAAAAACATGGCCCAGCTCATGAACCGCTTCCTTAAGGGCCCGCTCATGCAGCAGGCCGCTGCCGCCAGGGGCGCCTGCCTGGGCGCTGTCAAGCCTGGCCAGTGATATTACGGCTACCCTCCCGCGCGGATCTGCTTCGCCGAAGACAAAGTTGAGCCCGGGCGTGAACAGGTCAACACCGGTGACGCCAAGAAGCACCGGGCGCGGTCCGGAAGACGCGCTTGCAATCCTCGCCAGCACGGTTAGCACCTTCCCGGAGCTGTGCTGGCGCCTGCGTCTGGACCAGGCGGCTCCGGGAATGGGAAGCTGCTCTCCCACGCCAGCTTCCATGCCGAAAACCCGCGCCAGCGAAGCGGCCAGGCCGGCGAGCAGGCTCTGGCCGGCCTCACCCAGGGGGATGATTAACAAACGGCTGTTTTTTATCATCATATGGTTCCAAAATATTATATTTACGATACTTTTTTCAAAAAAAGTGGACGGGTATGGTGCCACATTCTTGTGAGCGGCGCGTGGGAAACCAGCGTCAAATTACCGGTAAGAAACAGGCCCGAAAAGGCAGATCCAGGCGGTTGGGAACGGCCGCCCAGAAGAAACAGGAATGTTAGAAGTAGCCGAGGTCGCGTAGTTGGGCCATGATCTGCTCTTTTTCCTGGGCGCGGCCCTCGCGCTCGGGGCCATCGCCGCGCGGGCGGACGCTTTTGACTGTGCAGGGCTCGCAGCCAAGGCTGCGGTATCCTTGATCATATAGTGAGCAGTAAGGGAGTTTGTATTTGCCAATATAGTCCCAGATGTCCAGCTCGCTGAAGTGGAGGATCGGCTGCACGCGCGTATGCCCGGGGCGCTCGGAGAAGTATTTCTCTCCGGCCCGGGCGGGCTGCTCATCCCAGCGGACGCCGGTAACGAGTGCTTGCCAGCCGTTCGCCTCGACCGCGGCATCGATGGCCTGGGCCTTCATAACCAGGCAGCACTGCTCGTGGTCAACGGCAATCCTGATTTTTTTGAGGCCATCATAATTTGTGGCAATGATAAGGTCCAGCTCCCACTCGCGCGCCAGCCGGTCGCGGAACTCGAGCACTTCCCTAAACTTGACGGTGGTGTCAAGGTTAAGCACCGGCACTGGCACCCTGCCGCCGCCGATCCGCTTCAGCATGTGCAGCACAGTCAGGGAATCCTTGCCGCCGGTGAACGTTGTCGCAATCTTGTCCTCGAAGCACTTCAGGGCATCGGTTAAAATCCCGATGCTCCTGGCTTCCTTTTCCTCCAGAGTCTGGAGTTTTGCCTGATCCTGGCTCAAACTATTCATCCTTTCCGGTTTGATGCGACTGCCGCCAGACACGCTGTGAAGGTGTCTTCCACTTTATTGTAACCAATTAGAGCCAGCATTCCTGCCAATTTGATTAAATTTCGTTCCGGCCGCCAATTCCTGAGCGCAAATATTGCCTTTATTCGACCTGCAAGGTCCTGATCCGGTTCAGCGCGGCGGCGATTTCAAATCTGCGCGGCAAAGCGAAGTCCCCAGGATGTTCCTCACCTGCTGCCGGCAGCAACGGGACGGCCTGGGCGGAGGCGGCTTTCCGGCCGCCCGCATCGGCCCCGTCCGGCCCGGAGGCCGGTTGCCGGGAAAAGACGGTCGAAACCACTCCCAAGCCGGACCGCTCAACGTCGGCCAGGATCCGGTCAATAATCTCCGCAAGTGACGACTGGCCGTCGAAATAACCCTGCCGCAGTCCATGCCAGATCATGTGAACAATAGCACGTGTCTGACTGACATCAACAAGCTGCTCCAGGGCGGCCATTTCGATGATTTCCTTGCCGAAGACGGCATTTTTAAGGCCCTTCGCGCCAATTTTCAACTTGCCGGCCCGGTGCGGATCGATGCCGCGGGCCAGCGGCGTCCGCCGCCCGATCGCTCCGAACCCGGCCGGAGCTTCAGCGTTGCGGACGTCCTGGCGGGCTGCGATGATTTGGCGGGCGCGGCCCGTCACTACGCGGGGCTGGTAGTTCTCCATCGCTATGACCGTGTCGGCAACGTCAAAATAATCGCCTGATCCGCCCATCACGAGCACCGTCGAAACCCGATGCTCGGACTTCAGGTTGCGAACCTGATCGATAAAAGGCGTAATCGGCTCCTTCCTTTTCACGACCAATTGCTGCATGAGGCTGTCGCGGATCATGAAATTTGTGGCGGAGGTGTCTTCGTCCATCAGCAGCAGGGCCGAGCCTGCCTCGAGCGCCTCCACAATATTGGCCGCCTGCGAAGTGCTGCCGCTGGCGTTTTCCGTAGAAAAGGAAGAAGTGTTAACGCCAAACGGAAGATTGGAGATAAAGGCGCTGATGTCATCCTTCTCAATCCGGCGGCCGTCCTCGGCCCTTATCTTGACCGCATCGCTACGCGTTGCCGCCAGCTCGCGGCCATCGCCCGGCACGTGGCTGTAAACGCAGCGCTCCAGCGCCCTGAGCAGCGTCGATTTGCCATGGTAACCGCCGCCAACGATGAGGGTGACGCCCTCCGGGACTCCCATTCCGGCCAGGCGGCCGCGGTTGGGGAGCTCGATACTGGTGCGCAGCCCGGCAGGGCTTTGAAACTCGATCACCGGCCCCCGTCTGAGCGGCTTGTCGCTGACGCCGCTTTCGCGGGGCAGGATTGAGCCGTCGGCCACGAAAGCAACCAGGCCCATGTCCGGCAGCCGGCGGCGCAGCCAATCCTGGTCTTCGGCCGCTTCGATGTGGGCCGCGACAGCCAGCTGGTCCAGAGCCCCATAAAAAAGGGTTGCGTCAACAAGGCGGGGGACCTCCTCAAGCAGCATGGCGGCGGCCTCCCGCCCCAGGCAACGCCTGCCGGCAGCGGGAAAGCCGGCGGCGAGCCTGACTTCGGCAAACTGCTCGTTTACCACCGCGGCTGTGCGCTCGATAATTTCCTGGCCTCCCCGGTCCACGCCGATGTATCCTGATTTGCCCGTCCCCCGGTGGCCTTTGACAATTCGCGCAATTGATATGGCAAAGGTGCGGGCAAGCCAATCCTGAAGGGCCACCTGGCGGACTTTGGTCTCGAACAAGAGCGGGGCGAACCGGGCCGAAGCCTGGGCTACACGCACCCGCATGCGGGATGGCGCAGCAAAGGGATCGGACTGGACGCGATCAATAAAAAGCGTGAACCGGGGAAATTCAAACCGCCCTTTCAGCTCCCGGTAGGCCTTGTAGCCCCTGCCATCAATCAGGGCAAGTTTGCTCTTCAAGCTGTCTGCATCCATTTCAACCTCCGCTTTTTTCGCCGCCGTTTCCACTCACGGGTGGTTTCCACTACGGGTGTAATGTAGCATCGCCGGCGGACCGAAAAAATGGATTTCAACATTATCCCGGATCGATATATGGACAAAAATGTGCGTGGCATGGCAGGATACAAACACAAATAAAAATTTGCACAACAAAACAGGCGCCGGGGGCACCCCTAATTTAAAATTACCAAACTGCTGCCGGTTTTTCATCAAACTTTAGTTTGATTCTTTCCCAGAAAAAGTTGTAAATTGCCAGCTTTCGGTCCGCTGACCGATTTGGCGTCGCACCTAAATCTTGCTCTTCATTGTCGCCAATCCACCTGACTGCTGCCCCTTCAATCCTAGTCAGCCAGGCCGGCGTCCTTGTTTTTGCATCTTCCCGGGTGGACAATTATTTTATGTTCGCAAAGCTGCTGATATTGTTTATCATCGTCCCGCTGCTGGAGCTGCTGACGATTATCGAGATCGGCTCGCGGATCGGCTACTTCTTCACGATCATGATGCTGATCGTCATCAGCTTCAGCGGCGCGGCGCTGGCCAAGCGGGAGGGGTACCGCGCCATCTCACAAATCCGGGCCGACTTAAATGCGGGCAGCATGCCGGCAGACGCGCTCATTGACGGGGCGCTTATCCTGGCTGCCGCAGCCCTCTTGATTACGCCCGGCTACATCACCGATGCCGCCGGGCTACTGCTGCTCTTGCCGCCGGCGCGCAGAGTCGTGAGGGCCTTCGCCAGGCGGCGGCTGGAAAAAGCGGCCCATGTCCGCAGCATCCGCTTCTGGTCAGGCCCTGCCCCGCGAGGAAACCCCGCGTACGGGCCGCCCTGTGCCCGAGAGCCCGAGCAGCGCCGCCGGGAACTGGAGGGCTAACGCTGAGCCGGGCCCTGCTTTACGCCACCGTTTTTATCGGCGGCATGACCACGATGGCGGTGGAGATGTCGGCCTCGCGCTTGCTGGCCCCTTATTTCGGCGACTCGCTTTTCATCTGGGCAAACCTGATCGGCCTTATCCTGATTTATCTTTCCGGCGGCTACTGGATTGGCGGCCGGATTGCTGACCGCTGGCCGCAGGCGCGGCTGCTTTACGCCTTGACCCTGAGCGCCTCTGCCGCGAATGCCATCGTTCCATTTGTGGCCAAGCCGATCATGGGCGTGGCTATCCGGGGAGTGGAGCAGGTCTCCGCCGGCGCCTTCCTGGGATCATTTGGCGTCACCGTGCTGCTGTTCTCACTGCCGGTGACAATCCTGGGAACAGTGGCCCCGTTTGCCATCCGCCTCAGCATGAGGAAGGTCGAAAGCGCCGGCAATATCTCGGGGGGCCTTTACGCCCTCTCCACCATCGGCAGCATTCTTGGCACTTTCCTGCCCGTCTTCCTGCTCATCCCCTGGATCGGCACCCGCGACACAATGCTGGCCTTTGCCGCCGTCCTGGCGGGCATATCTGCCGTGGGGCTGGGCGCCGGGGCGCCGCTTTTGATCCTGGCGGCGCTGGCTCTGCCGCAGGGCGCGATCAAGCCATCAGCCGCCAGCATCTATGAAACCGAGTCGCCTTACCACTTCATCCAGGTGGTCCAGCAGCCTGACGGCAGCCGCGAGCTGATGCTCAACGAAGGCTGGGCAGTTCACTCCATCTACAAGCCCGGCCAGATTATGACCGGCGGTTACTGGGACTATTTTTCGCTGGCTCCCTGGTTCGGCGGCAGCCAGACGCCCCGCCGGGCGCTTTGCATCGGCAGCGCCGCCGGCACCGTTCCCGGCCAGCTGATCCATTTTTATCCAGATATTCACGTCGACGGGATAGAGATCGATCCCAAGGTCGTTGATATCGGGCGCAGGCTGTTCGGCATGAACGAGGCCAACCTCACAGTTTATATCGGCGATGGCCGCCCCTTTCTTATGACCACAAAAAATCATTATGATCTTATTGCCATTGATGCCTTCCGCCAGCCATACATTCCCTTCTACCTGACAACGCGCGAATTTTTTCAGGCCGCGTCCGGCCATCTGACGCCGCACGGAGATTGCCGCCACCATGAGGGATGATTTCCCAACTGTCTATTCATTTTCGGCCGGCGAGTTTAACCAGCTGGTGGTCGCTACGCGCAGCCCGTCGGTGTCGACGGAGATGGAGAGCCGGCTGGCGCTGATGCCGCCTCCGGTTGCGTCACTGGCCCGCCAGATTGCCAGCCAGATCAAGCCGGTTCATCCAGGCGGCGAGATCCTCACCGACGACAAGGCGCCGGTGGAGTGGCTCACCGACCAGATGATCATCCATTACGCCACCGGGCAATAAGAAAAATCTTGCACCAAAGAGACCAAGTTGTTATATTTCCTGTTAAAGAGCGCATATTTTATGAGGCGATGAAGCTCGCCTGAAACGTCCCCAGGGACTTATGGCTTCTGCAGCTAACTGCGGGAGCTTTTTTATTGTCATGCTGGAAAGATATTCAACACTGAAAAACAGGCTGGCGCGGGTTCCGGCCGGGCTCCTTGGCGCCGCCGAGGGCGAGGCGGCCATACAGACGCTGGACTCGCTGAGCCGCAAGATTGCCGAAAACGAATTCTCGCTGGTCGTCGCCGGGCAGTTCAAGCGGGGCAAGAGCACGTTCATCAACGCCATCCTGGGAGAAGACCTGCTGCCGACGGCCATCATTCCTCTCACCTCGATCATTACCGTGATCAGGTACGGCGAGGCCCTGCATGTGGAGGTCTTTTTTAACGACGGCTCCCGGCGAAAGATTGAAGCCCGCGACATGGCCTTTTACGTCACCGAAAAAAACAATCCCAAAAACGAGAAGGACGTAAAGCGCGTTGAAATTCATTATCCCTCGCCTTACCTGAAGCACGGCGTCCAGATCATTGACACTCCCGGCGTCGCCTCGGTGCACGGCCACAACACCGACACTACCTACCGTTACCTGCCCCATGCTGATGCGGCCGTGTTCCTGGTCAGCGTCGACCCGCCGATCACGGAGGCGGAGTTAAAGTTCCTGGGCGACCTTAAGGGCTACGCCACCAGGATTTTCTTTGTGCTCAACAAGGTTGACATGGTCGGCGCTGTTGACCGGCAGGAGTCGCTGGAATTCACCAGGCAGGTGATAGAGAAGCAGGCGGGGCTCAAGAACGCCGAAATTTTCTCGCTGTCGGCCAGGCAGGCGCTGGAAGCGAAATCGGATGGGGGCGAGGCCGGCCTGAAGGAAAGCGGCCTGCCGGCCTTCGAGCAGATGCTGGACGACTTCCTGCTGGGCGAGCGGGGGCGGGTATTCCTCGTCTCCACGGCTGCGAAAATCAGAAACGTAGTATCGCAGGAGTCCTTTTCAGCCGAGCTTCTGCAAAAAAGCCTGGACGGGCCGCTTCAGGACCTGGAGGCCAAAATGCGCCAGTTCGATTCGGCGCTGGCCACTATCGAACAAGAGCGCCGTGACAGCAACCGCCTGCTGAGGGCGGAAGCAAACGAGCTGGCCGCCGGCGTGCTTGAAGAAGACCTAACGGAGCTGAAGATCAGGCAGACAGGCGCCGTAGCCGTTAATCTTGACGCCTATTACCAGGAGGTCAAAAAAGAGGGCAACCGCGCCCTGGCGCGGTTGTTTGACGACTATGTGCATGAGCGCATCCAGGAAATCTTCACGGGTTTCCGGCTGGAGGAAGAAAAGAAGCTGGAGGAGATGCTGGCGCGTATTCTCGGCCGCCTGTTGGACCGCACCAACACCATCATCGGCCACCTGGTTGAGCTCTCCTCCCGCATCTTTGACCTAAGCATTGAGCCTTTCACAATTGACGAGTCACTGGCAGCCAAGTCTCATTTCCGGTTCAAGATCGATGAAGATGTCAAGGTTTCGCTGGAGTCGATGACCGAATCGGCGACAATGCTGCTGCCCCGGCGGCTGGCCCACGGCCTTATCCTGAAGGAGGCAAAAGAGCGGATGGAAAAACAGATCGACCGCCACTGCGGCCGCCTCCGCCACGATTTCGTGGCCAGGATCGAGGGCACTATCAAGCAGTTCAGCAGCCGGCTTGACGAAACGGTAGGCAACACCCAGGACAGCATCCGCCAGGCCCTCGAGGCAGGCCGCCTGGCCAGGCAAAAAAGCGAGGCGGAGCTGCGGCAATTCGAAGAGCGGCTCGGGCAGCGGCTGGAGGCATTTGAGAGTGCCAGGCGGGAGCTTGCCGAGATCGAGAATATCATTGCAAAGGAGCCCGAAAAAATCACCTAGTGCCTATCCCGGCAAGCACTTAACATAAAACGGGCTGAGGCCCTGGTGATGAAGCTCACCGAACGCGCCCCATCCACGGGCGCTAATGGCTTCTTCTTGCTAACGCAGAAGAGGCCTTTTTTTGTCCGGATGATGAAAGGAAGAATATGTCCGTATTTCTGGCTGCAACCATCTTCTTTGGCCTGGTCTTTCTGGCCAGTCTGATCTCGGTCCGGTTTGGCATTGCCGCCGCTGTTTGCGAGATCACTTTTGGCGTAATCGCCGGGAATTTTTTCCAAGTGCCCAACAACCTTCCCTTCATTGCCTTTCTGGCTTCATTTGGCAGCATCTACCTCACTTTTCAGGCCGGCACCGAGGTGGACATTGACCTTTTTAAAAAGCATTTCAGGGAAGCATTGCTGCTCGGGGGAGCGGCGTTCTTCGTTCCCTTTGTTTTTGAGTTTGCGGCGGCTTACTGGCTGCTCGGCTGGACATTTGGCGCTTCCGATATTGCGGCGCTGGCCCTTTCAACCACCTCGCTGGCCGTTGTCTACGCAGTGCTCGTAGAAACGGGCCTGTCCCGCACCGCCTTTGGCAAGCGCTTGATGGCGGCGACGTTTGTTGAGGACGCCCTGACGGCCATTTTTCTGACGCTGCTGTTTCTTCACTTTAACCTTTACTCCGCCCTTTTTGTTGCCGCATCGATTGCCGCCCTGATCGGGCTGCCCAGGATTTACCCCTGGCTCGTGGAGAGGTTTGGCAACAAGGTAGTGGAGCCCGAGCTGAAATTCCTTTTTCTTTGCCTGTTCCTGCTGGAATGGCTGGGCAGCGAGGGAAACAATCAGCCCGGCCTGCCCGCATTTTTTCTGGGACTGGTGCTTTCCCGCTTTCTGACCAAGCACAAGGCTCTGCGCAATAAAATGAGAACCGCCGCTTTCGCGATGGTGACTCCCTTCTTCTTTTTTCAGGGAGGGCTTAATGTAAACCTGAGGGAAGTCGAGGCGGCCCTGGCAGTCACCACCCTGTTTCTGACGATCAAGTTTGTCACCAAGTTTGCCGGCGTCTTTCCGTTTGCCAAAAGGTACCACAAAGAAGACAGCGTGTTTACGACTCTCCTTATGAGCACCGGCCTCACTTTTGGCACCATCTCTTCGCTGTACGGGCTCAATCAGCATATAATCAGCGCAACTCAGTTTTCGGTCCTGATCACTGTCGTGATCGTATCCGCCGTGCTGCCCACGATTACAGCGCTGAAATACTTTCCGCCGCAAAGCGAGGCAGCCAAGGATATAATTACAATCGGCGGCGAGGAAGGATAAAACGGCATGCGCATTCTCGTTATCTCTGACATCCACGCCAACATCGACGCCCTCAGGGCCATTGATGAATCCTTCGACCGGGTCCTCTTCCTGGGCGACGTTGTTGACTACGGACCTGATCCGGTGTCATGCATCGACTGGCTGCGGGAGCGCGGCGGCGCGCGCGTGCGCGGCAACCATGACAACGCCGTCGCCTTCCGGGTGGACTGCGGCTGCGGCCAGGCCTACCGGCACCTGTCAGTTTTGACGCGCAAGCTGATGTGGAAACTGCTGGACCAGGAGTTGCTGGACTGGACCGGCGCGGCCCAGACCAGCCTGGAGCTGTCAAGCGGCGGCCGCAGCGTCTTTGCCGTTCACGCCTCCCCCAGCGACCATCTCTTTAAATATGTGACGCCGGAGGTCAGCGATGAGAAGTTGGCCGAGGAAGGCAGTGTTGCCGGTGCTGATATCGTCCTGATGGGCCATACCCACAGGCCGTTCATCCGCGAGGCTGGCGGCCGGACGCTGGTGAACGTTGGCAGCGTCGGCCAGCCGCGCGACGGCATCGCCGCTGCCAGCTACGCCGTTCTGGATGATGGACGCGTTCAGCTAAAACGGGTGAAGTACGACATCGAGGCGGCGGTGGCCAAACTGCGGGCCCTGCCGCTGGAGAAAGGGGCGGTTGAGGAGCTTGTTTTTATACTGGAAAACGCGGGGATGCCGTAAAAAGCGGATGGTGGATGGTAGACGCGCCACTGCTTTATTCCCTAAGAACGGCGGTTTTTACCTTTGCCGCCATGTTTGTTCTGACCCTGGCAATTGGCTATGTCCTGGTTAATTATGTATTTGCCGGCAGCTCCTGACGCCTTTTTCGTAAAACAAATGCTGTCACTCCACACAAATTTGATCAAAAGGATACTTATGGATATGCTTCGAGGGCTTGCCCGGGGCATGATCAGGTAGCCTTGCGAGACCAGCACCAAAAGGAAACGGGCAACACGCCCGCGAGGACGGCAGGGCTGTTTGCCGGCATCAGCCGCAACGTTTTCATCCTGGGCGTCACCAGCTTCCTCACCGACCTCTCCAGCGAAGTCATCTACCCGCTGGTGCCGCTTTTCCTGACATCGGTGCTGGGGGCGCCGTTCCTGGTAGTGGGCCTGATCGAGGGCATCGCCGAGAGCACCGCCAGCACCCTGAAAGTGTTTTCCGGATGGCTGTCGGACCGGATGCGACGGCGCCGGCCCCTGATGATAATTGGTTACGGGATATCGGCGCTGTCCAAGCCGCTGCTGGCGGCAGCGAGCGCTTGGCCAATTGTCCTTGTGCTGCGCTTTGGCGACCGCCTGGGAAAAGGAATCCGAGGCGCCCCCCGCGATGCGCTCATCGCAGATTCCTGCGAGCCTGAATGCCGCGGGCGGGTATTCGGTTTCCATCGGGCCGCCGACACGGCCGGCGCTGCCCTGGGCGCGCTGCTGGCGCTGGCGGCGCTGGGGCTGCTCGGGGAAAGATATCGCACCATCTTTCTGCTGTCCGCAATTCCCGCCGTTCTGGGCGTTGCCAGCCTGCTGCTGGTGCGCGAGCGGGTGCGGCCGCATCCTCAGCAGGAGCCGCCGCGGCTTTCCTTCTCACAGTTTGACCACAAATTTAAGATGTTTCTGCTGGCGAGCGCCATCTTCGCCCTGGGCAACTCCAGCGACGCTTTCCTCATTCTCAGGGCCAAAAACCTGGGCCTGACCGCCTTTACCGCCGTTCTTGCCTACGTCATCTACAATCTGGTCTACGCCGTTTTTTCGATGCCGGCCGGCTCGTTGTCGGACCGCATCGGCCGCCGGCGCCTGATCGGCGCCGGCTTTGCCATCTTTGCCCTCGTCTACCTGGGCTTCGCCCTGGCAGGAAGCGCCTCCCTCATCTGGCCGCTGTTTGCAGTCTACGGACTTTACATGGCGCTAACGGAAGGGATCGGCAAGGCATTTGCGGCTGATATGGCGCCTGCCCACGCCCGCGGCACCGGCCTGGGAACCTATCAGACCGCCACCGGCCTGCTCACTTTTTTCTCCAGCCTGATAGCGGGTCTTTTATGGGACAACGTCGGTCCATCCGCACCTTTCCTGTTCGGGGCGGCGGCCGCTCTGGCCGCCGCCGGCATCATGCTGACCGCCTTCAGAACCGGAGCGCCGCCCCCCGGGAACCAAGGCTGACTCTTGCCATTCCTGATTTCTCCCGGAACCCCATATTCTGAATCCAAACCTGCCAGCGCTGCTGCTTTGCCTGCCTCGGATTGGCGGAAAAATACAACTTTCTTTTTTGCAAATACAACCAAGGTTTGATGCAAAAAAAATCATATTCCTGATAGTATTAAATTTGGGGTTCCCCCTGGAGCCAAAAAGATTTGCGTCTCAATTTATTTGCAACAATAACCCCTTTGTGGACACCTCTGGCGCAATCCGCGCCGGCAGAAGTTCCCCAAACAGTCCGGTTTCGGCAGCTTGCGTTTCAACCTGCTCCTCCTTCAGCTGGCATGGGGCGGGGTATATAATAAGAACGGCGCCGGGAAAAGGGGCCTGCCAAACAATCCTCCAATGTCTATACAAAAACCTGACAGCAGTAAACGGGATACGCCCAAAGCCGCCGGCGAGACCGGGAAGTTGGGTGTGCCCGTTACCGTTCACAGCTACTCCGGCTTTAAGGGCGAGGAAAGGCCGCGCGCATTCGAGCTGGAAGGGCGCCGCCTGACAGTGCTATCGGTCAAAAAGACCTGGCAGGAAGAAGCCGGGCAGGGCCGCCGGCGCAAGACCGTTTTCCGGGTGCACGCCCATGACGGTCGCAGTTACGACCTCGCCCGGGACGCCAACACCGGCGAGTGGACACTGGAGCCTTTTGCCCGGGACCGTGCCTGAAAAGACGCAAGCCCAGCCGCCGGCGCCGGAGCTGAGGCGCGATCCTATCACGGGCGAATGGGTGATCCTGGCCGCGGGGCGCTCCGTCCGGCCGCATGCTCCCGGCGGCCGCGTTTCCGCTCCCGCCCCGGAGGAGCTGCTGGACCAGTGCCCGCTTTGCCCCGGCCGCGAGGAGCTGACTCCCCCTGAGATCTGCGCCGTGCGCGAGGGCGGGGGCAGGGATTGCCCCGGCTGGAGCGTCCGCACCCTGCCCAACAAGTTTCCCATTCTGGTAAGCGGCGCCCCTCACGCGGGCTCCGAGAAAATCGCTTCAAACGGCCGCCGCCCGGCCCTGGGAAGCAGCGAAGTAATTGTCGACACTCCCCTGCACAACAAGCCTCCCTGGGAAATCGGGGCGCCGCAGGTTAAAGAAATGCTTGAAATGTACCAGGAGCGCATCCGTGCTCTTAAGAATCAGAGCCGCACCAGCTACGTCCACATCATCCGCAATCACGGGCGTGGCGCGGCATCCTCGCTTGAGCATCCCCACTCGCAGCTGTTTGGCCTTCCTTTTGTGCCGCCGGATATCGACAGCGAGCTGGACGGATTTGCCGCTGCCAGTGCGGATAAGGCCGGCTGCATCCTTTGCCGGATGATCGGGGAGGTGGAAGAGAAAGGCGAGCTGGTGGTGATGGAAAGCGAAAGCTTTCTGGTTTTCTGCCCCTTTGCTTCCCGCCTACCCTATGAAGCCTGGATCGTTCCCCGCAGCCACCAGCCCGGATTTGAGGAATGTACTAAACTTGACGAGTTGGCAGATCTGTTTACTTCATTTATGTTGCGCCTGAAAAAGCGCCTGGATGACCCTCCTTTCAATTATTGGATTCACACCTATCCGCTTAAGGACGAGTCACGGCCCTACCACTGGCACATTGAAGTATTGCCCCGCCTGACAACGCCGGGCGGGCTGGAGCTGGGAGCAGGGGTCTGGGTTAACATTGTCGCCCCCGAGCAGGCGGCCGCCGAGCTGCGCTAGAAGCGCCGCGGCCCCCGGGCTCTGGAACCTGTGTTTGGGCGGGGCGGAATCAAGGGACAATCCAGGCGAGTTAACTTTTGGAAAGCCCCCGGGAGATTTCTGCTATATTGGCTTGTCATGGAGGCGCCGGATGACCGATAACGTTTTTGCCCAGCTTCGCCAGGTGGGAGAGGACCTGGTCGGGCAGGGGCTTACCACTTCCCATGGCGGCAACATCAGCGTCAGGCATCAGGGCCGCATTTTAATTACAACCCACTTTGCCATGCTCGGCCGCCTCTCGCCCGGCGACGTGATCGAGATCCCGCTGAGGGAAGAGCCGGACCGGATCGCCAGCGACGCCTCCCGCGACGCGGCATTGCACCAGCTGATCTACAAGTTCACGCCCGCGATGGCGGTCATCCATGCCCATCCCGTCCACGCAGTTTCCATATCGCTTAAAAATGATATTATCTCGCCACTGGATCTGGAAGGCTCCGTCTTCCTGCGCGACATTTCCGTCGTCGAGCCGGAAGATGCCGCCGTCCGCCTGCCGCAACTGCTGCAGACGCGGGTGGCGGCCCTCGTGCGAAGCCACGGCAGCTACACGGTGGGGCGGGGACTCAGCGAAGCGCTGGCTTACGTCTCCGCACTTGAGTTTTCCTGCCGGGTTGCCATTCTTAACGGCGGCCGGCCGGCAAAGGAGGTGCATCTATGAGCGCAAATGAAGAGATCCGCCTCACACGCCTGGCGCACGGGGCCGGCTGAGCTTGCAAGATAAGTCCGTCGGACCTGCAGGCCATTCTCAAAGAGCTGCCGCCGATAACAGATCCCAACGTGCTGGTTGGCTTCAACACCGGCGATGACTGCGCCGTTTACCGGATCTCCGATAACCTGGCGGTCATCCAGACCGTCGATTATTTCACCCCCGTAGTCGATGATCCCTACCAGTACGGCGCCATTGCAGTGGCCAACGCCCTCAGCGATATCTACGCCATGGGCGCCCGGCCGCTCTTTGCCCTCAATATTGCCGGCTTCCACACCAAGGAACTGCCGCTGGAGATTCTCTCCCGGATAATGAAAGGGGGAGCCGACAAGGCGCGCGAGGCCGGCGTTGCCATCATTGGTGGCCATACCGTCGATGACCGGGAGCCCAAGTACGGCCTGGCCGTCACCGGCGTCATCGAGCCATCACAGATCATTCACAATTCAACGGCCCGCGTGGGAGACATCCTTTTTTTGACAAAACCGTTGGGAGTTGGCATAATCAGCACCGGCATCAAGCGGGGCACAGCCAGCACCTCCGCCGCCGCCAGGGCGGTGGAGATAATGAGCGCCCTGAACAGGGACGCCGCCGGGGCAATGGCGGCGGTGGGAGTCAGCGCCTGCACCGATGTCACCGGTTACGGCCTGCTCGGCCATCTGCTGGCGATGACGCAGGCAAGCGGCATGGGCGCCCGCATTCACGCCCGGGCGGTGCCGGTTATCCAGGCCGCCCGGGACATGATCGACGCCGACCTTGACGCGGCGCCGGGCGGCAGCAAGAAAAATCTCGAGTACGCCCGCCGCCTGGTCAATTTCGATCCCGGCATTACGGAGGCCGAGAGGCTGCTTTTGGCGGACGCTCAGACCTCCGGCGGGCTTTTGATCTCCTGCCCGCCGCAGGAAGCAGACAGGCTGGAGCGGGCGCTAAGGGAGGCAGGGGCCATTACGGCTGCGCGCATCGGCTTTATGGAAGCAGAAGACGACACCGGCCGCGTCGATGTTGTGCCCTGAAGCGAACGCGGGCGGCGGCTGATATTTCCCTCTGCTTGCAATCAACCCTCAGCAGGCGCGGCGGCAACCGGCTAAAGCCTGGGAGACTATCGCTTTCTGTTTTTGAGCAGTTTCTGCAGCTGCTCTTCCAGTTCGCCAGGGTTAAGAGGCTTGTCCAGGCAAGGGTTGTCAAACTGTGACAGGTAATTCCTTGTCTCGGAGTTGACCGAGTCTCCGGAGATGAAGATAAACCGCTCGCCCAGGCCCGCGTCCATCCGCCTGACTTCCTGGTGCAAGGCGGGGCCGTCCATGCCGGGCATCTTCACATCGCTGACAACGCAGTCATAATTTTTTCCCTTCAGCATTTTCAGCGCCGCCTCGCCGTCCCCGGCGCTGTCCACTTCATGGCCGGCGCGCCGGAGCGTCTCGGTCATCACCTCGCGGATGCCAGCTTCATCATCAACAAGAAGCAGCTTGCCCAGCCGGGCTGCCGGTTTTTCCGGCTGCTTCTCTTCCTCAACCGGCGCCGGCGCGGCGACAATTGGTAGCTCCACCACCAGCGCCGCCCCCGGGCCGCCGCCCGATTCGACCCAGATGCTGCCGCCCAGTTCTTCCATGACGCCGTAGCAAACGCTAAGACCCAGGCCCGTGCCTTTGCCAACCTCCTTGGTGGTAAAAAACGGTTCGAAGACACGGTTATGCAGCTTCTCCGGAATCCCAGGGCCGTCGTCGGCAAACACGACCCGGATCCTGCCGGCCACCTTCCGGGTGGAGACTTTCAGCTCGCCGGAGCCGCGCCAATCGAGCATCGCCTGCTCGGCGTTGGTGATCAGGTTGAGGAATACCTGCTGCAACTGGTGCGGATCGGACACGGTGGCGGGAATATTCCCGCCGTAGCTCGTTGCAATCTTGATGTTGTTGACACGCAAGTCGTATACCTTAAGCTCGAGCGAGTCCTTCAATACGGCATTGACGTCAATGACCATCCGTTCAGGAGCGTGCTGGCGGGCAAAGGAAAGCAGGTGGCGGACGATCTTGGTGGCCCGCTCCGCCTCCCGGAAAACCGCTTCAGCGTCGGCCTTAGCCTTCTCGCCCAGATCCTGTGACAAAAGCAACTGCGCGTAGCCGATCACTCCCGTGAGCGGATTGTTGATCTCATGGGCGACGCCTGACACCAGCTGGCCCACGGCCACCATTTTCTCCGACTGGACCAGCTGCTGACGCATCCGTTTTGTCTCGGTGTTATCGTGCATGAAATGGATCGCTCCGACCACTTGGCCATCGTCGTCAAACATCGTTTCGACGGACAGCTCCAGCACCCGGCCGTCCTCGGTCTCTTCCTCGCAGCGCATCGGCCCCAGCCCCTTGGCCGCCTGCAGCATGGGGCAGTCATCAGGCACGATGCCGGCGCTGCGGATGGCTTCGTAGCACTGGCGGCCGGCAAAATCATTGACGCTGCCGCCCAGCATCGCCGCCGCCCCCCTGTTCATCCGCCTGATGATGTGGTCCCGGTCAACGACAATGATTCCCTCGGTGACGCTGTCAAAGGTGGCCTCCCACTGGGTCTTGGCGCCGGAGACGTCTTTGAACAGCCTGGAGTTCTCCACCGCCACGCCGATGGCGGCGCCCGCCAGCTTCAGCAGCCGCACATCACGCCCGGTATAGGATGCCGGCTCTGAGTTCACCATGATCAGGCAGCCAATTATTTTCTCATTGACAATGAGGGGCACTCCCACAGCGGCCCTGTAGCCGGCGGCCAGCACTGCGGGAACCATGTCTTTTTCCTGCCGGATGTCGTCGATGGTCAGCTCGGCGCCGCTTTCCACGACCCGCCAGGCAATGCCTCTTCCTTTGGGCGGATTGGCAAGCGCTTCTTCCACCTCCGGGAAAAGCTGCCTGTGGGCAACCATCTTTAGCTCATCGCCGGACGGGCTCAGCAGGTGCACCCCGGCGGCGCTGCTTTCAAAAGCGCCGAGCAGCTTTTCCAGGGCGGCGGCCAGCACATCGTCCAGATCCAGCGAGCCGGAGACCGCCTCGCTAATATCGTGCAGCACGGCCAGTTCCAGGCTCTGCTGTTTCAGCTTGCGGTTGGATTCGAGCAGCTCGGTGATGTCGTGCAGGACGACGGTGCGGCCGTCTTCCTGGCCGTCATCGTCAAGGATTGGGATGGCCTCCACGCTAAAATGGCGGCCATTCACATCTGCTTCCAGCGTCTGGACGGCGTTGAGATAGAATACGTCGCAGCGCTCGCAGGCGTCCCGCTTTAGCCTGAACGTCCCCTGGATCTGGTTGTGGCAACGCGTGCCGCACTGCAGCCAGCACCTGCGGTCGTTGCTGCTAAAAGAGGGGCATTCCGAGTGGGTGCATGCCTTTGTTTCCCAGCACTTTACCATCCTGGCCGGGTCTACCTCGCTGGTTAAAAGCTCGTTTATGCCGGGAACGCCCGTGTCGCTGCCACCCTCAAGCTCGGAGGCGATCCGGCCCAGCGCCGCCTCGGCCGCCGGGTTGGCGGAGACGATCATGCCGGCGCCATCTGCCACCAGGATGCCGTCGCTGATGCTCTGGTGGACTGACCTTATCCGCGCCTTCTCCTGCTCCAGCTTCATAATCTGCTGCTCCAGGGATGCGGCCATGAAGTTAAACGACCCGGCCAGCCTGGCCATTTCATCGCGGCCCTTTACGGCCACCCGCTGCTTTAGGTCGCCCTCTGAAATCTTTTCCGCCCCCACCGCCATATTCCGGATCGGAACCAGCAGCCGCTTCGTCAGAATGCCGGCTGTCATCAGCCCCAAAACAGCGCCGCCGATAGCAGCGATAAAACCCCAGCTCTGGATCGATTCCCTGCCGGCGGTCCGGGACTTAATGGTCGCATCCCGGTCAGCCTTGAAGGCGACGGCCAGGTTTTGATGAATCGTCAGCATCCTGTTATAGATGCCGTCCAGCTGATCTTCCAGGGGCACCGTGTTTGCACCCGGGGTCCCGGCCAGCGGCAGCACCTGGTTCAGGAAAATGGCTTTAAACTGCTTGTGGAGGGCGGTGCACTGATTGAGCTGGCTCTGCTCGGAGCTGTTTGCGGCATACTGTGCGGCATTCTGGCGGCCCTTCCTGGCAGCCGCACTGGCGGCGTTAAAATCGGCGATAAAGGGGCTGTTTGCGGGGTTGCCCTCGTAGTGGTTCAACAGGACCTCGTGAACGTCGAACATCTCCTGCCGAAGGGAGGCGTCCAAGACGGCTATGCTGGATGTGGCGTTTTCGCTCCTGGCGATGGCGGCTTGGGAGTTAAGGTCGGCGTTGCCGTCGTAGTGGAAGTAAAGGAACGCCGGAGTCATGATGGCGGCCAGGACCATCAGCAGTGGCAGTGTGAGCTTGAGCCCCAGCCGGCTCTTGAAAGTGTAAAAATATCCCTTGATCCAGTTCATGCCTGCCCGCGCCTCTGACAGCAGTCTTGCCTTCTTGCCCTTTGCACTTTTGTTCTTTCTGTCCGCCTGTCCTGCGGCTTGTTTTTCGCTTGTTTTTTTTCTCCGGAAAAAACAAGAAAGGCCGTCAGCCGCCCGCCCTTTGCTTCCCCTAAATATCGGCCTTGGTCGCCTTAATCTTTACGGCTGGGGGGCGAGGAAGGAGAAGGCGGTTTTCGTTGAGGGCGGGTCCGGCCGGCTAATGGCGACCCATCATCAATTATCATTCTAGTAGCAAAAAGTTACAAATGCAACGTGCGGGACTGAGGGGGAGACAGGGGCTGCCGCGCCCGGGCGCGGCAGCCCCTGTCTCAAACTTGCTTACTCCCGCACCTGGCCGCTGCCGCGGATGACGTAGCGGGAGCCGGTCATCTCTGCGAGGCCCATGGGGCCGCGGGGATAGACGCGGTCGGTGTTGATGCCGCTGGCGGGGCCAATTCCAAAAGGAAGGCCGTCGGTCAAACGGGTGGAAGCGTTCCAGTAAGTGGCGGCGCTGTCAACCATCCTCAGGAAGCGCTCGCCTGTCTCGCGGTCGTCCGTGACGATGGCGTCGGCGAGGCCGGAATGATAGCGGCGGATGTGGCTGACGGCCTCGTCAAAGCCGCTCACCACCCTGAGAGACAGGATCAGGTCCAGGTACTCGGTATCCCAGTCGGCCTCGGTGGCGGCGTTCCACCCGGGCACGATGGCCCGCGCCGCCTCGTCGGCCCGCACCTCAACTCCGGCGCTGGCCAGGCTGGTTGCCAGCGGCGGCAGCACCGCGGCGGCGACCGCTGCGTCGACCAACACCGTCTCTACCGAATTGCAGGTGCTCGGCCGGTTGGCCTTGGCGTTGGTGATTATTTTTACCGCCATTTCCACATCTGCGGACTTCTCCACGTAAATGTGGCAGAGTCCGCGGTAATGTTTCATCACCGGAATTTTTGACTGCTCCGTGACCGCCCTAATCAGCCGCTGGCTGCCGCGTGCAATCACCAGGTCGATCAGGCCCGCCAGCTCCAGCAACTCTGACACGGCGGCGCGGTCTGTGATTTCGACGAACTGTATGGCGCCGGGCGGCATGCCGCTCCTGGCGCCGGCCTCGGCCATAAGCCGCGCCAGCACCCGGTTGGAATGGATGGCCTCCGAGCCGCCCCGCAGGATGATGCAGTTGCCCGCCTTTATGCTTAGAGCAGCGGTCTCGGTGGTCACGTTCGGTCTGGACTCATAAATGATTGCGATGACGCCGATGGGGCTGCGCACCTGGGACAGCTTCATGCCGTTGGGGGCAGTCCACGATTTAATTACCTCTCCCACCGGGTCTTCCATGCCGGCTATGTCACGCAGGTTGCTTGCCATCAGCGCCAACCGCTGCCGGTCCAACATCAGCCGGTCGAGCATGGCGCCGGAAAGCCCCTTGGCCTTGCCGGCGCCCATGTCCTTGGCGTTGGCTTCCTCGATCTCGGCCAGTCCGGCCTCGAGCGCATCGGCCATCGCCTCAAGCGCTGTTTTTTTTACGCCGGCGGCCAGCGCAGCCAACTGCGGCAGCGCCGCGCGGGCCTCCCTTGCCTTTTCAGTTACAGATGCCGTCATACGCTTCCTTCCGGCTGCCCGGGCCGCAGGCAGCGATGTTTAACCGGAAATTAACGCGCATATTATATAAAAAGCACGGGCATTGTGGATTTTAGCGGCCGGATAAAATATTCTAATACGGCCCTGCGGCCCGGCCGCCCTGCATAGAGGCGCGGGAGCATGGGCGGCGCTGCCAGGAAACATCAACAATTTGCTTGCGAAAGGAGTTTGGGAATGGTTGACGGACTGGACGTGCAAATACCCCTTGACGTGCCCCCCGCAAAGAGGGAGGAATACGTCGAGAACTTCACCGCCATGACCAAGGGCACCGGGCGGCTGATGCTGTTTGCCGGCGACCAGAAGGTGGAGCATCTTAACAAGGACTTCGCCGGCGAGTATGAGCTGGGGCAGATTCCTGAAGACGACGCCGACCCGGAGCACATGTTCCGCATCGCCCGCCAGGGAACCATCGGCGTCTATGCAACCCAGATCGGCATGATCGCCCGCTACGGCAACGACTACCGTGAAATCGACTATCTTGTCAAGCTCAACTCAAAAACCAACCTCGTCAAGACGGCGACCATGGACCCGTTCAGCAACCTCTGGCTCGATGTTGACCGCGTGGCCAGGCTCAAGGAGGAATCAGGCCTGGGCATCAGGGCTGTCGGCTACACCATCTACCTGGGCAGCACCAACGAGCCGCGGATGCTGGCGCAGGCCGCCCGGCTTGTCAATGACGCCCACCGGCACGGCCTGCTCTCCGTCCTCTGGATCTACCCGCGCGGCCAGAGCGTCGCCGACGAGAAGGACCCGCACCTGATCGCCGGAGCCACCGGCGTGGCGCTGACGCTCGGCTCCGATTTCGTCAAGGTAAACTACCCGAAGGCGGAAGGGCAGGAGTCCAGCGAGATCTTCAAGGAGGCGGTGGTGGCAGCCGGCCGCACCCGCGTGGTGGCGGCGGGCGGCTCCTCTACCGACGCGCGCAGCTTCCTGCAGCGGCTGCACGACCAGATCCACATTAGCGGCGCCATCGGCAACGCCACCGGCAGGAACATCCACCAGAAGCCGCTTGAGGAGGCGGTGCGGATGTGCGAAGCCATTTCCGCCATCACGCTGGCCGACTACCCTGTTGACGAAGCGGTCAAGATCTATGAGGGCAGCGAATGCCTGGACTTCAAGGCGCCGGTAGCCTAACTTACAAATCTGTCAGGGACGCAAAAACATTTGATGTCATTCTGAGCCGCGGTAGCAGCGAAGAATCCAAACAAACCAGATCCTTCGCCTGCGGCTCAGGATGACAATTCATATTGGATGACCGTCAAAATTTATCGCCTGCGCTTCGATGCCTTTTTCTTCCTCCATCCGGCCCCAATCGTTATACTGGCTCCATGATCGTTGATTTCCACACCCATATCTTTCCGCCGGAGATGGTTGCCGACCGCGAACGGTTTTTCCCGGGAGAAGACTGGTTCGCGCACCTTTACCGAAACCCGGCGGCGCGCATGGCCAGCGCCGGAGAGCTGGTTGAGGAAATGGACCGCTCCGGCGTTGACAAGGCGGTTGCCTTAGGGTTCCCTTTCAGCAGCTTCGACCTTTGCGTGCGCAGCAATACATATCTGGCCGAGGCCGCCCGGAGCTGGCCCGGCCGCATCATCGGGTTTGCCAACGCGCCTCCACAGGGGGCCGGAGCCCGGGCTGAGATTGAGCGCTGCCTGGACCTGGGGCTGAAAGGCGTTGGCGAGCTGGTGCCCGACAGCCAGGGGTTTGACCTTGCCGACATTGACGCCATCGCCCCCTTGGTGGAGCTGGCCCAGCGAAACAGCCTGCCCATGCTGATTCATTTGAGCGAGCCGGTCGGGCACGACTACAAGGGCAAGAGCGGCACAACTCCCGAAAAGGGCTATGCGCTGGCCCGCGCCTTTCCGGGACTGAAGCTGGTGTTTGCCCACTGGGGCGGCGGCCTTCCTTTTTACGAGCTTATGCCTGAGGTGCGCAGCGACCTTGCCGGCGCCTGTTACGACTCGGCGGCCAGCCCTTACCTTTATGACGCAAAAATCTTCAAGATCGCGGTCTCGCTGGTGGGACACCGGAAGATCCTGTTTGGCAGCGACTTTCCCCTGCTCTCACCCCAGCGGTGCCGCCTCGAAATTGAAGCCGCCGGCCTAAGCCCAGCCGAAACCGAGGCAATCCTGGGAGGCAATGCCGTCAGGCTCCTGGAAGGAAACGTTGCAGAGCCTGCATGAAATCCTGATGCAGCTTGCCGGGGGCAGGATTGGCGTCGACGAGGCGCAGGCACAGCTGATGGCGTCGGGCGTTCTCACCGTGGGCGACTTCGCCAGGCTTGACACCGGCCGCCTCCGGCGCAAGGGCGTCCCCGAGATCATCTTTGCCCCCGGGAAGACGGTCGGGCAACTGCTTCAAATCGCTGGCAGCCTGCTCGAGGCTGCCGGGCGCGTCATCATCGCGTCATTTGATGAGAAGCAGAAAGATGCCATTGACTCCCGCTTCCCCGGGATGATTGCCGCCGGCAATATGGAAACCGGAGCCATTGTCCTGGCAAAACCGGACGGTCAGCTTCCGGCAAAAGGAGGAGCCATTGGCGTCCTCTCCGCAGGCACTGCCGACGTGCCTGCCTGTGAGCAGGCGCGCATTGTAGCCGAAGAGATGGGCTGCCGGGTAATGAAGGCGTACGACGTCGGCGTTGCCGGCGTGCACCGCCTGGTGGGGCCGCTGGGTGAGATGATGGAGGCGGGCGTGGCGGCGCTGGTCGTGGCCGCCGGTATGGAGGGGGCCCTGCCCTCTGTTGTTGCCGGCCTGGTGCCGGTGCCAGTGATCGGTCTTCCTGTTTCGTCAGGATACGGCCTGGGAGGGGGCGGCGTTACCGCCCTTTTGGCGATGCTGCAAAGCTGCTGTCCCGGCCTCGTCGTTGTCAATATCGACAACGGAATTGGCGCCGGCGCCACGGCTGCTCTGATAGCAAACCGGGCGGCTCCGCAAAAACCTGCCTGAGGCATGCCTGCCCGCCGGCATTTTCCCGAGTTACGGAAATACTCTTGCGGGCTCTAATGCCTCCCATTTCCGGCACCGATAAAAATATACAGGAAGTTTAACAGCCAAATTCCGGGCCGTTCCCATGATTTCACTCACATTCGCCAACGCGCTTAGGGAAAACCAGCACGAGGTGCTGGAGAGGTGGCTCAGGGATTGTCACGGCCACGTTGCAGAAGATTTCGAGCAGATGCTGGGCACGCCCATGGGTCACGCGATTGCCATCACTTTATTAGGCCTGGCTGTGGAGCTGATGGGATCGGAAGAATACCAGCGCCCGCAGATCCTGCACCGCGCCCGCCAGGCGGCCCAGGACGACGCTTACCGCCGTACCGCTGTCGGGTTTTGCCTTGCCGATCTTGTCACCAACGCCTGCAGTTTCCGCGCCGCTTTGGAGGAAACGATTTTTAATCACGTCTTGCCCGGCTCGGCAGAACAGATTGAGGAGCTGCGCCACGCGGTAATGGCGCTGGGCAGCTTCGGAGACTGCCTGGTAGCGGGCGAGATAGCCGGCTATTTTGCCTACCGCCAGTTCAGCGAGAAAGACGAAGGGGACGGCCGGGCAACCTAGCAATGAACATGAAACGATAAACATTTCTAGAACAATGTCAACCCGTTCTCTCTCCAGACTCCCATCCGCCTGAACTTCATGTAACGCTCCTGCTTCCTTTTTTGGGGGGGGGCCGTTTCCAGCTCCCGCAGGTTGTCTTCCAGCGCTTCCTTGACAATGTGAGCGGCGCCGGCGTGATCGCGATGGGCGCCGCCGCGCGGCTCCGGCAGCACCGCGTCGATAACACCCAGCTCCGCCACCCGGGATGACGTCAGCCTAAGCGTCTGCGCCGCCAGGTGCGCCTCAGCGGAGTCTTTCCACAAGATGGCGGCGCAGGACTCCGGAGAGATCACGGAATAAATGGAGTTTTCCAGCATCAGCACCCGGTCCGCCAGGCCCAGCGCCAGTGCGCCGCCGCTGCCGCCCTCGCCGATAATGACAGCGACGGTGGGTACATCAAGGCGAGCCATGCAAAGAAGCGTGGCAGCTATTGCCCCTGCCTGGCCCCGCTCCTCGGCGGCCACGCCCGGATAGGCGCCTGGCGTATCTATCATGGTAAAAACAGGAACGCCAAACTTGCCCGCCAGCTCCATCAGCCGCTGCGCCTTGCGGTAGCCCTCCGGGCGCGGCATGCCGAAGTTTCGCCTGGTGCGGGCGGCCAGGTCGCGGCCCTTTTGGTGTCCTATAACCATAATCGTGCGGCCCATGTAGGCGGCCAGGCCGCCGACCATGGCCGCATCGTCGGAGAAGCAGCGGTCGCCGGCAAGCTCGATGAAACCGGGGAACATATGGTGAATATAATCAAGTGTGTATGGCCGCTGGGCGTGACGGGCAAGCTCGACCTTGTCCCAGACCGCCTTATCCACATGACGGCTTAAACCCAGCTCCCGCAGCCTGTGGGTAATCTTTGCTATCTCATCCTTTAAGTGAACGCCAGGAAGAGTTGGCAAGCGCTTTAATTCTGCCAAGCGCCCCTGCAAGCGGCCCTCCTCGTCCTGGACGGCCCTCTTCTTCCTCCCAAAGGGGCTCAAGGGCACAGGCGACACCCCCTTCCAACATCCCCAGAACCTGCACCAGTTTGTCCTTAAGCTGACTGCGGGGCACGATCATGTCGATTTGGCCGTGGCTTAAGTTGGACTCCGCCAGGCCGAAATCGTCGGGCAGCCTCTCCTTGATCGTCTGCTCGATCACGCGCGGCCCGGAAAAGCAGAGCATCGCCCCTGGCTCGGATATAATGACATCAGCAAGAGTGGCGAAGCTGGCCAGCACCCCGCCGGTAGTCGGGTGGGTCAGAATCGAGACAAAAGGAACCGGCACCCGTGACATGAGCTCCACGGCGCAGGTTGTTTTCGCCATCTGCAGCAAGGAGAGTATTCCTTCCTGCATGCGGGCGCCTCCGGATGCACAGACTGCCACCAGAGGGAAACGGTTCTGGATGGCCGTGTCCGCCGCCCGCCAGAATTTCTCGCCGACAACACTGCCCATGCTGCCGCCCATAAAGCTGAAATCCATCGCCACCAGCACCACGTCCATCTTGTGAATGCAGCAGGTGCCGGCGATCATCGCCTCGCCCAGGCCCGTATCGTACTCGGCCTCCTCGATGCGGTCTGGATAGGGCCTTAAGTCAAAAAATTCAAGCGGATCGGCCGAGCGGAGGCTGGCGGCGATCTCCTCCCAGGTGCCGCTGTCGGCAAGCATTGCCACCCGCTCCCTGGCGCCGACACGGAAATGATGGCCGCAGTTTGGGCAGACATGGAAATTTTCCCTAAGCTCGGCGGCGCTGAGTAGCTGCTTGCAGAGAGGACAGCTCTCGGCATCCCCCGATGCTCCGTTGCGGCGGCTGATATTGATCGAAACTCGCTGCGCCATTTACCTGCCTCAGGGAGCCTTAAACACAAGCGTGACATTATGGCCGCCAAACCCGAATGAATTGGAAGCGGCCACCTTTACCTGCCTGCGGCGGGAGGCGTTGGCAATGTAGTCCAGGTCGCACTCTGGATCCGGGTTGTCCAGATTGATCGTCGGCGGCACGACGCCCCGGTCAATTGCCAGGATGCAGGCCGCTGCCTCCAGGGCCCCGGAGGCCCCCAGGCAGTGGCCCATCATTGATTTTGTGGAGCTGATTGCAACCTCTCCCGCATGATCGCCAAGAGCAATCTTGATGCTTTTTGTCTCAATCGCGTCCCCCGGAGGGGTTGACGTCCCGTGGGCGTTGATGTAGTCGACGTCGGCGGGCTTGAGCCCTGCCTCAGCAAGCGCCGCCAGCATTGCCCGGGCCTGGTTCTCGCCGCTGGGCTCCGGCAGGCTCATGTGGTAGGCGTCGCCGGTCATGCCGTAACCGGCCACCTCGGCCCAGATGCGGGCGCCGCGGTCCACAGCCCGCTGCCGCTCCTCCAGCACCAGAATTGCCGACCCTTCTCCCATCACGAAGCCGTCGCGCTCAAGGTCAAAAGGGCGGCTGGCCTTCCCCGGCTCATCGTTACGGATTGAAAGCGCCCCCATCTGCGCGAAAGCGGCAATGCCAACCGGCGTCACCGCCGCCTCGCTGCCACCCGTGAGCATCACGTCGGCGGCGCCGCGCCTGATAATCTCGAAGGCGTCGCCGATGGCGTTGGCCGCCGCCGAGCAGGCGGTGCATACGGTGCTCACCGGCCCCCTGGCCCCCAGGTGCATGGATACCTGGGCAGAAGCCATATTGGCGATCTCCATCGGGATAAAGAACGGGCTGATCCGGTCCGGCCCTTTCTCCATCAGCACAGCCGTTTCTTTCTCAAAGGTCTTGACGCCGCCGATACCGCTGGCGACAAGCACGCCCACCCGCTCGGGGTCCCGGGCCACGTCCAGATCCGCATGCCGGGCCGCCATCAGCGCCGCCGCTACGGAAAGCTGCGAGAAGCGGTCCATACGGCGGGCGCTCTTGCGGTCCACGTAATCGGTCGGCTCAAACGCCTCGACCTCGGCGGCGATGCGAACCTTGAAGCCGCGCGCATTAAACTGGGTGATCGGCCCCACGCCGGACCGGCCCGCAGCAAGCGCATCCCAGTACTCTTCCACCCCGGTTCCCAGGGGGGAGACGATGCCCATGCCGGTGACAACGACGCGCCGCAAAGCCGATGGTGGAAGCATCCGGTTTTTCATATCCCCAGCCCCCCGTCCACAGGGATGACGCCGCCGGTGATGTAGGCGGCGGCGGGCGAGGCCAGGAAGGCAATCACCCCGGCTATTTCCGCCGGGGCCGCCAGCCGGCCCAAGGGCGTGTTTTTGATAATTTGTTCTTTCATGCCATCGGCCAGATTGGCGGTCATGTCGGTCTCAACATAGCCGGGGGCGACGGCGTTGACACGCACGCCCCGCGGCCCCAGCTCCCGCGCCAGGGACCTGGTAAGCCCGATCAGGCCCGCCTTGGCGGCGGCATAGTTGGCCTGGCCGGCATTGCCCCGCCGGCCAACGACGCTGGAAACGTTGATGATAACACCCCGGCGCGCCTTCATCATCCCCCGGGCGACAGCCTTGCTGCACAGGAAAGCGCCTCTCAGGCTGGCGGCGATGACATCATCAAAATCTTCCCCGCTCATGCGCACCAGCAGCGAGTCGCGGGTGATGCCGGCGTTGTTGACCAGGATGGAAACCTGCCCCAGCACGGATTCGATCTTTTCAATCATGACGTCCACCTGGCCGGCGTCGCCGGCGTCGCCTCCCACCGCCATCAGGCGAGCTCCACCGGCAGCCAGCCTGCCGGCGAGTGTTTCCGCCGCCTCCCTGCTGCTGCGGTAATTCAGCGCTACGCTTGCCCCTGCCCGGGCCAGCGCTTCAGCGGTTGCGGCGCCAATGCCTCGGGAAGCGCCGGTAACAAGAGCAACTTCGCCTGCAAGTGAAAGCATGTTTGGTTGCATGTCAACCATTCAAATTTCCTCACTCCGAACTTGATTCAGGCTGGCGGGGTCAGAAACGCTGGCTGCGGCAACATCCGGGTTGATCCTCCGGATAAGGCCGGTTAAAACTTTCCCGCTTCCGACTTCAAGAAACCTGTCCACGCCGTCTGCGATCATCTCCTCCACAGCCTGGCGCCAGCGGACCGGGGAGACCATCTGGCTCACAAGCAGTCCGGCAAGGCCCTCGGCCGGCTCGTAACGGCAGCTAATTGAAGAAAAGAACGGCGGCCGCGGCTCCTGAAACCGGGCTGCCTCCAGGCGCTTCTTCATCTCGCCGGCAGCGCTTCGCATGTAGGGACTATGGAAAGCGCCGCTCACCGGCAGCTCCACCGTCCTTAGGGCGCCGGCCTCCCGCGCCCTCGCCGCCGCCCTGCGCACCGACTCCATGGCGCCGCTAATCACCACCTGCCCCGCAGAGTTGTAATTAACCGGCCAGACCTCGCCCGCCTGAGCGCAAATGGCCTCGACTTCAGCGTCCTTTAGGCCGAGCACCGCCGCCATGGAGCCGGGCCGCTCCCGGGCGGCCTCGGCCATCGCCTTCCCGCGCGCCGCCACCAGCTCCAGTCCTTCCTCAAAGCTGACGGCGCCCGCCGCCGCCAGGGCGCTGTATTCTCCCAGGCTGTGTCCGCTAACAACATCCCCGGTGACGCCGCTTTTCTTTAAAACCTCCATTACGGCCATGCTGTTGACATAGAGCGCTACCTGGGCAAAGCCGGTCTGGTTCAGCTTTGCTTCCGGACCGTTAAAGGAAACGTCGGCCACATGCCAGCCAACTACCTCGCCGGCGCGGCGGTAGATATCGGCGGCAGCCTCATGCTCAACCGCAAGATCGGCGCCCATACCCGGCTTCTGGGAGCCCTGACCGGGAAAGACCAGTGCCAGCTTACCCATGGTTCCCCGTCACCGGCTAGAGCTCCATCCGGGCCGGCAGCTCCCGGGCCAGCTCCTCCGCCTCAGCGATGATCTCGGCGATGATCCCGGCGGCGGGCTGAATTTTTTCCACCAGCGCGACGCACTGGCCCGCCATCATTGAGCCGTCCATGGTGTTGCCCTCGCACATTGCCTCGCGCAGCTTGCCCAGTCCCAGGTTCTCGACATCCATGGCGGTGCACTCGCCGGCAATGAATTTCTTTTCCCATTCTCCGTAGGTGCTTGCAAGCTTGTTCTTGATTGTCCTCACCGGATAGCCGATGCTGCGCGCCGTCACCACGGTGGCGCGGTCTCCGGCTCTCAGAAATTTTTCCTTCACGGCGGCATGCACGGTGCACTCTGCGGCGACGACAAAACGCGTTCCCAACTGCACTCCTTCGGCCCCCAGCGCAAAGGCGGCCACCACGCCGGCGCCGCCGGCTATGCCGCCGGCCGCAATTACAGGAATATCAACCGACCGGGCCACCAGCGGCGTCAGCACCATGGTCGTGGTCTCGCCTATATGCCCACCGGATTCGGTTCCCTCGGCTACGACCGCGTCAGCGCCATGCTCCTCGGCCCGGCGGGCGATCGCCGCCGCGGCCACCACCGGCAGGACTTTTATTCCTTTTGCTTTCAGGCCGGAGATAACCGCCGTGCTCTTGACCGCACCCAGGGTGACTACGGGCGGGGCCTCGTCAAGCACTACCTCAAGCTGCCGCTCGAACTCGGGATTGATCATGATCAGATTGACACCGAAAGGACGATTGGTCAACAGGCGTGTTTTCCTGATCTCCTCACCCAGCAGCTCCGCCGGCATGGCGCCAGCGCCGATTATGCCCAGTCCCCCGGCATTGGAGACTGCCGCAGCCAGCCCCGCCTCGCTGACCCAGGTCATTCCTCCCTGGAGGATGGGGTGGTCGATGCCTAATATTTCACATACTCTGTTGGGCATAACGCACGTTTAGCGTTTCACGAAAAACCATTTCTACCACGTTAAACGTGAAACGTTGTCGCCTTCTGCATTACTTATCATGCCACCATACTACCATCTTGCCAAACATGAGCCCCACGAAAGTCCAGCGCCAAATCCGGTCATCAGCACCAGGTCTCCCTTTCTCAACCTGCCCTGGCGCTCAGCTTCATCCAGGCAGAGAGGGATAGAGGCGCAGGAGGTGTTGCCGTAGCGCTCGATGTTGGAAAAAACCTTCCCAGGCTCAAAGCCCAGCTTGCGGGCGGCCACGTCAATGATACGGATGTTGGCCTGGTGAGGAATGAAAATGTCCACGTCCTCCATCCGCAGACCGTGACCTTCCACAACCCGGCGCGCAGACTCGCTCACTATCCTCGTGGCGAAGCGGAACACCTCCCGGCCGTTCATGCGCAGGAAATGCTGCCGGCCCGATACTGTTTCCTGACTGGCCGGCAGTCGCGAGCCTCCCGCGGGCAGGCTCAGCTCCGCGGCGCCGGCGGGGTCGTTGCCCAGGTCAAAGCCGATGATGCCTTCCCCCTCCCCGCTTGCCGGCTCCAGCAGCACTGCTCCGGCGCCGTCGCCAAAGAGCACCGCTGTTGCGCGGTCGCTCCAGTCTATCATCTTGGAGACTGCTTCGGCACCCACCACAAGCACTTTGTCCGCGCGGCCGCTGGCGATGAAAGACTCGCCGGCCGCCAGGGCGTAAATGAAGCCGGTGCAGGCGGCAGAAATGTCAAAAGCGGCAGGGCTGCCGGCCCCGATGAGGCCGGAGATAAGAGAGGCGGTTGCCGGAAACAGCATGTCCGGCGAGAGGCTGGCTGTAATGATCATGTCAAGCTCTCCCGGCTGCGCCTGCGCCGCCTTGAGCGCCCGCCGGGCAGCCTCGGCGCCAAGGTCTGATGCCGCCTGCCCGTCCGCGGCTATGCGGCGCTGGCGGATGCCCGTGCGGGTCCCGATCCATTCATCCGAAGTGTCAAGGTTGAGGGAGAGATCATCGTTTGTGACGACGCGCTCCGGAACATAGGTGCCTACAGCGGCGACTTTGGCGCGGCGGCGTGTCACGCCTTAACCTTCCCGCTCGGCAATGGCAAACGTCAGCGCGGCGCGGCAGGCAAGCTCGTTGCCCACAAAGGCTCTGGCCTCTGCACGGCCCACCGGCCCGCGCATCCTGGTCATCTCCACCTCAAGACGCAGGGTGTCTCCGGGAACGACCAGGCGTTTGAAGCGGACCCCGTCGATGCCGGCAAACAGCACCAGCTTGCCTTTGTTTTCCGGCAGCGACAGCGCCGCCACGGCGCCCGCCTGCGCCAGGGCCTCCACGATGAGGACGCCGGGCATGATCGGCCGGCCGGGAAAGTGGCCTTCAAAGAAGGGCTCGTCGCGGCGCAAATGCTTAACGGCGATTGTGCGCGCGCCCGGCGCCAGCTCCACAACCTCGTCCAGGAAGAGGAACGGGTCGCGGTGCGGGATAATCTCCTTGATTTGTTGTCGCGTAAGTCCGGTCACGGGAAAAGGTGTAGCTGCGGCGGCGGCAGGGAAATATTTGACAAAGACAAGCCGGTTCCAAGGCGGTCTCAGGAAAAAGCCGCACAACAGATTATCATATATGCATGGGGCTGCGGAAAAGCTGCTGCAACTTTCCCGCCTGGAGCCTATGCCACCAGGCCGTTCGTAGTGAGGCCGGCCAGCATGAGACGCCTAACGGGATACGTTTTTAAGCCGCAAGGCCAGCGCGCCAAAGCCGGCAAGACTGATTCCCGCCAGGAACAAGGCAGCTATCCTGGCGCCGGTGTTGGGAAGTGTGGCTCCGCTGCCCGTATTTGCGGGGCCGGAGCTTACGAATGTATTGGTGGCGGCGCCGGTGCTGGCAGGCTGTGCCGTTGTGCCGGTCTGCTGTGAAGACATGTTTACGTCCAGGTAATTGAACGATTTATACAAACCCCCGTCGGCGCCAACGGCGGTGCCGCCCACTGGCCAGCCGGCAGTGAAGATGGGAATTGTTGCGTTGTCGCTTAAGCGTTTCACGTTGGCGGGCACGTTGAACTTGAATGACCAGTTGCCCTGGCTGTCTGTCACCGCCGTGCCCAGAATGGCATAGTAGGTCTGGCCATCGGCGGAATTCCTGCCGCCCATGCTCACCTCAAGCTCGGCGCTGGGAAGCTCTCCGGCGCCGGTAATGGAAACGGAAGCGCCCGGTGCGGCTGTGCTGGGGTTCAAGCTGACTTTGCCGATAGTGTAAGCATTGGCGCCGACGCTGTAAGCGTCGGCGCTGGCGTTTCGGCCAAAGCTGCCCGCAAACAGCAAAATTGCCTTCATCAGAGATGAAGCTGAAATAAAAACGAGCCGCCTGGACCTCATTGCCTCCCCTTCCCGTGCTGTTATTGGCGTAATACGACAGTCGCACAGATGACTACTTTTTCGGCAGCCACAACAAATTCATTAACGCCAACTGATCATCCTCTTCACTCAGGGATAGTCAGGGAAAAAAATAATGCGAGGGGCTTTGCGAGATCTGGCCGCAGGGGAGGCCGAAGCAGAGCAAGAAGGACGGCAGCGATGACCTTAAGACTTCCTCCCGGCCCGCATGTCTGAGGCCCTCAAGGGCCGAGTTGCGGAGCCGGGAAGAAAAGTTTTTCCAGCCAGCGACCGCCGTCCGACGCTGCGGCGCCGGCCGCGGCTTATTCCGCCACGACCTCTTCCTCCTGGGCTCCGGATTTGCTCGCTACAACGCGGGCCACGGCGCTTAAGCGGTCGCCTGGGCGAAGGTTCATCACCCGAACGCCCTGGGTAGCCCTCCCCATCACGGAAACATCCTGGGCGGGAATGCGGATGACGACTCCCTGCTCGGAAATGAGCACCAGCTCGTGGTTGCCCTTGACGACGCGGGCGGCGACAAGGCCGCCCTTCCCTTTTGCCTGCTTGATTGTCTTGACGCCGATGCCGCCGCGCCTGTGGCGTGGGTATTCGCCGATGTGCGTGCGCTTGCCGTAACCTCCGTCCGTGACCACGAACAGGTCGGCATCGTCACGGGCCACATTCATGGAAAGCACCCGGTCCGATCCCCTCAGTTTCATGCCCTTGACGCCACTTGTGGCCCGCCCCATCGGCCTGGCCTCGGACTCGTTAAAGCGGATGGCCTGGCCGCCCTCGCTCACAAGCAGGATATCGTCGCTTCCGGCCGAGTGCCTGACGGCAATCAGCTCGTCACCCTCGCGGATATTAATGGCAATGATGCCCTCGGATTTAAGCACCGTATTGTACTGCTGAAAAAGCGTCTTCTTGACCATGCCTTTCCGGGTGGCCATTACCAGGTACCTGGCGTCGGTATAATCGCGCGTGGCCACCACGGCCTTGATCTGCTCTCCGCCCCTGAGCGGCAGCAGATTGACAATGGCCCTGCCTTTTGAGGTCCGGCTCCCCAGGGGAATCTCATGCACCTTGAGGCGGTAGACCTTGCCGATGCTGGTAAAGAAAAGCAGATAGTGGTGCGTGGTAGTGATGAAAAGATGCTCGAGGAAATCCTCTTCCTTGACGTCCATGCCCATGACGCCAACGCCTCCGCGGCGCTGGTTGCGGTAAGTATCCAGCGGCAGCCGCTTGATATATCCGGCGCGGGTGATGGAGATGACCATCTCCTCCTCCGCAATCAGGTCCTCGATGTCAAGCTCGTCCTCGCCGGGCGCGATCTGCGTGCGCCGGACATCAGCATACATCTGCCTGATCTCAAGCAGCTCTTCCTTGATCAGTCTGTCAACCTCGGCCTCATCGGCAAGGATGCCTTTCAGCCAGGCAATTCTCTCGACCAGATCATTGTGCTCGTTTTTGATCTTGTCCCGCTCCAGGCCGGTCAACTTTTGCAGGCGCAGGTCAAGGATCGCCTGGGCCTGGGCCTGGGAGAGCCTGAACTTTTTCATCAGGCCGGCGCGGGCGGTTTCGGCGTCGCGGGCGGCGCGAATTAATTTGACGACTGCGTCAAGATTTGACAGCGCCGTGAGAAGGCCCTCGAGAATATGCGCACGCTTCTGCGCCTTGTCCAGCTCGAAGCGCGTCCGCCTGACGACCACCTCGCGCTGGTGGGCGACGTAGGCCCTAAGCATCTCCCTGAGCGGCAAGGTCCGCGGCACGCCGTCCACCAGCGCGAGGTTGTTGATACCGAAGGTGCTCTGCATGGCGGTGTGCTTGTAAAGCTTGTTGAGCACGACCTTGGCGACCGCTTCCCGCTTCAGCTCAATGACAATACGCATGCCGCTGCGGTCGGATTCGTCGCGCAGGTCCGAGATCTCGGCAATCTTGCGCTCCCGCACCAGCTCGGCAATTTTCTCGATCAACGAAGCCTTGTTTACCTGGTAAGGAAGCTCCGTGACAATGATGGCGTTGCGGTTGCCCTTGATCGGCTCGCTATGAGCCCTGGCGCGCACTTTGACCAGGCCGCGGCCGCTGGTATAGGCGTCGCGTACGCCGCCGCTGCCCAGGATGACGCCGCCGGTGGGAAAGTCGGGGCCGGGCAGGAGGCGCATCAGCTCGCCCACCGAAACGGCCTGGTTGTCAATCATAGCCACCACGGCGTCGATGGCCTCGCCCAGGTTGTGCGGAGGCATGTTCGTGGCCATGCCTACCGCTATGCCGCTGGAGCCATTTACGAGCAGGTTGGGGAAGCGCGCCGGCAGCACGGCCGGCTCGAGAGTGCTTTCATCGAAGTTTGGGACAAAATCGACAGTGTCCTCGTCGATGTCCCTGAGCATCTCCATCGCCAGCTTGGCGAGGCGGGCTTCCGTATAACGGTAGGCGGCGGGGCTGTCGCCGTCCACGCTGCCGAAGTTGCCCTGCCCGTCGATAAGCGGGTAGCGCATGGAGAAGTCCTGGACCAGGCGCACCATCGTGTCGTAAACGGCGGCGTCCCCGTGGGGATGGTACTTGCCGATGACGTCGCCGACAATGCGGGCGCTCTTCTTGTAAGGCTTGCCGGCGGCCAACCCCAGCTGCTGCATGGCATAAAGCACCCGCCGGTGCACCGGCTTGAGGCCATCGCGGACATCCGGCAGCGCCCGCCCCACGATTACGCTCATGGCGTAATCGAGGTATGATGACCTCATTTCTTCTTCGAGCTCTCTTGGCTCTATGCGTCCGTCAAGATTGGAGACAGCCATAAAACCCTCAGTTCCCGGTTCCGAGCTTCCAGTTCCATGTTGAAAAACTTAGGAACCAGAACCGGGAATGGACGGGGCTCGGTTGCGCTGGTTGGGCGAGAGGCGCGCGAAACATTATTGGCATAATTTTCATGTTGTTTTTCCTGTTTGACTTAAAACTGGGAACTGGGAACTCAGATATCCAGGAACCTCACCTGCCGGGCGTTGGCCTCAATGAACTGCCGTCGCGGCTCCACCTTGTCTCCCATAAGCGTGGTGAAGATCTCATCAGCTGCTGCGGCGTCCTCCAGCGACACCTTGAGCAGCGTGCGTGTGTCGGGATTCATCGTCGTCTCCCAGAGCTGCTCCGGGTTCATCTCGCCCAGGCCCTTGAAGCGCTGCAGGTTGACTCCTTCCTTTGAAAGTGACAGGATTGCCTGCCTTATACCTTCAAAGTTTTCCGCTTCTTCGTCTTTGCTGCCCATGTTAACCGTGAAGGGCGGCTCTCCCAGAAGCGCCTTCATGCTGGCGTAGAGGTCGCGCATGCTGGCCAGCTCCCTGCCAGCCAGCAGCTCCGCGGGCACGCTCACCGTGTGGGCGACCCCGGTGCGCTTTTCAGTAACCTTGAGCACGATAAGGCCCTGCGTCCTGTCCTCCTCCACCACTTCCAGGCTGGCGAATTTTGCCGCCGCTTCCTTTGTCTTGAGAAACTTCCGGAAGCCTTCAAAAGCCCTGATCTGTTTCTTTTCCAGAAGGCTCTGGGCGCTGATGTAATCCACCGCCGCCGGCCCGTAAAGCGAGCGCAGTTTTCCGGCCCAGCCCTCGTATTCCTTGTACAGCCGCAGGAAGCGCTGGTATTTTGACTGGCTCAGCGACATGCGGCTGTGGCCGCCTCCGTTGCCGGTAATGCTGATCTTTTCCAGGCGGTCGCGCAGGAGCAACTCCTCCAGCTGGCTCTCCTTGTCGACGTAGATCTCCTGGCCCCCCTGCTTGATCCGGAACAGGGGCGGCTGTGCGATGTACACAAAGCCGCGCTCGATCATCTCCTTCATGTAGCGGAAGAAGAATGTCAGGATCAGGGTGCGGATATGGGCGCCGTCCACGTCGGCGTCGGTCATGATGATGATTTTGTGATACCGGGCCGCGTTGATGTCAAATTCGGTGGAGATGCCTGTGCCCAGGGCGGTGATCATTGCCTGAATCTCCTTGTTGGAGAGGATATTGTTCAGGCGCGCTTTCTCCACGTTGATAATCTTGCCGCGCAGTGGCAGAATCGCCTGGAAGGCGCGGTCGCGCGCCTGCTTGGCGGAGCCACCGGCGCTGTCGCCCTCCACCAGGTAGATCTCCGTTGCGGACGGGTCTTTTACCGAGCAGTCGGCGAGTTTTCCTGGCAGGGCGCTGTTCTCCAGTGCGCTCTTACGGCGCGTCAGGTCGCGCGCCTTGCGGGCCGCCGCGCGGGCGCGTGCGGCGGCCGCCGCCTTGGTGATGATCTGTTTGGCCTCGCCGGGATGCTCCTCCAGAAATTCCGACAGCCTGGCGCCGACGGCGCTTTCCACGAAACCGCGCATCTCCGAGTTGCCCAGCTTCGTCTTGGTCTGGCCCTCAAACTGGGGCTCGCGCAGCTTCACCGAGACGACCGCGGACAGGCCCTCCCTGACGTCGTCCCCCGACAGGGCCTCTTCCTTCTCCTTCAGAAGCCCCTTCAAGCGCGCGTAATCATTGACCACCCGGGTCAGCGCCGCCCGGAAGCCGGAAAGGTGGGTTCCGCCTTCCTGGGTGTTAATGCTGTTGGCAAAAGAGAAGATGCTTTCCACATAGGAAGAGTTCCACTGCAGCGCCACCTCCAGGTCGCCCCGCTTCCCCTCCTTCTCCAGGTAAACGATGCTTTTGTGGATCGGGTCCTTGTTGGCGTTGATGTGCCTGACGAAATCCTTAATGCCGTTTTTGTAGTGATAGACCGCCTGCTGGCTCTCGCCCCGCTCGTCGACAAGCGAGATCCTGAGGCCTTTGGTGAGGAAGGCCATCTCGCGCAGGCGCTGGGAGAGGGTGGAGAACTTGAATTCGATATCGTCAAACACTTCCAGGTCCGGCAGGAAGGTAACCGTCGTCCCGGTTCCCTTTGCTGTCCTGCCTTTTGCCAGCGGTCCCTTGGGAGCGCCGCGCTCGTAGCCCTGCGTCCAGACAAAGCCGTCGCGCCGTATCTCTACGGCCAGCCATTCGGAGAGTGCGTTTACAACAGACAGGCCGACGCCATGCAGGCCGCCGGATACCTTGTAGCCGCCGCCGCCGAACTTGCCTCCCGCATGCAGCATTGTCAGCACGATCTCAGCCGCCGGCCGCTTGTACTTGGGGTGTGGCGCCACGGGTATGCCGCGGCCGTTGTCAGAAACAGTTATGGAGTTGTCGGGATGAATGACGACGCTGATCTCGGTGCAGAAACCGCCGGCCAGCGCCTCGTCGACAGAGTTGTCAACCACCTCGTAGACGAGGTGGTGCAGGCCGCGCGGGCCGGTCGAGCCGATATACATGCTCGGCCGTTTGCGCACGGCTTCCAGGCCCTCCAGAACCGTGATGTCTTTGGCGTCGTAGCTAGATTTTGGCAATAGTCAACTTTCTGTTAAAAATTTTGCAGGCTCAAACGAAGAGCGGAGTCGACATCGGGGGACCTCGACCAGAGGCGGGAAAGCACTGGTGTGTTCCATCAACCTCGACCTCCGGCCGGGACTTTTAACCACTTTTAAACCGCGGGAAAGTACCTTCGCAGTATATCACATTTTACCGCTTTCTCCCAACGCGGCTGCGGGAAAAATTCCCCGCTATTTGCTGGATTTCCAACCGGCATGCGCCTGATGAACAAACCTGATTTCCCGTACTTGTTCGGGAGTGCCAAGCGCATTCATGCGGGCCGTCAGCTCGCCGGCCGCCAGGCGCAGCTCGCAGGCCCATCCACCCGAAGCGCAACCAACGGTAATAACTCCGTCGCGGAACGCCCTTACGAAAGAATGGGCCGCGATATCCGCCCCTGCAGCCTGCTGCCAGAGCGCCTGCAGGCCCAGGCCGGGGCTTTCCTGCCAGAGGCGCTCCTTTTCCTTCCCAACCAGGGCGGCTATTTTTTTAAATTCAGGCAATCGGCACCCGTCTGGGGTGTTTCATTTGCAAATCGGAATTCGTAACCTGGCATCGTTCTTTCAGGCCGGCCTGCGCACCCCTCACAGTGCCGCCGGCAACCTCAAGGACGTCTACGCCGGCCAGCTCTTCCTCCAGGAAAAGTCCCCGGTCGGCGGCAGTAATTAATGCCTGCCCCGCGGCCGCCAGGATGCCCATCAGCCGGCGGCGGCGCATGGAGTCAAGCTCGCTAAGGACATCATCCAGAAGCAGCAGCGGCGGCGGCCCCGCCTCCTCGAGGACAAGACTGCGCACCGCCAGCAACAGGGCCAGCACGGCAAGGCGTTGCTCTCCCTGGGATCCGAACCGTCGCACCGGCTCTCCCGCAAGCAAGATCTCCATCTCGTCCCGGTGCGCGCCCGCGCCGGTGGAAGAGCGCTCCATATCCAGCGACCACCTGGCTCTCAGCATCTGCAGGACTTCCCGCTCCGGATCCGCCGCGGCGGCAGCTTGCTCCAACTGTGACAGATACTTAAGGTCAACCGCTGCTTCCTTGCCGGCCAGCCCGGCCCAGGCTGAGGAAAAATGAGGCGCAAGCTGACGGCAGTAATCCCGCCGGGCAAAATAGATCCCGAGGGCGGAAGCAGCCAGCAGCCGGTCCCACGGGCTGATGTCGGATAGAGGCACCATGCCGGCCCGCGCCCGCTTCAGAAAGCCGTTGCGCTGACTGATGATTTTCTGGTAATCGAGAGCCAGGCGCCGGTAACCCGGCCTGCGCCGCGCAATCGCTTCATCCAGGAACCTTCTCCTCCCGGCCGGCGCCCCTTTTACCAATGGCAAGTCATCGGGGGAGAAAGTCATGACCGATCCCGGCTCTAGCCAGGCGGGGCCGCCGCCGGCGTAAACATTAACCGCCTTCCCTGAGCCAAGGCGGACGGCGCGAGAGTACATGGCCCCGCCCCCGTGAACCTCTGCCTCCAGGCGCATGAAGCCTGCTCCCTTCATGACCATCTCCTCCTCGCGGGTGGTCCTAAGCGAGCGGCCGCAGAGGCAGTACTGGGCCGCCTCCAGCAGGCTTGTCTTCCCGGCCCCGTTGTCTCCAAAAATAACAGTCAGCCCCGGACCCAGCCTTGTCTCCGCCGCCTCGAAGCTGCGAAAGTTTCTAAGTTTCAATAAACGAAGTTGCATGTCAAATACGCGTTTCGCGCGAAATTATAGCAACTATTTACTACCTGTTAAGTTGCTAATTAAGTTTTATTCAATCCAAAATTCAGCATCCCCAGTCCACCGGCCGCTTTTACAATCTTACCGGCATCACCAGATAAAGGAAGTCATCGGACGAGCCCTTAATCAGTCCCGGCTTCAGCGGGCTGATAATTCTTAACGTCAGCATGTCTTCATCAACGCTTTCAATCCCGTCCTTGAGAAAGACGGCGTTAAAGCCAACCTCTGTTTCCTCTCCCTTGAAGGGCACCGCCATACTCTCGCTCGCTTCTCCCACCTGGGGAGCACGGGCTGAGACAGTCAGCTCACCATCGGCAAATTTCATTCTCAAGGGCGCATTTTTCTGAGCCATCAGTCCGATGCGGCCAATCACCTCCAGCAGCTCTTCCTTGTCCAATACTACCTCGTACTTGAATTCGTCAGGCAAAAGCTGCTGGTGGTTGGGAAACTGCCCTTCAATTAACCTGGAAGCAAGCAGTGTGCCGCCGGCCTTAAACAGCACCTGCCCGCCTGTCATGCCAACCTCTACATTTTCCACGCCTGCCGCCAGCCCCGGCCGCGCCAGTTCCTCCAGTGATGACCTGGGTATAATTGCTTCTTTTTTCTCCGCCAGGGTGCTCGTCACCTTTGTTTCCCTAACGCAGAGACGGTAACTGTCGGTGGCCACCATCTTGAGCCTGTCCTTGCTGAACTTGACCAGAATACCGGTAAGCACCGGCCTTGTTTCATCCAGGGACGCCGCCCTGGACACCGTGTTGATTGTCGCCACCAAGGGGGCGGCACCGACCTTAAAAGTGTTTTCTGCCGGCATTTCAACAAGGCCCGGAAAATCTGCCGCCGGCATGCAGTTGATCTTAAAGCTGGCTCCGCCCGACCTGACTTCTGCCTGGCCGGCACCCTCCTGAACAGTGATGTCAACATCCCCTGGCGGCAGGCTTCTGACGATATCTGTAAGCAGCCTTCCCGGGATCACCGCTCCCCCTTCCCCCTCCACTCTTCCGGATAACACCAGCCGCAGCGACATCTCCATGTCCGTGCTGGCCAGCTCTACTTCCGTGCTGCTCCTCGCCGTCAGCCTGATCCCCATCAGTACCGGCATCACGCTCTTGGTAGACACTGTTTTGAGCACCGTCACGAGCCCCTCGAGAAAAACTTCCTTGCCGCACGAAATCTGCATAAAGTCAGCCTCCGATTATTAAAGAATATTTATAAAAAATAACCATTAATTAGCCATGTTAATTCCTGGATAAAAATTCAAACTGCCTCAAATCAAGGTGCCAACACCTGTTTTTTTGTTGACAGGTATGGGGAGAAACGGTGGAAAAAACCGGCGTTCTTTTGAAGAAAGAGAAACGCCGGGTCGCAGCCAGAAAAAGAAAATTTTTTTAACCACCTTGTCAACAAACAATTCACACTTTTCCCCTAGCGGGAATTTTTTAATTTGGTTGTGAGCTGCTGCGCCCTGGCAAAGACTTCCCGCTCTTCCTTGATGAGCTTGGATATTTTATTAACGGCGTAAAGCACTGTGGAGTGGTCGCGGCCGCCAAATTCTCGTCCTATCTGGGGCAGCGAGCAGTCGGTCAGCTCCCGGCACAGATACATGGCCATCTGCCGTGGATAGACAATGCTCTGGCTGCGTTTGTCTCCCTTAAGATCACTCATGGAGAGACCAAAAGCGCGGCAGGCCTCGTTCTGGATCATGTCAACGGTGACGCGGGTCTCAAAACTGGCAGGCAGCAGATTCTTGAGCGCTTCTCTTGCCAGCGCCAGCGTAATCTCGGATTTGGTCAGCGAGGCGTATGCTACCACCCTGATTAAGGCACCTTCCAGCTCGCGGATGTTTGTGGGAACGCCGCCGGCGATGAAGCCGAGCACATCGCCTGCCTCGCTTTCGGGCAGGGCAATATTGTCTGCTTTTACTTTTTTTCGCAGGATGGCAATGCGAGTCTCAATATCAGGAGGCTGGATATCAATGGTAAGGCCGGATTCAAAACGGCTGCGCAGGCGCTCTTCCAAAGTTGCTATCTCCTTGGGGGGCCGGTCGCTGGTAATGGCGATCTGTTTGCCGGCCTCATAAAGGGTGTTGAAAGTATGGAAAAACTCCTCCTGCGTTCCTTCCTTGTTCTCAAGGAACTGGATGTCGTCAATTAAGAGAACGTCATTATTGCGGCACTCGCGCTTGAATCCCTTAATCCTCTTCTTGTCCATAATGGCATTAATAAAATCATTGGTAAACCTCTCCATCGTCATGAACTTCACGGTCATCTCGGGGCTGTTGGTGGCGACGTAATGAGCAATTGCCTGGAGCAGGTGGGTTTTGCCCAAGCCCACGCCGCCATATATAAAAAGGGGATTAAAGGCTCTGGCGGGCGCTTCGGCAACTGCCAGGGCGGCGTTGTGGGCAAAATGATTGCTGGACCCAATCACGAAACTGTCAAAAGTGTACTTGGGATTAAGCTGCCTCAGCACGGCCGGCTCCTCGCTGGCTGGAGGCAGAGCGACGAGGCGCTCCTCCCTGCCAGGCGTCTGGTGGACAACCACTTTCACGGTCACTTCCCTGCCTTCAACCTCTTGCAGGGAATCCTCGATCAACGGCAGGAAACGGTTCTCAATCCTGCTCTTGGTAAAGTTGTTTGGCACGGAAAGAAGAAACGTGTTTTCTTCCATGCCAGCCGTGTCCGCTTTCTCGAACCAGATTTCATAGGTGGAGGTGTTAAGGGTTTCACGGATTGTCTCCTTGGCCTGCCGCCATAGGGTTTGCGCGTGCTCGTCCATGGAAGGGCTCCTGTTTCTTGGTTGTAACTTCCTGATCGCAGGGACAAACGGGCGAAAACGGGCCCGCCCTGCCGGCTTGCGCCGCTGTTTAACCAAGTCTGGCGCGAAGATGTGGCGCCGATTCTACAAGCGCTGGGCCTATAAAACAAGGCGGTGCCGGGGGGCAGAGGGAAGACGTTTTCCACAGCCTCTGTGGATAAATCGGGCTGCCGTTTTATGCAAAAAGCGCAAGCGGCCCCCGCCGCCGTCCGAGAAAAAACATCCTGCAAACGAGGCAATTTGTATACTTATCCACAACTGTTAAAAGCCTGTGGAGAAAAACCTGCCGCGTGGCGGGACGAGTATCCAAAACTGACTACGATTTATGCGCGAAGGAATTTCGAGTCCGGAATAGAAGAAATAGCAGTCAGAGAATGATTGCCCGCGAGTCCTCAGCCTGCGGCAATCAAATGTTATTTGCCCACGTCTGCGGGAGGGCCTGTGGCCACAGTGCTAGCCTTTGCAAACCAAAAGGGAGGGGTTGCCAAAACAACCTCTACCCTGAATACGGGCGTCGCCCTCAGGGAGCTGCAACACCGTGTCCTGGCAATTGATCTGGACCCCCAGGGAAATCTCTCCATGAGCCAGGGCTTGAATCCGGACACGCTCACGCGCAGCATGTTTAATGTACTTGTGCAGCGTGACTCAATTGCAGGCATAATCCACCGCTGCGAAATCGACATAGCCCCGGCAAGCATCGACCTGGCGGGCGCCGAACTGGCTCTTTCTTCAGCGATTGGCAGGGAAAGGGCGCTGGAAAAAGCGCTCAAGGAGATCAGGCGCCGCTATGACTATATTCTTATCGACACGCCGCCTTCGCTGGGGCTGCTGACGATCAACGCGCTTACCGCCGCCACCGGCGTCATTGTTCCGGTTCAGTGCGAATACCTGTCGCTGCGGGGGCTGGCCCAGCTGGAGAAAACGCTGGAGATGATCAGGGAAAACCTCAACCCCGACGTCAGGATCAGGGGAATTCTGCCCACCATGTTTGACGCCCGCACAGTTCATGGCCGTGAAGCGGTGGACATACTCCGGGACGGCTTCGGTGACCTGGTGTTCAAAACAATAGTCAGGAAAACAATAAAGTTTGCTGAAGCTCCGGTTCAGGGGCGGTCGATCCTGTCCTATGATCCGGAGGGCGCAGGTGCGGAAACATACCGTAAACTGGCAAAGGAGTTGCTCAATGGGAATTCGGGCCAGCATGAAGGAAGGGGCGCTAGCGAGCCTCTTCCAGTCTACGGAGCACATATCTGAAGACGTAAGCATCGAGGAGAAAAGACCGGCTCCCAGAAAAACTGCCGCTCCTGCCCAGGAGCAGGCTTATCTTGCTGCCATTAAGGTGGTTGGGGTTGGCGGGGGCGGCACTAACGCGGTCAACAGGATGGTGGCGGCCAAAGTAAACGGCGTCGAGTTCGTCGCCATAAACACGGACGCGCAATCGCTGGAGATGTGTAACGCCGACGTGAAGATGCATGTCGGCGGCGAGCTGACGCGGGGACTGGGCGGCGGCGCCGACCCAAGTGTCGGCATCGAGGCCGTGGAGAGAAGCCGCGACGAGATAAAGAAAGTGCTGCGGGGCGCAGACCTCGTATTTATAACAGCCGGCGAGGGTGGCGGCACCGGCACCGGGGCCGCGCCCATCATAGCCGCAGTGGCGCGCGAGACGGGGGCGCTTGCCATCGGCATCGTCACCCGTCCCTTCAGTTTTGAAGGCACCAAGCGCAACATCCAGGCCGAGGAGGGAATCCGGCAACTGCGCGAAGCAGCCGACACGGTCATTGTTGTTCCCAACGACCGCCTGCTTCAGGTTGTGGACGCCGGCACTACCCTGGTTGACGCTTTTGCCGTGGCGGATGACGTCCTCAGGCAAGGCGTGCAGAGCATCTGTGATCTCATCAACAGGCCGGGCCTGATCAACCTGGATTTCGCCGATGTGCGCACGATCATGAGCGGCGCCGGCAGCGCCCTGATGGGAATCGGCCAGGCGTCCGGAGAAAACCGCGCCGTCGAAGCGGCGCGGCAGGCAATTGGCTCACCTCTCCTGGAGACTTCCATCGAAGGGGCGCGCGGAATTTTGCTGAACGTCAAGGGCGGCGGCGACTGCGCCCTCCATGAAGCCAATGAGGCGGCGCAGGTCGTGGCCGAGGCTGCCGCTCCCGACGCCAATATTATCTTCGGCACCGTGATTGACGAGAGCCTTGGCGACATGATCCAGGTAACGGTGATCGCAACCGGCTTTAAACAGGCGCCGGAGGCGCGCCAAGCAGCCAGGCGCCTGGACGTGCCCGGTTTTTTAAACGGATAAAGGCTTCTCCCGCTTCTCCCGGGCGTGAAGGAGCGCGGAAGGCCTGGCTATGGAAGCTCGACAACGACGCAGGTCATCGTCTGGGTGACTCCCTCGATTGACTGGATTTGCGAGACCACCTTGTTGCCGAGTTCGCTGATGTCGGAGCCCTCGATGAAGACAATAATGTCGTAGGCGCCTGTCACGGCCAGCGCGCTTTTTACGCCGGGCGTCTCCGCCATTTTCTTGCGCGCTTCCCCGGTGCGCCCGGGAGCTGCATTGACAAGAACGTATGCCGCTGCCATCCTGTTTACCTCCCAGCCTTTTTGTCAAGTCTCATCCGGTCCCTGGGGCGAGACTCGCCGTTAACGATAAGGGACGCGCTACAAATATGTCCCGGAAGCATATATGTCAAACTTCCCGCCGGCAGAGGGAAGGCGCAGGGATTGAACTTTCAGCATCCAGGCTCTGACTGCTAATCGTTTTTGAAATCCTCTGGCTGAACGTTATCCAGGAAGGTGCGGAACCTCTCGATTACCTCTTCCGAATCCTCAACGTCATGATCAAACTCGACGGCGTTGTCTTCGATCAGGCGTTCGGCGGCAAAAATGGGGGCATTTGCCCTCACCGCCAGCGCCAGGGCGTCGCTGGGGCGGGAATCCACCTCGACCTCCCCGCCGGGCAGGCGCAAAGTCAGGAGCGCGTAAAAAGTGTTCTCGCGCAGCTCCGTGACAGTGACACGAAGAAGCTCAGCGTCAAGCCGGGATATTATGGAGGTCATAAGATCGTGGGTCATCGGCCGGGGAAGCTCAGTTCCCTGAAGCTTCATCAGGATGGCGGCCGCTTCCTGGTGCCCAATCCAGATAGGCAGGAACTTGTTAGCGTCAGCCGTTTTAAGAAGGATAATCGGCTGCTTGCCGATTACGTCAAAACTGATGCCGTAAAGGATCATTTCTTTCATGGTGCACCCGTATTGCCATTATAGTCCACGAAGAACGCCCTTTGCCAGGCTCGTTATTTAATTTCCCGATTGCGGGATTATGAATCTCGCATCAAGGCACAGCTCTTGCCAGCCCGCGGCGCCATTGGCTAAACTACACCCTGCACCTGCGGCGCCGCATCATAAGGGTTTTTATCCTGCATCCAGCGTCCAGAATCCAGCATCTGCTTTTGGGGCGTATAGCTCAGCCGGTTAGAGCGCATCTCTGATAAGGATGAGGTCCCTGGTTCGAATCCAGGTACGCCCACCAGATGGATGCAGACGTTAGGCTTTGCACTGCCTCTTATTCCTTAACCACGTTTCATATATGTATCGAACGACAAGGAGGCCTGCATGAACCAGGAGAAAAAACCAGTCAAGTTCGTATCAATCATGTGCTTTCACGACGAGATGTGCCAGGTGTTCAACGCGCTGATGACGGCGCAAAGCCTGCTGAGAGCGGGTTCGAAAGTAACAGTCTTTTTCGGTTCCCGCGGCATCAACGCTGTTCATAAGGACAAGATAGACAAACTCGTATGCCTCCCGGACCAGTCACAGGAGGTGCAGGACGCGGTGGTTAAAAAAATGGAGGAGATGGATCTGCCCGAGATCAGCCTGATGATGGAGACCCTGCATTACGAAGGGGCTACGCTGCTTGCCTGCCCGCTTAACCTTAATGTGTTTGGCATGAGCAAGAACGACCTCGTGCTGGGCGTAACGGTCGCCGACCCGGCCACCTATTACAAGGAAGTGATGATGGCGGCGGATATGAATCTGGCATTCTAAAAAGGACAGATATTACACTGCTGTCAAATGGCTGATGTAAGCCGGTGACAGGCAGGTGGCATGTCAAACCGGTTCAGCCCAGGCAGCCTTGCAGCCGGGCGCCGGAGATCCCCTATCGCCATGATGACATCGATGAATTGATCGAACCTGACGGCTTGATGATGTTCCCTGGGACATGTTGACCTTTCCGTCCTGTTTTCGTTGGAGCTGGGGGTAATTCCGATGGCCTATCTGGGAGCCAGGCTCGATATCCGCACCAGATCAAGGGCGATCATGCTTTTATACGGCCTGGTGATGACCGGTTTTGCTGGCTACTTTTTCATCAGCCGGCTGACGGCGGACTGCTGTCCGGATTGCTAGCCGGGTCAGTTCAGCTTCGGCAGGCTGGCGACAGAGAACCAGAATTCTTCGATCGCTTTTACAGCCCCCACGTATTGATCGAATCTCACAGGCTTGATGACATAGCAGTTACAGTAGAGGCTGTAGTTTTTCAGGATGTTCTGCTGGCTCTTGGAATTGGTGAGCACGATTACCGGGATTGCCCTAAGCGACTTGTCCTGCCTGATCTCCGCCAGCACTTCCTGGCCGCTCTTGAGCGGCAGGTTGAGGTCAAGCAGGATCAGATCCGGCCTGGGTGCCTCTACAAATTCGCCCTCGCGGCTTAAGTACCGCATTGCCGCTTCGCCGTCCATAACGACATCCATGGAATTGATCAACGTGCATTGTTTCAGGGCTTCGCGGGTGAGGCGCACGTCGGCCGGATTATCCTCAACCAGAAGGATGTTGACTGGGCTGGACTCTTGCATCTGTTACAGCTCCTTGGCGATGGTGAAGAAAAACCTGCTTCCCTTTCCCGGCGCGGACTCAACCCAGATGCGGCCGCCGTGCTGCTCGGCGATGCGCCGGGATGTGGCCAGACCAATGCCGGTGCCGGGGTACTTGCCCCGCGCATGCAGTCTCTGGAAGATGAGAAAGATGCGCTCGTGCTGATCGGGGCTTATGCCGATGCCGTTGTCGGCGACCGAGAACTCCCACTCACTGGCTGTTTCGCCAACGCCGACGTGGATCTGCGGCGGTTCTTTTCCATGAAACTTGATGGCGTTGCCAATCAGGTTCTGAAAAAGCTGCGTCAGGTGAGAGCCATCTGCCTTGATTTCAGGAATCTTGTCGCGCGTCACCTTCGCTCCTGTTTCCTGGATATTCAGGCGCAGATTATCCAGGGCGGCGTCAAGGCACTGGCCGGCATCCACAAGCTGAAAACCTTTGCCACTGCCGTCCAGCCGCGAGTAGCGCAGCAGGTCGTCGGTGAGCGCCTGCATCCGCTCGGCTCCCTCCAGGGCGAAGTTGATGAACTCCCGGCCATCGTCGTCAAATCTGTCATTGTACCGTTCGGCCAAAAGGTCAACGTAGCTGGCAATCATCCGTAGCGGCTCCTGCAGGTCATGCGAGGCCACGAACGCAAACTGTTCCAGATCTTCGTTGGACCGCTTCAGCCTGGACAGAGCCCCTTTCCGCCGCGCCTCATCCCGCTTAAGGGAAGTCACGTCCTGAAGTGTCGCCAGAACCCTGGGCTCGCCCTTGAGCTTCAGCATTGTGGTGGAGAGGAGAAAGGTCAGGTCCTGCCTCTCTCCATTGACGAGCAGCGGCCGGCCCGCCTCCACTTGATAATGATTGTTCCCGGTCTTGAAGGTGTCCATGACCGTCAGGCGCACCAGTGATGTTTTTTAGCGGCTCTTTTCCGGCCGTAAAACCTGCGAGGGCCACAGAGTTTCCGGCCGCCCCGGTTTTATGGAAGGATTGCAAAGGAAAGTCAGATATAGGGCAGATATCCCAGCGACGAGTAGCCTTCATTCAGGCCGTTAAGAAGCTTGACGTCGTCCTTGCCTATCTCAAAATCAAAGACATTGATGTTTTCTTCCAGATGCTGCCGCTGGTTGGCCTTGGGGATGGGCACGGTTCCCTGCTGGATATTCCAGCGGATCAGAATCTGGGCCGCGGACCTGCCGTATTTTTGCGCCAGCCGCATCAGCGTCTCATCGCCCAGACGCGTGGCGCGGGTGAGGGGGACTGTAGGCCTGGATAACAATTTTCTTTGCCTGGCAGTAGCGCCTCATTTTTTCACTGTGGCCAAAAGGACTCCATTCGATCTGGTTGACGGCAGGGATTTCGCCGGTGGCGTTGATTAGCCGGTCGATAAGGGCCGGCGGGTAGTTGCTGACGCCAATATCCCTGGCAAGCCCCTCGGTTCTTGCCTGAATCAAGCCCTCCCACAGATGCTCGCCGGCCCCGGAAAGGGGAGGCCGGTGAATCAGCATCAGATCGGCGTAGTCGAGCCCCAGCTCCCTCAAGTCAAACTTTGTCCTGGCGTAGGCGTCGTCGGTTTCTTCCACCTTTGTTGATATGAAGAGGTTTTCGCGAGCCGTCTTGCTCATCTTGAGCGCTGCGCCGATACCGGGCTGGGTGCGGTAGTCGCTCGAGGTGTCAATCATGGGATAACCCAGCTCAAGGGCATAGGCGACGGTTGCGGCGGTGTCATAATTAAGCAGCCAGGTGCCCAGGCCAAAAACAGGAATTGCGTTTCCCGTGCTCAGTTGTATGGCTGAATCTTTATTCAAGGATCTCTAATTTGACCAGTTCCATGAATGCAACTGCCGGCACTGCAACCGCTGTAGGTTTTTCCAGCTGGCGGGATTTCAAACACGCCCTGGTTGTTTCCGGGAGTGATCCGGTTTGAAGCCATTTATTCCGGGTAATTGATAAATATTATCATCTGTGAAAGGAGTAACCATCATGAGCGCGGGAGCCGGTATAGTGCTGTTGATAGGACGGATACTGTTTATTGCCCCCGGCGTATTTTGAGAATCTGCTGAATTTTGCCGGCAAACGGCTGGGTCTGGGCCAACCAGGTCTTTTTTGCGCCCCGTGCCAGGCGCACAAAAGCCGGATACGCAGGAAGCTTATTAATTTCTCTTCAGATTTATCCTGAGTTACCGATGAGTTGGAGGCCGAGTCACACCAGCTGCAATTTTTCATTAAAAGATCCGCAAGCCTGGTTGCCAAATGTCGTCTTGACTTGAGGGAGGCAGGGTGGAAGAGGTCGGCAGAATCAAACGGGCGCCTGTCACAGCCAGGGCAGGAGCCGTCACTTTGAGACGAATTTGTTTCCCTGTACTGTAAACCGCCATGGCTTGTCCCGGTAACGGCCGGCGTAATCGATACCAATTCTGGTTGAGGCCTCAGCCTGCGGGGTCTCGCCCGTGTCCTGAACCCAGATGCGTTTCGAGAGCGCCAGATCCTCGCCGTAAAAACTCTTGTCCAGCTTGAGCGCGACGCAGAGCTTGCCCGGCCCCTTCATCAGATCACGGTCGGAGCGGACGCGGCCGAATTTATACAGGTTTTCCCTGGCCAGCTCAAGGCCCGCAACCGGCTCCAGCGCCCTGATCAGCACGGCTTCCGGAACACCCTCTTTGGCGGCAACGATATTCAGGTTGAAATAAATGCCATAAATCAGATAGATGTAAACAAAGCCGCCGCTGCCGTACATGATCCTGTTTCTTGCCGTCTTGCCGAACCGGGCGTGCGAGGCCAGGTCGTCCTCGCCGACGTAGGCTTCCGTCTCCACGATATTGCCGGAAATAATTCCCCGGCCTGTTTTTCTTACGAGGCGTTTTCCCAGCAGGCCCCGCGCCATCTCTATGCCTCGTCTTTCGAAAAAACTGCGCCCCAGTCTTGCCAATGCGCTCCTTTGTTTATGATGCTGGCTGCCCGCGTCGCAAAACATGGATTAAATCAACGAGGACGGCCTTCGTTTCACTCCGGTTTTTCCCGTTTGATAGTTTAGCAGGCGCGGTATAACAGAAGTTATCTCGAGACAGGTAGGCGGGCCAAAATGATTGAGCTGAGGAGAGTTTACGACGAAAAAAGGCGCAGCGGCGGCTACCGGGTGCTGGTGGACCGCATCTGGCCGCGGGGCCTGACAAAGGAAGAGGTCAAGCCCGATCTCTGGCTGCGCGAAATTGCCCCCAGCAACGGCCTGCGCAAATGGTTCGGCCACGATCCGGACAAGTGGGCGGAGTTCAAAAAGCGCTATTTTCAGGAGCTTAAAGGCAAGAAAGAGGAAATTGGCGCACTTCGTGGCCGACAGAGGCAAAAAAAATCATCCTCCTCTACGGAGCCAGGGACACCGAGCATAACAATGCTGTTGCCCTGAAGGAATATTTGGAAAAGAAAAGCCGCCGATCGCAGAGGTGCCGATGACACCCGGCCGCCGCCTCATCCTTATTTTTCTGCCTGCAGTTCTCATTGTGGCAGCAGGGCGCGCTGGCGCTGATGCCCAAGTTGCCTTTCGCGGGCAGCCCACTCAGGTTGCGGATATCACAGCGCCTGCAGTGGGGCAAGCAATTGGCCAGGGCAGCCTTTCGGCAACCCAGGCTCCCGCGGGCGCCCCGGTTTTTCGGCAAAACTGCTCCGGCTGCCACGGGACTGATGGCGGCGGCACCGGAATTGCTCCCACCTTGAAAGCCGTGAACGACCCGGCGCTGGTCGAGAGGATTGTTAAATCAGGGAAGGGACTGATGCCCAGTTTCGCCTCCAGGCTCTCCGGACCCCAGATAAACGCCGTTGCCGAATATGTCGCTGCGGGCAGCACGATTTCGCTGGCCGGCGGGACAATCAGCCGCGGAGGCACCCTCTACCGGTTTGATTGCGGGGGCTGCCACGGCACAACAGGCCGCGGGGGCGCCCTGGTGGGCGCCGGTCTCAACGCGCCGGCGCTGACGGGATTTGCGCCTGCGGAGGTGGCCACGGCCATCATTTTCGGGCCGGGGCCGATGCCGTCGTTTTCAATGGCAATTGTTGACCAGCATGACCTAGCTTCGCTTGTCGATTATGTAGGAACTCTCAAGGAACCGGACCACCCCGGCGGGCAGCCGTTGGGCTACCGGGGGCCGTTAACCGAAGCGCTGGCAGGGGCGGCGGCGCTGGCGGCGCTGGTGCTCGTCACGGTCTGGATTGAGAGGAAAGGACGGGGATGAATCAGGGTGCGCCGGAAAATGGTAAGTCAGGCCGCCTGGCTGCGGTGGTGATGGCGGTGCTGGCGTTCCTGGCAGGGCTGGCCGGAGCCGGAGCCTTCTTTTATTTCTACTGGACTGACGGGAGCACCGCCGCAATGGGAACATCCACGGCCGTGGCCATGGCGGGAATGGGGGCCGGCCTGGTTGTCTGGGCGCGCGGACTGATGCCCGGCGAGGAAGTAAGTAGCAAGCGAGAGGCGCTGCCATCGAGCGAGGAAGAAAAAGAGCAGTTCCGGGAGAGCTTTGTCGCCGGCGAGCACAGGATTGGCCGCCGCAGGCTGCTGGGGCTTCTGGCCGGCGGCGTGCTGGGCCTGCTGGCGCTTGATTCTGTCTCCCTGCTGCGCTCGATGGGGAAAAGCCCGCTGCCGGCTCTCTACCGGACCGCCTGGACGAAAGGCGCGCGCCTGGTCACTTTCGATGGCCGCCCCGTGACCGCAGCCGTGCAAAAGGGCGACATTCTCACCGTTTTTCCCGAGGGCCAGACTGACTCAATCACCTCGCAGACTCTTCTGCTTCGCGTTGATGAGGCAAAGCTGAGGCTGCCGCCCGGAAGGGAAAGCTGGACGCCGATGGGGTTTATCGCATTTTCCAAGATATGCACTCACGCCGGCTGCCCGGTGGCCCAGTACGAGAAGAGCGTCAATATCCTGCTCTGCCCGTGCCACCAGTCCTCCTTTGACATACTTAGCGGCGCCTTGCCGGTGGGAGGCCCCGCCGGCAGGCCGCTGCCGCAGCTGCCCCTCTATGTGGACCCGGCCGGCTTTATCAGGGCCCAGGGCGATTTTTCCAGCCACCCCGGCCCCGGCTTCTGGAGCTATAAGTCATGATCTCTAGGCTGGCGCGCTGGTTTGACGACCGGCTGGGCGCCGCTTCGCTGACGCGCTTGACGATCAACAAGGTGTTCCCGGACCACTGGTCGTTTATGCTGGGCGAGATAGCGCTCTTCTCCCTTGTCATCCTGGTGGGCACCGGCATCTTCCTGGCCATGTTTTTCAACGCCAGCGAAACAAAAACGGTCTACGAGGGTTCCTATCAGGCGCTCAGGGGCGTGGAAATGTCGGCCGCTTACCAATCGACCCTGAACATAAGCTTTGATGTGCCAGCCGGCCTGCTGGTGCGCCAGATACATCACTGGGCGGCCCTGGTGTTTATTGGCGCGATTGCCCTCCACCTCATGCGCATCTTTTTTACAGGCGCCTACAGGCGCCCGCGGGAGATCAACTGGCTCATCGGCCTGACCCTGCTGCTGCTGGGGATGTTTAACGGATTCACCGGCTATTCCGTTCCCGACGACCTGCTCTCCGGGACCGGCCTGAGGATAGCCTATTCGGTGATGCTTTCAGTTCCGTTTATCGGGGACTGGCTCGCCTTTATTTTCTTTGGCGGCAACGCACCCTCGCAGGTGACCATTTCCCGCCTTTACGGGATGCACATCGTTGTTCCGTTCCTGATTCTGGCCCTGGTGTCTTTGCACCTGCTGGTGCTTGTCCGCCAGAAGCACACCAACTGCCCCGGAGCGGGGCGCTCCAACGAATCGATTGTGGGATCAAGGCTGTGGCCGACTTACGCCGCCAAGTCACTGGGGCTTTTCTTCTTTGTGTTTGCGGCTCTGGCGGCGCTCGGAGGCCTGGTCCAAATAAACCCTGTCTGGCTCTACGGTCCTTTTAACGCCGCGGCGGTTTCCAGCGGCTCCCAGCCAGACTGGTATGTCCTTTGGCTTGAAGGAGTCCTGCGCTTGTTCCCGTCGCTTGACTTCCACGTTGGCGGTCATCTCGTGCCCGGAATTTTCCTGCCCGGCGTGTTGATGCCGCTTGTGTTTTTTGGTGTTTTGTATTCCTGGCCGTTTCTGGAGGCGAGTGTCACCGGTGACCGCGGCCTTCACCACGTGCTGGAGCCGCCCTGCCTTCGTCCGCTGCGCACCGCCATCGGCACCGGAGTTTTGACATTCTTTCTCATCCTTACCATAGCAGGCGGCCAGGATGTGCTTGCCGTTGCAGCCGGCGACTCGGTGACCTCGGTCAGGACAGCCCTGCGGGTGCTGGTTTTAGCCGGCCCTGTAGTTGCCGCAGGCCTGGCGTACTTTGCCTGCCGGCTGGTCAGGAGCGGCCGCAGAGCTGCGGCGTGAAGAACAGGGTGTTCCTGCGACAGCCGGGTTGCCCGGCAAAGAGAAAGCCCCGACTGAGATATCGGGGCCTTCCAAGGGGGGCGAAACGCCCATGCCACTAAGAAAATGATGTTAGTCAGCATAATAGCGTCAATATATACAGCCGTCCATAATGCATATTAATCAATTGCCTGTAACTTTATCACCAAGATGTTTCATTATTAAATGAAAAAACGGCTATTTTTGTCCACATACCCAGCGATAGGCTTTACCGCCGGCGCTGCCTTTTGACCAGGCCCCGCTCCATTTCACGGCGGGCTTCCCTTTCCGCCAAAGCCCGGCGCTTGTCGTACAGCTTCTTGCCGTGCGCCAGGCCGATCTCCAGCTTGGCGCGCGCCCCCCGGAAGTACAGCTTCGTGGGAACGAGAGTGTAGCCTTTCTCGCGCGTTTTGCCAATCAAGGAACGAATTTCATGCTTGTGCAACAGCAGCTTTCTGGTACGGTCCGGGTCGGCGTTGTGGATGCCTCCCTGTTTGTACGAGCTGATATGTATTCCAACGACGAAGGCTTCCTCCCCTGTTATGGTTGCGTAGCTGTCCTTGAGATTGGCGCGCCCGGCACGAAGCGACTTGACCTCGGTGCCGGTCAGCTCCAGCCCGGCCTCGTAGGTCTCATCGATAAAGTAATCATGAAAAGCCTTACGGTTGGTGGCAACTGTTTTAATGTCGTTCATGAACTCAAGAAAACTATTTTTTCCGGCGATTTGTCAAGCAACTTTTTTGTTAGCGTCCGGTTTTACCCTTTTTCCAACTCGATTTTGCCGCGAAGGCCGTCGATCCTGACTACGCGTACGCCGATACGGTCTCCCAGCCTCCAGGCGCGTCCCCGCCGGCGGCCAACCAGGGAGCCGCCCTTGTCGCTTAAGGCAAAGTAATCACCGGGCAGGCTGCGGGCGGGCAGATGGCCTTCATAAATATTTCCAAAGCGGACAAAAACCCCGGAGGAAATGACCCCGGTTATCTCGCCGTCAAAGCGGGCGTCCCAGCCTTCCTCAAACAGGTATTTGTCCAGCAGCCGGGCAAGGGCGATATCATCCCCCAGATGTTCTGCGGCGGCGGCGCGCCGCTCCGCCTGCGAGCATTTTTCGGCAATTTCCGTCAGTTTCAGGCGGCTGCAGCTGTACTTCTCCAGGCGCAGCTCCTTAAGCAGGGCGCGATGGACAACAAGGTCGGGATAGCGCCGGATGGGGGAAGTGAAGTGGAGGTAGGCCGGCGCGGCCAGGCCGAAATGGCCGAGGTTATCTTCCAGGTAACGCGCCTGCTTTAGGGAGCGCAGTACCAGCTCGCCAAAAGCGGAGCGTCCTTGCTGCTTCCGGCTGAGCGCTTGAGGCAATGAACCCAGCAACTTGCGGATGGCGGCTGCGGCCTTGTCCGGAGTGCCGGCCTTGAGTGAAAAAGGAGGCGTGGGAACGCCCAGGTCGGCAAGTGTGTCAAAAAGGGCGTCAACTGCCGCTGCGTCCGGCTCCTCGTGCACGCGATAGATGCAATCCGACCGGCGCCGCTCCAGGAACCGCGCCACGGCTTCGTTGGCGGCGATCATGAATTCCTCCACCAGAGCATGCGACTCGGACTGCGGCCGCGGCCGGGCGCCAATTATCTCGCCTGAGTCTGACAGGCGGAACTCGGGCTCAAAGGTGCTGATGGCCAGGGCGCCGCGCTTATGGCGGGCCTGGCGCAGCAACCCCGCCAGGCTGCGGCAGCGGCTGAGAAGCTCCCTGGCCCCGTCCGGAATAGCGGACCCGTCACCGCCGGCTTCCTGCCTTGGGGCAGACCAGGCGAATATTCCCTTAACGGCAGGAGACCCGCCGCCTGCTTCCCCAAAGAAGTCGTCAACCATGTTGTAGGTAAGCCGCGCCCGGCTGCGAATCAGGCTGCGGTAAAATGAAGCGTTTTTTAGAACCGGAGCCGCCTCCGGGCCGGCTTCGCCCGGCCCGTTTTCGAGGCGGTAAACCAACTCTGCCGTGACGCACTTTCGCCCTGCGCCGGGCCTGAGGCTGCAAACATCATTGGAAAGAACCTCGGGCAGCAGCGGCTCGACTGCGACAGGCAGGTAAACGCTGACTCCCTTGCGCGCCGCCTCACGGTCCAGCGCCGTGCCGGCCACGACAAAATAGCTGACGTCGGCAATATGGACAAAGAGGGTGACCTCGTCTTCTTCCGGCCCCTCAACAAGCGAGATGGCGTCGTCGAAATCCTTGGCTTGATCAGGGTCTATGGTGATGGCTTCAAGCCCGGAAAGATCGCGGCGGCCTTTGTCTTCGACCCCGGCCAGCCGGGCTGCGTCTTCTGCCTGCCCAAGCGCCGCTGGCGAAAAGCGGCGCGGCACCCCCAGCCAGGCCAGGACAGCCTCCATGACTGATTCCAGAGATGATGATTTCCCCAGCACCCGTGTGACCTGGCCGCTGCCGCGGCCCGCACGCCTGAGCAAGACGAGGTCGCCCGTCTGCGCCCCGTTGAGGGCTTTGCGGCCAACGTACACGCTTTTCTCTTCACCGAAGGCGGAGCTGGCTTCGTAAATCTTGCCCCGTCTGGCCAGCACGGCAACGGCCGGGAAGTCAGAAATCAGGGGACCTTGAACCATTGTCTGCTGCCGGTGCATGTTTCGGGTGCGTACGCACGCGGGAAGCAAATCGGCCGCTGCGGGATTTCAGGGAGCAAGCCTGGCCAGCGCCCGGTCCACCACTTCATCGGCAGGCGTGCCCGGGTTATTGACGGCCTGGATATCAGGCTGAATGCCGACATTGTTGATATTTATTCCTTTTGGTGTAAAGTAGCTCCCCGACGTGAATTTAATGGCGCCGCCGTTGGGAAGTTGATCAAGCGTCTGGACCACACCTTTGCCAAAGGTCTTCTGTCCTATCAATGTGCCGCGGCCGTCGTCCTTGACAGCTCCGGCGACTATCTCCGAGGCGCTGGCGGTATAGCCGTTGACCAGCACAACCAGCGGTATAGACCCGTTGGCGCCTCCGCTGGCCGTATACGTATGCCTGTTGGAATCACGGTCCACGACCGAGACAATAGTGCCGCCGGGGATGAAGTCGCTGGCCACGTTTACCGCCTCGTCCAGCAGGCCGCCGCCGTTGTCCCTCAGATCCAGAATGATTCCCTGGGCGCCTTGCCCCACCAGCTTGTCAAGGGAGCCTTTCACTTTGGCCCCTGCCTCGGATGAGAACTGCTCCAGCCGGATGTAGCCAATTTTCTTTCCCTTGTGCTCAAGAATTTTATCGGTGACAATTGGAAGCTCGAGCTGTTTGCGCACCACTGACTTGTCCATCTCCTGGCTGCCGCGCTTTATGTGCAGAACCACGGTTGTGCCCGCGTTGCCTTTTATCAAAGCGGTTGCTTCTTCCGGGGTCTTGCCGGCAAGGGACCGGCCGTTTACAGAAACAATCAGGTCGCCGCTTCTGACATCGGCCCCCTGAGCCGGAGAGCCGGAAATGACGCCGATTACCAGCAGCTGCCCGTTTTTCGGCTCCAGCGTGACGCCAATTCCAATAAACGTCCCTTGTGAATGTTCTTCAAACTGCCGGTATGCAGCTGGGTTTAGGTACTCTGAATAGGGGTCGTTAAGGCTTGCCACCATTCCATTGATGGCGCTGTTTTCGAGGCTGTTTTTGTCAACAGGCTTGTAGTAGCCCTCTTCGAGTACTGATTCGATCTGGCTCTCCAGCTGAAGCAGGCTGTCTCCGGGGAAGAAAAAAAAGCGGACGCCTTGAGGGGCCAGGCTGACAAGCGGCGCCACCTGGTAATAATGGCCGCCTATCCAGACGCCCAGCATGGTTCCAGACAGGAAAGCAATCCAGACGGCGAACGCAATCAGAAATACCCTCAAACCACGCGGCATAGAGCAAAGGGTAGCTGCTTTGGCAAGGGAGTGCAAACGGTGGCGCGCCTTGACAACTCTCGGCGGCCGGGTATTAAATATTAATGCTGTCTTAAGGGTATAAAGCGCGCTTTTCTGAAGGTTTGTGCTGGCGGGGCCGCGGGGCGTCAGTCGGGTCTGGTTTTTTGACCTTCACGCCTTCTTTTCTGTTAGCGGCAGCGGGAAACGCAGCAAGGCTAAAAGTGCGCGGACAGGGCATGGAGAAGAGGTACACTCCCCCAATTTATCTCTTTTTTAACGGGTAGGATGCCGGCATATCGCACCGGCTTACCCGAAAGCCTGTTGGCTCTGACACTAAAGGAGGATGGGATATGGCAGACGCGACCGCGAGTTCCAGACACAAGATTTACGCTATCGGCGTGTTTGGTTTTGTAGCAATCCTTTCGATTTTGTACTACCTTTCGGCGCCGGTGTATATTTACATCATTGCCTACATGTGGTTTGGATTCATTTACGGCATCCTGCAGCAGTACGGCCGTTTTTGTTTTGCTTCTGCTTTCCGCGACCTGATCATGGTCAAGGTGCCGCGCATGTTTGTCGGCATCATCATCGGCCTGATAATGCTGAGCATTGTCAACTCGTACATCGTTTCAGTTTATCCTGACAAATACATCATTGAATCGATCGGGTTCCACGGCCTTCTGGGCGGCGCCATATTCGGGCTGGGCATGGTTTTTGCCGGAGGCTGCGCCACCGGGAGCCTTTACAAGACCGGCGAAGGCAACATGATCTCCTTTACGGTGCTGATGGCCCTCGCCTTTTCCCAGGCCATCTTCCAGGCGACGGCGTTTGACTGGTTCAAGTCGCATTTCATTGACGGGAAGACGCTCAATGATGTCGGCTTGACAAAGGTTCTGTTCGGCGGCATTGGCAACCACACCGCCAAGTACTCGTTTATCCAGCACCTGCTTGGCGACACTTTGATAAATGCGGTCCTGGTGGGCCTGCTGCTGCTCATCGGCGTTTATGTCTTCGTGGTGCGCAAGCCCTTCCTTAAGCGCCGGGCCCGGCAGATTGCAGCCACCGCCGGCGCCACGGCCGACGGCGGCACGGCCAAGCCCGGCTTTAAAGATGAGCTGGCCGGTTTCTGGTCGATGATCAGCGCCTCCCGCCGCACCTCGATTGCCGCCATCCTGATCGGCATCGTAGCCGGCGCGCAGATCTTCACCCTTGCCTGGCTTCAGAATCGTTATGATTTCACCAATTTTGGCCAGGTGCTGGCCGGCAAGCCGGCGGCAGGAGCGCCGCTGCCCAACGGCAGCAAAGTCTCCCCCACGCCGCCCTCGAGCTGGCCCCAGACGCACGCCACCTACCCGGCAGTATCCCATAATAATACGGTTTTTGACCCCGGTTACTGGTACATCACCACCCAGGAAGCAATGTTCGGCGGCTGGGTGCTTCACCACATTGGATTTTCAGTTACGAACAACAGTTACTTTGGCCAGGACAACGGCATTCCCAACCCCTGGCTTAGCCCCGCCCTGCTGCTTTCGATCGGGCTCATCCTGGGGGCTTCATTCAAGGGCCTGATGGCGCGGGAGTTTAAGTGGAAATTCCCGCACTCAAAGGCGCAATGGGCCTATGCCGTCGGCGGCGGCACCCTGATGGGCGTCGGCGCCCGCATCGGCCTGGGCTGCAACATCGGCGCTTTTTACGGCCCCGCGGCTTTTGGCAATCCCAGCGCCTGGGTTTTCTTCGTCGGCTTGTTTATAGGGGCCGCCTTGGCAGCAAGGTATATTAACTTCTTTGCCAACCGCAAGATGGCCTCGGACGAAATGGATTTTGATATCCAGCTGTAACTGAACATTCTGGAAAGCTGGAAAGCATTTGTGACAAACGGGAGGTGAAACGGTTTGAAATTTAACAAGCTTGAAGAGGGCAAGTACGAGCTGGACGTAACCGGCTACGTCTGCCCGCATCCGCAGCTCTATACTCTCAAGTGCATGGAAAAGCTGGAAGACGGCATGGAGCTGGATGTCCTTATTGACAATCCATCTTCGGTGGAGTCCGTGACCCAGGCCTGCAACGGCAAGGGTTATGCAATCCTCGAAAAGACAAATCCAAAGGCCGGCGTGACGGCCCTCAAGATTCAGAAATAGGGATTAACAGTTTCCGGTTTGAGCCTTGCAAGGCGCGGGAACTACAGGAATTAAAATCCTGTGGTGCCGCGCCTTGTGATTTCTTGTGTTATGACTATGGCAATAATATAATCACGCTCCAGACTGTCCTCCGCAAAGGAGCCCATTGCCGGGCCAGAGGGCGGGCATATAAAACCAACACGATGGAGGTAGCAAATGGAGGTCGCGACATGAGCAAACTGGGAATTCTCGTAAGTACCGACAAATACCTCGAGGATGTCGTCGGGCTCGCCGGGGCAGCCAAGGCCGCCGGTCACGATGTCACCATTTTCGGGATGGACGACGGCACACTGCTAATGGCCGACATCTGCAAGGAACTGGGCGACGCCGCTCAAGTCTCATATTGCGAACACAGCGCCTCGCCGCGCGGCGTTTCCGATGTAGAAGGCGCTACTGCAGGCAGCCAGTACCAGAACGCGGTCATGATGCATGAAGCAGACAAGGTGGTGGTCTTTTAATGGGAGACGAAGCCAAAAAAATTGCCGTTATAATCCGGGACAGGCAGGACGAAGCGCTGCGCATGGCGGTAGGGCTGACGCTTGAGGGCGACGAGGTTGCTGTTTTTAATCTCGGCGAGCCCATCGATCGTCACGGCGACAACGATCTTAACGTGGAGACCCTGGGAGATCTTGATTGCGGCCGCTTCTCGGTTAATGCCGCCGATGAAGGCTTCGAGCAGATGACAATGCAGAACATTCCCCAGAAGCTGCTTGAGTTCGATCACGTCGTTCCTTATTAAAGACAGGGGTTATGTAAAAGAGCATCGCCCCGGTACTGCGAGGTAACCATGAAGATACTGCACATCATCAAGGAATTTACCGAAACCGGAAACGTGGACACGATAATTGAAGACCAGGAAGCTCCCGATAACGAGGTAACGGTTTTCCGCCTAAAGGAAAGCAAGGACTACGCCAGGCTGGTTGACCTAATCTTTTCCAGCGACCAGGTTTACACCTGGTAAGGGCTCGCCGGCGGCGATGCCGCCTCTGGGCGGCCCGACAGAACCAAGAAAAAGGCCCTCATGCGAGGGCCTTTTATTGCAGTGCCAATCGTGAAATTAGAGAACCCGCACGTTGGTTGCCTGCGGACCCTTTGGCCCCTCCGTTGGCTCGAAGCTCACCTTCTGTCCCTCGGTGAGGGTCTTAAACCCGTCGCCCTGGATCTCAGAAAAGTGAACGAACAAATCGCTGCCGTTCTCCTGCTCGATGAAGCCATACCCTTTCTGATCGGAGAACCATTTGACTGTTCCTTCTGGCAAGGTCTTCCTCCCTTCGTTTCCGTGGCAGTGCACTCGAACCTTGCCAAAAGCTTCAGTCCAGTACCACTTACCTTTTTCATGCCCGCCCCGCGGACCTAATAATAATAAGCCAGGACAGGTTTTTTAGCAAACCAAACGGCAAACATTTGGTATCAAGTTTTCGCAACTGCCCCGGCAGGATTTCCCCCGCCGGAAGCTTCCCGCCGGCGCCAGCGGATAATGAGGATGGCAATTGCAACAATGACGGCGCCGGCAAAGTCGATGAAGACATCTGAGACCTCGGCGCCGCGGCCGGGAACAAAGCTCTGGTGGTATTCATCCGAGGCGGCGTAGGCCAGCGTCAGAAAGCCGCTTAAGACAATTGCAGCCCGGTTCCGGGCCCAGGAGCCGGTTGCCAGCCACAGCAGAAAGAAGAGAATGCCAAACGCCGCCATGTGTGCGGACTTGCGCAAAATAAAATCGAGGGTCCCGTGGTGGGTGATTGTCAGATTGGGTTGGGCAGACAGATAAAAAATTAGCCCCGCCCAGGCCAGCACAGCCAGCCATGATGTCAAGCGCCAGCGCGCCGTCAAATTTTCAGGAACCGCCTCAGGGCCAGCCCGCTTCCTAATGAGCCCAGCAGGCAGCCGCCGCCGACTATGAACAAAAGCAGCCAGAAAGTGGGCACCGTGTCAGCGCCCAGGAACGGCATCTGGGAAATAATCTTGTCGACAAAGTAGTTTTGCACCAGCAGAAACATGACCATGGCGCCGGTTGCTCCCACCACCCCGGTGAACACGCCCTCCATGATAAACGGCCAGCGGATGAACCAGTTGGTGGCGCCCACGAGCCTCATGATTTCAACCTCGCGGCGGCGGGCGAAGATCGACAGGCGGATAGTGTTGGAGATAAGCAGGATGGAAGCCACCGCCAAAAGGACCACAAAGCCTGCCCCACCCATGAGAATGTAGTGCGTGACCTGGATGACGCGGTCGGTGGTCTCGCCGCCGGTCCTGACGCCATCGGTGTAGTAAATTTCAGAATTGGCGCTGTGCGCGGCTGCGGCCGTTCCCGCCTGCGCGCGGACGACGGAGACATTATTCCCGGATGGATCCTGAGCGACCTTCATTACCTCATTGCCCACAGTCAGGTACATGTTTGCCGAAAACTTGGCTCTGTCATCGGTGGAAACAGCCATCGTGGTTGCATCGGGGCTCATGTTGGTTCCCAGGCGGGAAGCGGTATCGTTGTCTACGATGGGATTGTTGTAAAAACGGCTGGCTACGCTGTCTATCTGGCTCGGGTCTTTCAGGTAGATCTCATAGGAGGGTGGCAGCGGGTTACCCGACAAGGCCGCCAGCACGTCCTCGTGCCCCTTCATGCTCTCCCGCAGCCGGTTCATCGCCTCTTCCTTGCTGACAAAATTGACATCCTTGACTTCAGGCATGGCCCGGATCTGGTCGCCCAGCTGGGAGATCTGGCCAGGTGAGGCAATGCTCCTGATGAACACTTCGATCTCCAGCTTGCCGCGCACGCCGCTGGTGGCGTTCTGGAGGTTGACAAAAATAAAGCAGCCAATTCCAAGAACAAACATGGAAACGAGCACGGTAACGATTGCCGCCACGCTCATCACCCAGTTGCGGACGAGCGAGTCGATGGCTTCGCTTAAAAAGAACCTGAGCTTCATTACCGGTACAGCCCTTTATCCTCGTCCCGGATAACGCTTCCCTCTTCGAGGGCGATGACGCGCTTGCGCATTTTGTCAACCATCTCCCGGTCGTGGGTAGCCATGAGAACCGTTGTGCCGGCCCGGTTTATACGGTAGAGGAGCTGCATGATGCCAACGGACGTGTCCGGGTCAAGATTGCCGGTCGGCTCGTCGGCCACAAGCAGTGATGGATGATTTACAAAGGCTCGGGCGACGCTGACGCGCTGCTGTTCGCCGGCGGAAAGCTCGTCAGGCAGGCTGTTCATCTTCTCACCCAGCCCCACCAGCTGCAGGATCTCGGGCACCTTTCTGCGGATGGAGCGGGCCGGCTGCCCGGTCACCCTGAGCGCATAGGCCACGTTCTCGGCGACGGAGCGGTTGGAAAGCAGCTTGAAGTCCTGAAAAACACAGCCGATGCTGCGCCTGTGGTGGGGAACGGCGGAGCGCCGCATGCGGCCAAGATTGCGGCCGGCGACGGTGATGCTGCCTCTCGTCGGCTCGAACTCCTTCAGCAGCAGGCGGATGAAGGTTGACTTGCCCGAGCCGCTGTGCCCTACCAGAAAAGCGAACTCGCCGCGCTCAATATGAACGTTGACATCCTTAAGCCCGACGATGTTCGGGTTGTAGGCTTTGCTTACATTTTCAAAGCGGATCAAACGCCAGCTCCCAAAGGTCCAGCTGTCGGCTGTTACTATTGACTGTTTTCATGGCCTGTTACCTGCGGCCGTGAAAGCGCCGCGCCAGGAGAGCTCTCGGTTAAGGGATTATCGAAGGCGGCGGCTTCCAGGCGGGTAACCTAACGGCGGCAGTTTCCTGACGGCCGGATTAATCTTCCTTTGTGCCTTACTACTTTAACAACCCTTGCTTTGCAATACCAAACCGGCCAGTTCCACGATGTGCTTCGCGGTCAGGTGAAACTCTTCCAGCAACTGGTCCGGGTGCCCCGATTTGCCAAAAACGTCCCTGATCCCAAGCCGGCCGATTCTGACCGGGATATGCTCGGCGGCTACCCGCGAGACAGCGTCGCCAAGCCCGCCGATTATGCTGTGCTCTTCGGCTGTGACGGCGCACCCTGTCCTGGAGAGGCTGGCCAGGACCGTCTCCGCGTCAATGGGCTTTATAACACTTACATTTACAACTTCGGCGCTTATATCCCTTTTCCCCAGCTCATCCGCAGCCGTCAGCGCCTTTGCCGCCATTATACCGCAGGCAAATATGGAAATGTCAGACCCCGGCCTGAGGATATCGGCGCCGTTGCCAAGTCCAGACGGTACGCGTTTGTACAGGGGGGGCACCGCCAGCCGGCCGGTGCGGATATACATCGGCCCCGGCAGCCCGTAGCTTTCCATTACTGCGGCAAACGCCTGATTGTAATCGGCGGGCACCACCACGCGCATGTTTGGAAGCATCCGCATCAGCCCGATGTCTTCCACCGACTGGTGCGAACAGCCGTCTTCTCCTACCGTGACGCCGCCGTGGCTGGCGCAGATCCGCACCGGCAGCTTCGGCTGGGCAATGCTCTGCCGCACCTGGTCAAACGCCCTGCCGGCGGCAAAAACGGCGAACGTGGAAGCATAGGGAATCTTGCCGCCGATGGCAAGGCCCGCCGACATGTTCATCATGTTGGCCTCGGCTACGCCGACGTTAAAGAAACGGCCGGGGAAAGCGGCGCCAAACTTGCCGCTCTTGGTTGAGCCCGCCAGGTCGGCGTCCAGCGCAACGACGTCCTCGTGCTGCTCGCCCAATTTGAGCAGGGCATCGCCATAGGCGTCCCTGGTTGCCCTTGGCTTGTCCGGCTCAGCAGCCAACAGGCTCCTCCTCACCGGCAACCTTTTCGCCGCCCAACTCCGCAAGCGCCAGCGCCGCCTCTCCTTTTGTGGGAGCCTTGCCATGCCAGCCGGCATTGTTCTCCATAAAGGAGACGCCTTTGCCCTTGACCGTTTTTGCAATGACAGCGGTTGGACCGGGGCCGGTGCGGCCCCACTCCAGGGCGTTGATGATTTCTTCCATGTCATGGCCGTCGATGGCGCGGCTACGCCAGCCGAAAGCCGCATACTTGTCAGCCAGAGGCTCCACGTTCATGACATCCTTGGTAAATCCGTCAATCTGAAGGCCATTCACATCTATGATGGCCGTCAGGTTTTGCAGCTTAAAATGCGAGGCCGCCATGGCGGCCTCCCAAACCTCTCCTTCCTGCGACTCACCGTCGCCCAGAAGGGTGAAGATGTGGCCGGGCAGCCCGTCCAGCCCCATGGCCAGGGCCAGGCCAATCGAGACTGAAAGTCCCTGTCCCAGGGAACCGGAAGAGATCTCCACCCCCGGAGTCTTATGCATGTCCGGGTGCCCCTGCAGGTGACAGTCGATCTTGCGCAGGTTAGCAAGATCGCTGACGGGGAAATAGCCGCTTCGCGCCAGCGCGGCGTAAAGAGCGGGGGCGCCGTGCCCCTTGCTGAGGATAAACCGGTCCCGGCCGTGCCACCCGGGATCGCCGGGCTTGTGCCTTAGCACCCGGAAATAAAGCGCCGCAATTATATCGGCCGCCGACAGCGAGCCGCCGGGATGGCCGGAGCCCGCGGCGGCAACCATTCGGATGATGTCCCGGCGCAGCAGGTTTGCTTTTTTTTCAAGTTCCTCGATGTCCAGCAGGCAGAGCCTTTCGGAAAAAGACGAAGAGCGGTCTGGCTCGGTTTGGTGATCAAATTTGCCGGCGACAACGCTCCGGCAGCTGATTATCTAATGAAACGGGTCCGGGTGCAAGATCATGACTTCGGCAGTCCGGCCAGTTGCCATTACAAGGAAGCATCCCCGGGTTTTTTGCCCTCTTCTTGCTGGTGGAAGTCCTCCCAGGACTCCGGCGCCGGCTGTCAGCAGCCGGGCTCGCCCGGATGGCCGCAGCAGGCCTGGCGCCTTCTGATCTTGATCCAGGTGTTGCGGCCGGCCAGCTTCAGTTTTTGTGCGAACGGGAGGTTCGAATTGCGCCAGTTTGCCCGGGCGGCGACGGGGCTGCCATGATGATGCCCATCGCTGCCACCGTGCGCGTGGCCATGACTATGGTCGTGCGGGTGGTTATGTTCCAATCCGGTTCACCGCGAATTCGTTGAATGACTGTTCGGGAGGAAAACGTCGTCTGCGCCAGGGAATAACCGGCCGTTTTCATCTCCCCGGTTATTTGTTCCACGCTGGCGTGATGTTTTAACATTTGCACGGATGTTCCTTATCGAAGGTCGTACCGGCACCAGGGTAAATTCAAGCCACCGGCTGGCCGCTCGCGGTTCATATGCCGGTGCGTGGCGCCGGCTAGGGGTCCTGGAGGCTGAAGCCGGGGGCGGCCGGGGGCTTCCCTATTTGCGGGCCGCCAGATTGTTCCGGCGAAAATTTTCGAAGCAGCGGCCAATCTTTTAAATCTTATATTATGTCCACCGGCGGCGACAGGCGTGAAGCTACCGTTCTCACACGGGGAAGGATGCGGTGACGAGCATGGATGTCCAGACACATCTCTTGAGACTTTTCCTGGCAGTCACTATTTTTATGACCGTCTCATTTATGCTGGTGGCGCTAAAGTATCAGACAGGAGTCTATTTCCGCCTGCCGGCTGCGGCAAGGACCGTGGCCTCGCTTCTGCACGCGCCGATCGTTTTTACCAACATATTCCTTTATGGTCTGTTGTGCGAATCCGATTACCGCAGTGTTGACCTGCCGCTGGCGCTGCGGGTAGCGGGAGCGGTGCTGGCGCTTCCTGCCATCGGCCTCATTCTTTCCGGTGGGGCGGCCCTGAAAGCAAAGCTCTTCTTCCCTGCGGGGGGAGACCGGTTGGCGAGCGGCGGCCTCTACCAGCTGGTGAGGCACCCCATGTACCTGGGCGGGATCGTGGGGGCGCTGGGAATTGCGCTGGCGGCGTCATCGCAATTTGCGCTTTACTACACGGTTATCTTTGCCATTGTCCTTTATATTGTATCCCGGCTGGAGGAACGCGATCTTGTGACGCGGTTCGGTCCGGAGTTCGAAGATTGCCGCCGCAAAGTGCCAGCCCTGATCCCGACTCCGGCTTCGATATCCGTTTTCATCAGGGATTTTCGCGGCAAGGGATGATGCGTTTCTAGCGACGACGCCTCGCCGGCCGGCCGGCGATGGCGTTGAGCACCAGCAGCAGCAGCACAGCTCCCACCGTCGCGGTGCCGACCCAGCCCAGGAAGCTGACCGGCACGATGCCGATGAGCGATAGGAGGTAGCTGCCGATAACGGCGCCGATGATGCCAACAACAATGTCCATCAGGCAGCCGAGCCCGCCGGCGCGAGTGATAACCCCAGCCAGCCAGCCGGCGATCAGGCCGACGACTATAAACGCGAGCCAGCTCATCTAGGGTTGTTTCGCCGGCCGCAGCCAGCTTCCTCCAGGCGCCGCCGGCATTTCTTTAGCGCACGATCTTGGAGATGTTCTGCTCCAGGATGTCCTCGGCCCCTTTGGCCTTCAGCCGGGGAATTATGACATTGACAGAGCTCTTGTCAACAACGGTTGAGATTTCGAAGTAGTCGGAGTTGTACAGCGGCGCCACAGTGGGCCGCTTCATCGCCGGCAGCACGCCAACGACGCCGTCAAGCTGGTCCTTGTGCACGTTCATCGAAAGCAGCACCCGGCCGCGGGCGTCGATTACGCCCAGCAGGAGGGTGCGGATTTCCTCTATCGCCCTGCGCCGGTCCGGGTCTTCCCACGAAGCCTTGTTGGCGATCAGCCTGGTGGTCGATTCGAGGATCACGTCAATGACGCGCAGGCTGTTGCGCCTCAGCGTCGAGCCCGTCTCCGTCAGGTCGACGATGACGTCCATGATCTCCGGCACTTTGGCCTCGGTGGCGCCGTAGGAATAAAAGACATCAACGGGGACGCCCAGATTCTCAAAATACTTCCTGGTGATGTTCGGAAACTCCGTCGTCACCCGACTGCCGGGCCTGATGTCGGCAGCCTGCCGGATGTCCGAGTCTTCCGGCACGGCGATCACCATCTTCATCACGCCGGCGCCGGTCTTGGCATATGGCATGTCGGCCACCTCGACAACATCGGCGCCGGCCTCGGTGATGCAGTCCAGCCCGGAGATGCCCAGGTCGAAATAACCCTCTTCGACGTATTTCGGTATCTCCTGCGGCCGCAGCATCTTCACGGCGCTGACGCGTGCGTCGTCGATGGAGACGCTATACTCGCGCGCGCTGCGGTTGACGGGCAGGTCGGCTTCGGCAAACAGCCTAAGCGTCTGCTCCTGCAGGCTGCCTTTAGGTAACGCGATTTTTAGCACGGACGCCCCGATCAATCAATGCCCGGAATATAGCGGGCTTAATGGGAGATTTCACTTTACAAGTCAAAAGTTTATGGTATAACAGTTGCTATTATACACATCCGAGCAGTTCTTTAGAAAGGTCAAAGATTCATCGCTTCCCCACACGCCACATCAGGTACTGATGGATGAAGGCGTCGATGTCGCCGTCAAGCACCGCCTGGGCGTTGCCGGTTTCGTAAGCGGTGCGGTGGTCCTTGATCATCTGGTAGGGAGCCAGCACATAGGAGCGGATCTGGCTGCCCCAGGCGATCTCGGCCAGCTCGCCCCGCTCTTTTTCCATTTCTTCGGCGCGCTCGCGCTCCTTCAGCTCGACAAGCCTGCCTTTCAACAGTTTCATGGCGGTGTTTTTGTTTGAGAGCTGCGAGCGCTCGTTCTGGCACTGGACCACGACGCCGGTGGGGATGTGGGTGATGCGAACGGCGGAGTCCGTCTTGTTGACATGCTGCCCTCCGGCGCCGCTGGCGCGATAGGTCTCGATGCGAAGATCCTTCTCGTCGACCTCGACTTCGACGTCTTCCTCCACCAGCGGGCTGACCTCCACGGCGGCAAAGCTGGTGTGCCGCCTCTTGGCGGCGTCAAAGGGGGAGATGCGAACCAGACGGTGGACGCCCCGCTCCGACGAGAGCAGGCCGTAGGCATTTTCTCCGTGAATGGTGACTGTAGCGCTCTTGAGGCCGGCCTCATCGCCGGCCGTGGCCTCGTTGATCTCTGCTTTAAAGCCGCGGCGGTCAGCCCAGCGCAGGTACATCCTGAGCAGCATCTCGGCCCAGTCCTGGGACTCCGTGCCGCCGGCGCCGGGGTGGATGGTGAGAACAGCGTCGCCATCGTCGTACTGGCCGCTGAATAGCCGCTCTTCTTCAAGTTGTTCCAGATGCTCGAGGTTGCTGGAAAGGGCCCGGAAAGCTTCCTCCAGGAAACCGGCTTCGGCCTCAGGTCCTTCAGTGGCTGCCTCGCGGGCCATCTCCACCATCGCTTCGCTGTCGCCAACTTCGGCCTGGATCCGGCGAAATCGCTCTAGGCGCCTGTTGGCCCGGCGGTAATCAGCGCTTACAGCCGCGGCGGCCAGGCGGTCGGACCAGAAACCGGGCCGCTGCATGAGGGCTTCGAGCTCACGGGCCTGTTTTTCCAGCGCCGCCGGGTCAAAGATAATCACCCAGCCACTGGAACTTTTCCTGCACCCGGGCAAGCAGCTGCTCCAGTTCGTCAATTGTATGTGCCGGGCCCGATTTGTTCATTGGAATTCCTGGTCGCAATGATTATGTTACAGCAATGTGAAAAAGACAAACGCCCCGCCCGGCGAGCTTCAGGATGAGAACTTTACCCGGCAGTAATTGTCGTACGTGGAAAGGTCGTATACCCTGTCGCCGGCATCCGAAAACTTAAGCACAGCCTTCGGGATCGTGCCGCCATGCATAACAAGGTAGCGGAAACCGTCCGCGCAAAGGCTGTCGTAGTTCCCGGCGCGGTACTCTGCGAAAGTGGCGGCGTCTTTTTTAACAACGCTTAGCGGACGGCGGGATATATATCCCCCATACACGGGGCGGTCATATGTCATTTGCTGATAAAGCATCATCAACCAGAGGGGCCTTTGGCCGCCTTCGTACGTGTCGTCAAACACGGCCCCCTTGCCGGGGATGGCCTTCAAGGCAAGAGCGTAGGCTGAAGTTCGCGGTTTAGTGGTTTGGAATTGCTGGGCCGGCAGGTATTCCAGGAAGATCAACAAAGCCAGGCATCCCAGGGCCGCCGCAGCCAGGCGCCTGTTTTTCACGCCCGCCAATATTCTGGCCAGCGCCAAGGCCGAGATAACCGCGGCCGCCAGCACCACGATGACAAACATCCTGTTCGGCATTGCGGCGACGGAGAGCAGGGGGACAAGTTTTTGCAGCAGCAGGTAAGGCATGGCTACGTGCAGGTTTTTGTTGCCGACATGCAGCCAGGGTCCGAGGCTAAGCAGCCAGAAGACGACAAATACAAGCAGCCATCCATCCAGGAAGCGATTCCTGAGGCTCTTCCACCAGGATATCGCAAACGCTATCAGCGCCAGCACCGTGAGACCGAGAAAGCTTTCGCCCACTCCTTCTCCGATCGCAAGCCCCTGGCCATGCCAGTCCTTGAGAAAGCCCGGCATCAGCGGCCCCAGCAGCTCTGTTGAGAACTTGACCGGATCGTGATTATCCTGGAAGGGATCGGCCTGGTTTGTTTTTATGAATGCAATTACAAATGGGCCAGTTGTCAAAATCATGATCAGAAAGAAAACGGCCAGCGACCGCAAGCTGGCGCCGCCGGCAAAGCGGCGCAGGCCGGCTTTTGCCGCCAGCACGATCAGGAAGAGGAGGCCGGCAACAGCAGCGTAGAGGAAGTAATAAAGCTCGGTGTAGAAGGTTAGCGTCAGGAAAACGGCGGCGGCGGCGCCAAGGCGGATGCTGGGCCGCGTCAACAATTTGTGCCAGAAAAGCAGAAACAGGGGCAGCCACTCCAGGGAATTAAGGTTGATATGGCTGCCAATATGAAGCATCTGGTAGCCGGAAAAGGCGTAAATAAAACCGGCGATGATGCTGGGCCAGTATGAGCTGCAGAAATAGAAGGCGAGCAGGAAAGCACTGAGGCCGGAGGCGACAAAGGCAAAGATCACCAGGGCGTCGTAGGACTGGAAAGGCGAGAAGAAACTTTCCAGCGCCGCGCCGGCAATGGCGTTGGTGGGGCTAAGAGTATGGCCCAGGAGGGTCGTGCCTTCCGGAAAATGGATCTCCGGGGCGAAATAGGGCCAGCGCAAATGTTCGATTGACTGGCGCATGTGCCAGATATTCCACAGGTTCTGGACGCCGTCGCCTTCATCGCCGTAAAAATGGCTGCCAAACTGCGTGATCGCGGGGAAAGTGAGCAGGCAAAAGCAGACAAAGTAGATCAGCAGAGGAATAATGCCGAACCTGACCAGCCGCGGGCCGGAGGTGGAATTCACGCCCCGCAGCACTTTTTGAATTTCCTGCCGGAGCCGCACGGGCAGGGCTCGTTGCGCCCTACTTTTTGCGACTTCAGCTGGGAAATTGCCGTGGCAGCGGACGCCCCGGCGGCCCCTGCCGACGCTGCCGCAGGCGCGGCCCCGGCGGCCATCGGCGCCGGCGTATAGCCGTCGTTATAGGTGTAACTGAGATCTTCCTGGCGCCGCTCCGGCATCTGCTCGGCGGGAATACGCCTCATATGGAAGATCGTTCTTGTGAAATCCTCCTTGATCGACGCCAGCAGTTCCTGGAACATGTTGAAGCCTTCGGTCTTGTACTCGGCCAGGGGATCCCGTTGCGACAGGCCCCGCCAGTGGATTCCCTCCCTGAGATAATCCATGTCGTACAGGTGTTCCCGCCAGCGGTTGTCAATCACGCCCAGCAGCACGAGCCGCTCCAGCTGGCGCATATGCTCGGAGCTGAACTCCTCCTCCTTGGCGGCGTACTGGGAGCGGGCGTCTTCGACGGCGCGCTCGACCATCTCTTCGGGCGTGGCGTTTTCGATATCGACGTCATCCTTGCCGAAGGAGATGTCGTAAAACCCGCCAAGGGCGGCAAACAAGGCCTCCCAGTCCCAGTCCTCCGGATAGGAATCCTTATCGGCATATTCCAGCACCGTTGTGCCCAGGACGTCCTCGATGATGTCATGAGCGTCCGCGCTGATGTCGCCCCCCTCAAGGATTTTAGTACGCTGCTCGTAAATGACCTCGCGCTGCTTGTTCATTACGTCGTCGTATTCCAGCACATGTTTGCGCGTCTCGAAGTTTTGCTGCTCAACCTTTCTTTGCGCGTTCTCCACGGTCTTGCTAAGCATCTTGTGCTCGATGGGCGTGTCCTCGTCCGGCCCCAGACGGTCCAGGATGTTGTAGATGCGGTCGCCGGCAAACAGGCGGATGAGATCGTCCTCGGCGGAGAGGTAGAAGCGCGAGGCGCCGGGATCCCCCTGGCGGCCGCAGCGGCCGCGCAGCTGATTGTCGATACGGCGGCTCTCGTGGCGCTCGGTGCCCAGCACGTAAAGGCCGCCCCGCTCCTTTACTCCCTCACCCAGCTTGATATCAACGCCGCGCCCTGCCATGTTCGTGGCTATGGTCACGGCTCCCCGCTGGCCGGCGTCCTTGATTATCTCCGCTTCCTTTTCGTGGTGCTTTGCATTGAGGACGTTGTGCTTGATGCCCTTGCGGGTCAGCTTGCCGCTCAGCTCCTCGCTGGTCTCAATGGAAATCGTGCCCACCAGCACCGGCTGGCCCCGCTTGTTGCAGCCGGCGATGTCATCGACGACGGCGTCGAACTTCCCCTTTGTTGTCTTGTATATAAAGTCATTGCGGTCGTCCCGGATCATCGGCATGTTAGTGGGGATCGTGACGACCTCGAGTTTGTAAATGTGCATGAACTCGTCCGCTTCCGTCGCGGCCGTGCCGGTCATGCCAGCCAGTTTCTCGTACATGCGGAAGTAATTCTGCAGCGTGATGGTGGCCAGTGTCTGGTTCTCTTCCCGGATAGGCACTTTTTCCTTGGCCTCGATTGCCTGGTGCAGGCCTTCCGAATAGCGGCGGCCCTCCATGATGCGGCCGGTGAACTCGTCAACGATCAGGACCTCGCCATCCTTGACAACGTAATCAACATCTTTCTGGAAAAGGGCGTGGGCGCGGAGAGCCTGCATCAGGTGGTTTACGAGTAGACCGTTTTTTGATTCGTAAAGGTTCTCAATGCCCAGTTGTTTCTCCACCTTTGCCACGCCGGACTCCGTCACCGAGACCGTGCGGTGTTTCTCGTCAACCTCGTAATCGTCTTCATCGCGCAGCAGGGGCACGATGGCCGCGAACTTGTAGTAAGTGGCGGCCGCCTGCTCCGGAGCTCCGGAGATGATGAGCGGGGTGCGCGCCTCGTCAATAAGGATGCTGTCCACCTCGTCGACAATGGCGAAGGCATGACCGCGCTGGACCCGGTCATCAATGTGAAGCGCCATATTGTCGCGCAGGTAGTCAAAACCAAATTCGGAATTGGTTCCGTAGATGATGTCGCTGCCGTAAGCGGCCAAGCGCTCATCCGGAGGCATCATGTTTCTGAGGGTGCCCGCTCTCAGCCCGAGAAAATTGTAAATGGGACTCATCCATTCGGCGTCGCGCCTGGCCAGGTAATCGTTGACAGTGACCACATGAACCTGGTTGCCGCCGAGGGCATTCAGGTAGACGGGCAGCGTCGCTACCAGCGTTTTTCCCTCGCCGGTTTTCATCTCGGCGATCTTGCCTTCGTGAAGAACGATGCCTCCCATTAACTGGACATCGAAATGGCGCATGTCAAGGGTGCGGCCGGCCACCTCGCGCACTACCGCGAACGCCTCCGGCATGATGTCGTCGAGCGGGGCGCCATTTTCCAGGCGCTCTTTAAGCTCCGGCGTCTTGGCCTTAAGGTCCTCATCGCTCAAGGAACGAATCTCATCCCCAAAGGCGTTTACGGACTCGACCTGCTGGGAGAGTTTTTTTAGCTTCTTTCCTTCACCGGCGCGAAGGACTTTGTCGATGAATTTAGGCATGGCCAATGATTATTTTAACAAAAGGGAACGCGCCGGGAGCGCCGGCGCCGGCCACAAGCGGTGGCCCGTGTGCGTAAAGAATTAAGGACCTATCCCGGTAGGCACATTCTGCTGCAGCCGGCCTCGCTACGAATAACCTACCGGGACAGGTCCCAAGAGATAATCGGGGCTTATTTTGGCTCGATCAGGCCGTAATTGCCGTCCCGGCGGCGGTAGATGACGTTTGTGTCATTGGATTCCGAATTGCGGAAGACGAAGAAATCATGGCCGATCATCTCGAGTTGCAGCGCCGCCTCTTCGGCAGACATTGGCTTAACCGTAAAGGATTTGGTTTTGACGATCGTGGGGCCCTGCGTTTCCTCGGGCTCGTTTTCCAGCCCGGTTGCCGCCGGCTCCGGCGGCAGGGAGCCGCGCACGTGCGTATTATGGCTGATCAGCTTGCTACGGTATTTCTTCACCTGCCTGCTGAGTTTGTCGGCGACAAGGTCAATGGAGGCGTACATATCCGTGGAAGCACCTTTGGCGCGGATCACCGGCCCCTTGGTGAAGATGGTCGCTTCTGCGACCTGGTTATCGGCAATGCTCGGGTTTTTCTCACAGAAAAGCTCGACTTCCATCGTGCTGGCGCTGTTTAAATGCTTTCCCAGCCTGGCCAGCTTGTCGCTGGCATACGCGCGCAGAGCTTCGGTAACTGTGATGTTCCTGCCTTTGACCTGAAAGTTCATTTGTTCCTCCACTGCCTGTTTGAAAAATCCTAAAGCACCCGCGCCGGCGTCCCTTAAACTACTCCTTAACCGTCCTGGCAAAGGTCCAGACGTCGACCCCTGCGCCCATACCCTCCTTCAGGACCCGGGCGCACTCGGCTGCAGTTGATCCAGTGGTATAAACGTCATCTATAAGAAGGATTCTGCCGCGGGCTGCCCTGGCCCGTTTGCGAAGGACAAAACTGCCCGCCAGATTTTTTCGGCGCTGCTTGGAGTTGAGCCGGTTTTGAGGCGGGGTTGGAGTTTGTTTCTCAAGGAGACCCATAAAAGGCAGGCCCAGAAGCCGGGAAAGAGCCCTGGCGTAAAGCTCTGCCTGGTTGTAGCCGCGGGTGGCCAGCTTTGATCTGTGCAGAGGCACATATGTTAGAGTAGCTTCTTTCTCCGGCACAGTCAAACGGGCGGCGTCACAGGAAATCGCGGCCATCAGAGCGGCCAGGCGCTTCTGGCCGCCAAACTTTAGGGCGTGGACAAGACTGCGCGCCGGCCCTTCGAAATGGAAGGCGGCGCGGGCAAAACCAAAGGGAAGGCTGCGTCCCTTGCATTCCGGGCAGCCCGGCACCCGGTGTAGGCCGGGCCTGCCGCAGCGGCTGCAATTTGCTGGCCCGACCGGAGTCAGAGCCGCGGCGCAGTCCCGGCAAAGCCAGTTTCCCGAAGCGCCGCAATGCACGCATTTTAGCGGGAAAAAAAGCGAAAACAGATTGTCGAAAATCCCCGGTTCGGGTAGTTGAAATGTTAACTTGCCATCGTCCACGGCAACCGCGGCCACTTCCACCCGGATTGGCGGCGAGAGGGAACCAGATTTTTTCAAACGGGCCGCTCAAATGCAAGAGGAGCACCGTTTTATATCGTTATACTTTTAACCAGCAGACAGAATCCAGGATCCGTTTACTTCATATGGCTTTCTGCCTCAACTACTGTAAACGGCTCCAGCTTGACTTTGGCGTCGATGACGCTGCCGGCGCCGATGACGCAACGGTCGCCAACCACGGCGCCCAGGCCAATGCGGACATCGTCTCTGATGTAGGCTCCCTTGCCAATGATGCCGCCCATCACTTTGGCGCCGGCGCCGGTTTGGGCCGCTCCCCATTTTATGACGCCTTCCAGCGAGGCCCCCGCCTCGATAACGCTGTGGTCGCCGATTATCAGGGGACCTGTGAGGCTCACATTTTCACCGACGCGGCAGTAGTCACCCAGAAGCACCGGCGGCTTTATCTTGGCCGATCCTGAAATGCGGGTGGCTTTGCCAACGTAAACTCCCGGCCACCGCTCTTTTCCCGGTATCTTCACCTTCACCTTCCCTGTGAGCGAATCGAAATTACCAATGCGGTACTGCTCCAGGCTGCCCACGTCATTCCAGTAGCCTTCAGACTCAAAGCCAAAAAAGGGAATGCCTTTGGCGGCCAGATCTGGAAAAACCTGTTTGCCAAAGTCATAAAATGTGCCACTGGGAATGTAATCAAATATTGCGGACTCGAACAGGTAGATGCCGCAGTTGCAAAGCCTGCTCAGCTCTTCTCCCGGTTTTGGTTTTTCCTGGAAGCCTAAAATTCGCCTCTCTTTATCATGAATAACAACCCCGAAATGGCTGGGATCATCCACCTGCTTTAAAGCCAGGGAGGCAATCCCGCCAGCTTTCTTGTGCTGATGAAGAAATTTGGTCAAATCCATATCAGTGAGGGCGTCGCCGCTGATGACAAGAAAAGTCCCCTTGCCAAAAAATTTTTGCACATTCTTGACACCCCCGGCAGTGCCTAGCAGTTCCGGCTCCAGCGAGTAGCGAAGCTCGACGCCAATCTTCTGCCCGCGGCCAAAATAGTTGGTGATGGCGTGGGGATGATAGTGGAGGTTGGCGACAGCTTCTTCAAACCCGTGTTTTTTGATCAAACGGAGAATATGATACATCACCGGCCGGTTGACAATGGGGGCCATCGGCTTGGAAATGGAGCCGGTAAGCGGCCTTAAGCGGGTGCCCAGGCCCGCAGCCAGTACCATTGCTTTCAATTAACTTCCTTTCTTGGCGGCCGCAAGGGTTTCAGCGAAGGGCTCCCGGTGCACTCCGGCTTCCGTAATGATGGCGGTCACGTTTTCGTGAGGCGTAACATCAAAGGCAGGGTTGCAGACAGGCGTCCCCGGCGCCGCGCACTCGCAATCACGAAAGCGTGTAACCTCGGCCGGCTCCCGCTCTTCAATGGGGATGTGGCTTCCATCAGGAAGGCTCAGGTCCACAGTCGAAGTAGGAGCGGCCACATAGAACGGGACGCCATGCGCTTTTGCCAGGACGGAAACGGTATAAGTGCCGATCTTGTTTGCCACGTCGCCGTTGGCGGCGATGCGGTCCGAACCGACCACGACTGCGTTGATCTCCCCCTTTTTAAAGAAATATCCGGACATATTGTCGGTGATCAGGCAATAAGGAATGCCTTCCTGCTCAAGCTCCCAGGCTGTCAGGCGGGCTCCCTGCAAGAAGGGCCGCGTCTCGTCGACGTATACCTTGATGTTCCTGTCACGTTTAAATACCGAGCGGATGACGCCAAGAGCGGTGCCATAGCCTCCCGTGGCCAGCGCGCCGGCGTTGCAGTGCGTGAGGATGCGTGCGCCATCCGGAAACAGGGGGGCGCCGTGCTCACCGATGGCCACGCACATGGAGATGTCTTCCTCCAGAATCTCCTGCGAGCGCTGCCTGAGCAGGCGGCGGATCCGGGCCGGTTCGGCTTCTTTTTCATAGATCCGGGCCTGCTGCTGAAGCGCCCAGCCAAGATTATAGGCGGTAGGCCTGGTTTCAAACAGGCCTTTTGCGGCCAAATCAAGGTCTTTCTTCAGGCCGGCGTAGGTTTCCGCAGGCGATTGCTGCGCCGCCAGGGCCATGCCCATGGCTGCCGCCACTCCGATGGCGGGGGCGCCGCGGATAACCATCGTTTTGATTGAACTTGCCACCTCCTGCCAGGTTTGATGGCGAATGTACTTTTCCTTGAGTGGCAGCAGCCGCTGGTCGATCATAACGACCTCGTCTCCCTGCCACTCGATTGTTTTGATATTGTAACCTGTTTTTGCCATATCAGTTCCAGGTTCAAAGTTTTAAGTTCCAAGCTGCGGGAGCTTTTCACTCCAAACCCGGTGTTGGTTTTGGGTTAATCCAGCATCCAGCATCCAGAATCCGGCATCTGTTTTACTACGTTCCCTCCTGCCAAGACGCCAGGTACTTCTCCTGTTCCGCCGTCAGCTTGTCGATCACGATGCCCATTGTTTCCAGCTTCAGGGCGGCGATTTTCTCATCAATGTCGAGCGGCACCGGATATACCCTGTGTTCGAGCGAGCCTGAGTTTTCCACGATAAATTCGGCGGCCAGCGCCTGGTTGGCGAAGCTCATGTCCATTACCTGGCCGGGGTGACCTTCCGCCGCCGAGAGGTTCACCAGTCGGCCTTCGGCCAGCAGGTAGATGATGCGTCCATCCTTGGTGGTGTACTCCTCCATGAAATCGCGAACGGTTCGATGGCCAGTTGACATGGCCTCAAGCGCCGGGATGTCTATTTCCACGTTAAAATGACCGGTGTTGCAGATAATGGCGCCGTCTTTCATGGCCTCCATGTGCTCGGCGCGGATAACGTGTTTGTCTCCGGTTGCCGTCACAAACAGATCGCCGAACGCGGCCGCCCGGGCTACAGGCATGACCTCATAGCCGTCCATGACGGCCTCCAGGGCGCGCAGCGGGTCGACCTCCACAACAGTGACGCGGGCGCCCATTCCCTTGGCGCGCATGGCGACGCCGCGGCCGCACCAGCCGTAGCCGCAGACGACTACCTGCGAGCCGGCCAGGAGGAAATTGGTGGCTCTCAGGATGCCGTCGATCGTTGACTGGCCGGTGCCGTAGCGGTTGTCAAAAAGATGCTTTGTGTTAGCTTCATTCACGGCGACGACAGGGAATTTAAGAGCGCCGTCAGCCTCCATCGCCCGCAGGCGGATGACGCCGGTGGTGGTCTCCTCGGTGCCGCCCAGGATTTCCACTGCCTGGTCGGGATGCTCGGCATGGACGACACTGATCACGTCGGCGCCGTCGTCCATGGTCACATGGGGGTGATGCGCAACCGCTGCCTTGATGTGTTGATAATATGTATCGTTGTCTTCACCCTTGATGGCGTAGACGCTGATGCCGTACTCGGCCACAAGCGCCGCCGCTGTATCATCCTGCGTGCTTAAGGGGTTGGAGGCGCACAGCACCACGTCGGCGCCGCCCGCCTTCAGGCATCGGACAAGATTGGCTGTCTCGGTTGTGACGTGGAGGCAAGCGGAAAGGCGCTTGCCTTCAAGGGGCTTGTCTCTCTCGAATCGCTCGCGGATCGAAGCCACCACCGGCATTCTTTTTTCAATCAGCTCAATTTTGAGCCTGCCTCTGGCAGCAAGGCCAAGGTCTCTTACGTCATGATCAATTTCGGGCACTTATTTGCTCCTTTTCCGTTCCAAACTGCCGGTCGGCCGCCCCGCGGCAGCCTGATTTATTTTTATTCGCCTCCGGGGGATGCGGCCGGCAGTTTCCGCCTGCGCGACTATTTGAAAAAAAGCTGCGGCCAAGTGCTTCTGTCAAAGGTCTGGCAGGCAGAGGGACATTTGCGCGTTGAAGTATACTAAAAGCCGCCGCATTAGTGTAGGCGGCCCGGGACAATACATTTTTCTTTGGCTGGTCAGGCGAGTTGGTTTTTTAGCTCCTCGATTCTGGCAACCGGGGACGGATCGAGCCCGTTCAGAAAAGCAAGGTAGAGGGAGACATAGTCACCCATGGAAATGCCGGAAAACAGGCGGGCCAGGCGGCTGCGTCCGGAAGTGTGCCACTGTAGCGTCTCGGTGACGAAATCCTTAAGAAGGTCCGCTGTTATCTCCATGCGTTTTTTGTTCTGGTCGTGCAGGTACTCGTCCTTCAAGTAAATCATGCGGAATTTTTCGATAAGCGCCGCCGGATGCTGCCAGCCTACAATCTCGTTATGGTCCAGCTCTGGGAACTCGTTTGCGAACGCCATCATTTTTGAATTTTCATTGATCTGCGTTTTCCAGCGCCTGGCGGCGACTGCGGTCACCTCAGACCCGTAAATCACGGGTACCTTGTCAACCAGGTTTGCCGCCATCTGCTTGGCAGGGTTGCTGGCCAGCGGCGTTCCAGGGTCATACAGCTCTGCCAGTAGTGAGAGCACGCCTGCGGTTTCCTCGACGTCGGCCTCCACATCTCCAGCCAGGCCCAGGCTTTCCAGGCAGGCAGCAATCGGGATGGACAGGTAACCGCAGGCCGCCCGCGGCTGCAGACCGGCGGGGATTCTGATCAGGGGCAGCTCTTCGCCGGCGGCGATGTCCGAGATCATGCCGCCCGAGCTGATGCAGACAATGCGGCAGCCTCGCTCCAGCGCTTCTTTCAGGCAACTGATGGTTTCTTCCGTGTTTCCGGAGTAACTGACGGCAAAAACCAGGCTGCGGCTGGTTATCCATCTTGGCAGGTGGTAGCCGCGGACTGTGACCATGGGGCTGGGTATGGAAGCCTCGTGGGCACTGGCGACAATATCGCCGCCGATGGCTGAGCCGCCCATGCCCGCAACGGCAATGCCCCCGACTTCGCAGCTGCCGTCTTCGATAACATCGCGGCCGGCGCCGTAGGCTTCACGCACCTGCTGCGCCAGGCCGGCGACCATGTCCAACTGGTTCTGGCTGTCCAGCTTCCTCATCTCTTCAAAATTGTCAAGCAAACCAAAAGTCACTTCACCCCTGTCTGCCGTTGTTACATATAACCCAGGTCTTTAAGCATCCGCCTCACCTCTAGCTCGTCCGGGAAATCGTCTTCATTTGGCTGCGGTTCCTCGCCGGCCTTGCGCTTGAAGATTTTTTCCGTCCTGACCGCTTGGGAATTCATTTCCTTCATTTTTTCAACCATGGCCAGGTCTCCACCCGCCAGATCAGTTCTGGGATGTTCTTCCCCTGGATCGCTGGAAAGATCATACCGGAATGGAACCCTGTTCTTGTACTGCTCCATCTCAGCAAAATGGGCCACCAGTTGCTCGCGTGACATGCTGCCGTCCTCCAATAGACCCAGGTATGGCTCAATCTCGGCGGATCCGGCGGGCCAGCCGAGCAGCTCGGCGAATACCGCACTGATGAATTCCTTGTTTGACAGGCCGCTGGAAGAATCAAGCAGGGCCGCCGCATCTCCCCGGTGCCAGACTGCCACTTTTGACTCCTCCGTCCTGAATGCCATTTGCGACAAGGCGCAGACCGGAAGTTCATCAACCTCGGTCACAAGGGTGTGATCGTTAATCAGGTTTTTTTCAAGCTGGTCAATGGAGACCCAAGTCTCCGCGTAGCAGGAATCCCTTGTTTCTGACAGGCAGTTAATACCATCAAACTCTGACGGGTGGATGTCCAGGCCGAGCAATGCCAGCGCCATGGGGGCAATGTCGGCAACGCTTGTCAGCCGGTCAGACACCCCCGGTTTTAGGTCCGGGCAAGAGATCATCAGAGGCACCCTGATGACGTTGTCAAACAGGGCGCCGGCGTGGCCAAAATAGGCTTTATTGCTCTGGGCGCATTTGCCTTCCCCATGATCTGAGAAGATCAGTCGGAGACAGTCTTCAAGGAAGCCAATCTGGTCCAGGCCGTCCATGAAAACGGCAAAGCGCCCGGCGTCGAACTTGGAGACTCCCTTGACGTAGACAGGCAGCAGCTCATCGATGCGCCTGTCGCTGAGTGGACCTGTCCTTACCAACCGGTTCCATATCTGTGTCGGGTTGCCACCGGCGTCAAAATTCCCGGGCGCGCCATAGCTTTCAAAGAGCTTCTTCATTTCCTCAAGGTAGTCATCATTGCTGTCCTGCCGGTAATTGTTGGTGTTATGCATAAACGGCTCATGGACGTCGAACACATGCGCGAACAGGAAGACCTTTTCTTCCTGGAGGTCTTCGAGAAGCCCCAAAAGTCCTGCATCATCGCTTGTTTCACAGAAGTCGAAGCCGCGGTCAAGGCCGATATACTTCTGGAACAGCCAGCGCGTATCGGTGTAGAGGATGGTGCGGTAGCCATTCTTTTTGAGAATCTCCGCCATTGTGGTCGCTTTTGGGTTGAGCGAGGTGTTGAAAAAGGCTCTGACGCCGTGCCGGGGAGGGTAAAGCCCGGTCAGCATGCTTGCATGGGCAGCGGTCGTGTAAGTGTTGGTGCTGATGCATTGTGTAAAACACAGACTCTTTTCAGCAATTGCGTCAAGGGTCGGAGTTTTTAGAAGCTCAAGAGCGTCATACTCTTCCAGCTCGCGCTTGTCAGGTTGAAATCCGACGCAGTCAAAGCGAAGATTGTCGATTGAGAACATAAGGATATTTTTTGTCATGGATGCAGCCTTATTTTCAAGCGTTTGCGGCGAGCGCTGTTTCTCAGGATTCCAGGCCAGCTTCTACCGACGGGAACCGCTTAAGCTTTGACATGATAAGATCCCTGATCTCGTCGCGCCGCTCGGGCGTCCTGGCTTCGCAGCGGACGACAACCACCGGCGAGGTATTAGAGGCGCGCACCAGCCCCCAGCCGTCGGGGAAGACCACCCGGGCGCCGTCGATATCTATCACTTCAAAGTCGCGGGAGAACTCCCTTTTTACTTGATCGACAATCCGCCACTTCTCTTCCTCGCTTGACGCGATCCGCAGTTCCGGGGTGGCGTAGTAGACCGGGATGCCAGCCAGTAACTGCGAGAGCTTTTGCCCGCTGCGGCTCAAGTACTCGACCAGGCGGCAGGCCGAGTAAATGGCGTCGTCATAGCCGAGGTAACGGTCGGCGAAATAGATGTGGCCGCTCATCTCCCCGGCCAGCAGCGCTTTTTCTTCGCGGATCTTGGCCTCGATCAAGGAATGTCCTGTTTTCCACATCAGCGGACGGCCGCCGTGGGCCTTGATGTCGTCGACGAGCGCCTGCGAGCACTTTACCTCGAAGACGATGGTGCCGCCGGGGTGTCGCTCGAGGATGTCACGTGAGAAAATTATCAGCAGCTGATCCCCCCAGATAATGGCGCCGTCGTCGGCGATGGCGACGATGCGGTCGGCGTCGCCGTCAAAAGCAACGCCCAGGTCCGCGCCCGAGTCAGCCACCGCTGCCTGAAGATCCTTGAGATTGGCCGGGACGGTTGGATCGGGAAAGTGGTTGGGAAAATTGCCATCGGAATCGCAGTAGAGTTCAATTACCTCGCAGCCGAGCCTCCTGAGCAGCTCGGGCGCAACCTTGCCGCCAACTCCGTTTCCGGCATCGATCACCACTTTAAGCGGCCGTTGGACCTTGACGCTTTTCCTGACGTATTCAAGGTAATCCGGGGCCGGATCAATTTGCGAAACGCTGCCTTTTCCTGACGGGAACCCGCCTGCGTCTATTATTTTTTTTACTTTTTGGATCTCCTCGCCATAGATGGTTCCATGGCCGCGGCAGAGCTTAAACCCGTTGTACTCGGGGGGATTGTGGCTGCCGGTGATCATGACCCCGGCCTTCCTGCCGTACTGGTGAAGGGCGAAGTAAAAAACGGGAGTGGGCACTTCGCCGGCGTCAATGACGTTGCAGCCGGTGGAGGTCATCCCCGCGGCGATCGCGTCGCGGTATGGCTTTGAGCTGGGCCGGTTGTCGCGGGCGACGATGGCTTCACTAATGCCAAAAGAGCGGATATAGGCGCCGTAAGCCTTTCCTAACAGCTCGACCGCCTCCTCGCTTAAGTCCTGACCCACGATGCCGCGTACGTCATACTCGCGAAAAATGCGGGGGTTGATCTTGACTGTCAAACACTCCTCCTGCTGGCTGAAAAAGACCTGCGTACAAGGAATCTGTCACAAAAAAGCTGCGCCGTACTATAGCCGAGATTGCCATCAAAAGACAATCGGCATCCAGAGTCCGCTTGCAAAATTTACAGATTTCTTAAGAGCTTGCGGCACGTTCAGTTGCCGGAGATTTTCCTTCTGATCAAGGCTCCGCTGCGGGCTGCCGCGATGCGGGCGCCGTTTGCCTTCAAGTGATAGCGAAGTCTGCTTAGATAGTAGAGAAAGCCCCGTCGTGGCTCCGGGGCCGGCATCTTCGCCTGGTTATAAACCGTGCCGCGGTCGCGGGCGAAACAGGGAGAAGAGCAAAACCGCTTCAGCGGCTTCAGCCCCGGGGCTGCGCTTGCCCGCCGGATCTGGTTCATGCCCGCCTGCGCCTGCGGCAAAATCACTACGTCGATCAGCCGCCTTAGCTCACCGTCGCTTTTCCGGGTATGAGAATTTATGCGCCCGAATTGATTTAACGCCGCAAGCCAGATTTTACGGGAGTTCTCATCCGAGCAGAAGAAAAAATCAGCCATTAGGGCAGACTCCATTGCGGCTCCGGGAAGCTCCCGTTGCCGGAGGGAGGCAGAAGCAGCTCCCAGATCGACCGCAACCGGCGCGCCCGTGTTTATGATGAAAGGATGAGCTTTAATAACATCAGGATCACAAACAACTGCATCCGAATCGCGAGCGATCATGCCAATGTTGCGGCGATTGTAGAAAACAACGGCAAAACCCGCATGAGACAGGCCGGTAAGCTCTGGCACTGCCAGGATTATATCTGCCACCCGGCTCAGCAACTCGGCCAGGCGCCAGCTACGGTTTGCGAGGTCGCTTTCCGGGACTGCCGTGCCGCTGATTACAAGCACTCTGTTCCTCCCTTTTTTCATGATTCTTAGAGTTTACGCCTCTGTGCCCCTGAAATCGAACAAAGACCCAAACTGTCAGTAAATTTGTCTGACTTCCGCCGTTTTCTTTTCTGACAATTCTTATCCTTGACGTAGACTAAAACTTCGTGTGATAATTAATACCCGTCCGGGTAAGATGTGCTGCCCATAGGGCCGCATTCCTGCCAAAGTATCGGGCAGTTTACGCGGCCACTCGGTGAGATGTTGCCCGGTTGCGCTTAGTTGCTTATGGTTGCCAAAACAGATACGGAAAAAGTGATTAACAGGCTTCGCCGGGTTGAAGGCCAGGTTCGCGGGCTGCAAAGGATGATCTCCGAGAGCAAGCCGTGTGAAGACGTACTCACCCAGCTGGCTGCCACCAGGGCTGCGCTTGACCGGGTCGGGGTTTTTCTGATCAGCAACCGGATGAAAGAATGCCTGCGAAACAGCACTGAAGAGATGGGCCTGGACGATATTGCAGTCGAAGAGGCCTTCGAGGTTTTTATGAAATATATTCAGCATGTAAAGTAACGCAAACAAATTACCAGGCCTGGCCGTACAAGCGCCTTTTTTGCCGCCGCGAGCGGCCTTTTTTTGTCCTGGTTTTCAAGCAAGCCCGTTTTCGTAATTCGCCGTCCGGCGCCGCGCAACCGGCGGCAGAACATATGCAAACCCAGGCAAGCCTCATTCCTGAACGAGTTGGATGACCAGTTTTCAGAAAGAGCAGCGGTCCGCCGGCTCATAATCCAAGCAAAGAAAAGGCGAAGCAGGCTGCAAGACCAAGGGCAACTGTGCTATGATTCGTGACTGTCAAACTTGCATTTGCCCGCTGGCCCCGGCAGGCCTCCTAAAGGCAGCAAACCCTCCAGATGCCACGTCGGCGAAAATACAAAAGGCGCAGAAAAAGACAATCTTTACGGACAATTGGGATTGCCGTTTTTGCTGCCGGGCTGTTGTTTGCTTCGCTGATTGGAATTCAAACGGTTAAGGCTGTCGTCCACGACCTGCCCAAGCTGGACCAGGAGAATTACCTTGACCTGGGACAGACCTCCATGATTTACGCCGCCGACGGCAGCCTGCTTGCCGAGATTCACGGCAATGAAAACCGCACTGTCGTCCCCCTGTCTTCCATTCCTGCTTACCTGAAAGAGGCAACCATTGCTATTGAAGACGAGCGTTTTTACCAGCACGGCGGAGTCGATTATGAGGCTATCCTGCGCGCCCTGGCGACGGATATCAAAGAAGGACGTCTGGCGGAAGGCGGTAGTACTATAACTCAACAACTTGTCAAACAAGTTTACATTTCTGATGAACATTCATTTACGCGCAAGATTGTGGAGGCTGTGCTGGCCACTGAACTGGAACAAATCACCACCAAGGACGCGATCCTGGAGCGGTACCTGAACACGGTTTATTACGGCGCCAACGCCTATGGCGTTGAAGCCGCTGCCAGAACTTATTTCGGCAAGAGCGTGACCCAGCTGGACCTGTCCGAGTGCGCAACCCTGGCAGGCCTGCCACAGGCCCCCTCGGCTTTTTCGCCCAAGTATGATCTTAAGGCTGCGACCGCCCGCCGCAACGCCGTCCTGCAGAAGATGGCCGATCTGGGCAACATAAGGCAAACAGAAGCTCATTACGCGGCCTCCATCCCCATTGACGTCACCAGGTCCGGCACCACGCCCACTGCCGATTCTTACTTTGTCGAGTATGTCAAACAACAGTTAATTGACAAGTACGGTGACAAGAAAGTCATGGAGGGCGGGCTGCGTGTGTATACAACCATCGACCCCCGCCTGCAGAGCGCCGGCCAGGAGGCGATTAACAACACGCTCGGTGAAGATGGCGACCCGGCTGCCGCCCTCGTCTCGATTGACCCCGGCAATGGTTATATCAAGGCAATGGTTTCCAGTCAGGATTTTAAGAAGTCCCAGTTTAATCTTGCCGTGCAGGGACTGCGGCAGCCAGGCTCATGTTTTAAGCCATTTGTTCTTGCAGCCGCAGTGAAAGAAGGCGTCGACCCCAAAAAGACTTATTACATGTCAAAGGAAATTGACATTCCGCTTCCCGGCGGCGGCCCTCCCTGGCATGTAGCCACCTGGGATCACAAGTACTATGGCGTCTCCAACCTGGAAGATGCGATGATACGATCGGATAACACTGTTTATGCTCAGTTGATAATGGATATTGGGCCCGACAAGGTTCGCGACACTGCCGAAAAGCTGGGGATAAAAAGCTATATTCCGTCGAATCCATCTATCGCGCTGGGCGGCCTCGATCAGGGCGTTTCGCCGCTGGACATGGCTTCCGCCTACGCGACACTGGCCGCAGACGGCTCGTATAATAAACCGATAGCCATCACCAAGGTAGAGTTGCCGGGCGGCACAGTTGACTACCAGGCCAGCCCGCAGCCGAAGCGGGTGATCAGTGACGCGGTCGCCTATACCGTGACCCAGGTAATGGCCGAGGACATCAAGCGCGGCACCTCTTCCAGAGCCAAGATCAACAGGCCTGCCGCCGGGAAGACGGGATCGACGGAAAATCTCCAGGATGCCTGGTTTGTTGGCTATACGCCTGATTTTTCCACGTCAGTTTGGATCGGTTATCCTGACAAGCAAATCCCGATGACGGACGTGCATGGAACCAGCGTCTGGGGAAGCGGATTCCCGGTTGACATCTGGAAGAGTTTTATGATTGCCGCCGAGCAGGGCCTGCCCATTAAGGATTTCCTCAAGCCAAAGGATCAGGTCGCATTTAAAAAACTGTCCGGCCAGTACGTGCTTTTTTCTGGAGGCGAGAATCCCAGCGCCCGGCAGGATGCATACGGTCCCTCAGGGCGGACGACGCCTGAGGCAGCCGCCCCCGGCCAGAATCGATGAAAGGCAAATGTGGGTAAGGCCCGACAGCCGTGCAGCCGGCTTAACGGTTCAGTGACAGGATGGAACGGTTCCCCGCCAGGGCAAGAAAAACTTCCTGAGTTAGCGGGGCCAGGATCAACCCGTGACTGCCCGTCTCGAGTGAAAGAATCCGGGGCGGGCCGCCAAGCTCTGCAGCCAGGGCCCCCGTGGCGGCCAGGGCCGAGGCGGAGTGAGCGGCCAGGGCTTCCATGTCGATGCCGCTGCCTGCTGAAACCACCAGCAGGCCGTCCCACGATACCAGTGCCGCCGCAGTGACAGATTCAATGTCGAGGTAGGGAGTAATAATTTCCGCCAATGAACGTTGTTTTTCCATGCCTGCCATTAACGGTTGTCTTCAAGAGAATCGATTATGCGGCGCAGTTCTTCATTGTTTCTGAACTCCATCTCAATGCGGCCCCCTCTGGCGCTCCAGCGGACTTTGACTGGCAGGCGAAAAGCTGAATAGAGAGCATCGGTTGCCTCATCCATCAGTTCCTGGCCGGCAGGTATCGGGCTCGCCTCCCTGGCAGACTTGCGCTGCGGGGCCTCGCGTTTTACCCGTGCTTCCAGCTGCCGCACGGACATGTTGGCGGCAGCGGCTTTCGCAGCCAGGCGGCGCTGCCGGAGGCGATCCGGCACTGAAAGGAGGGCGCGCCCGTGACCTTCAGACAATCTGCCATGCTCGATAAGGGTTTGCACATCGTCCGGGAGGTCAAGCAACCGCAGGGTATTGGCTACTGCTGAGCGGCTGCGGCCCAGCTTGGCGGCCAGCTCTTCCTGCGTGATGCCGAAATCTTCCTGCAGGTTTGCGTAAGCCCGCGCCGCATCAATCGGATTTAAATCTTCCCGGCTCAGGTTTTCAATCAGGGCCAATTCCACGGATTCGGCGTCGCCTGCGTCCCTGATCACGGCCGGGACTGTTTTCAGGCCGGCCATGCGCGCGGCGCGCCAGCGCCTCTCGCCGGCGATAATCTCAAAACTGCCGCCGGCGCGGCGCACGACTACCGGCTGCACAATGCCTACAGCCTTGATTGACGCCGCTAGTTCGGCGAGAGCCTCATCGCCGAAAGTCCGGCGCGGCTGCCCCGGATTTGAAACTATTTTATCGACAGCGATTTCCTGATATTGACCTGCAAGTTGCAAGTTGCCATTGTGGTTATTCACTTGTTGATTTTTATTCTGATTTGTGCCAATCAAGGCCTCAAGTCCCCGGCCCAATCCCTTGCTGCTATTCACGCTCGACCACCTCCGTGGCGAGATCGAAGTAAGCATCCGAACCGGCACAGGTGGGATCATACCGCGATATCGGCTTGCCGTGGCTCGGAGCTTCGCTTAACCTGACATTGCGGGGAATGACTGTCTTGTAAATTAACTGCGGAAAATGGGAACGGACCTGACTTACCACCTGGCTGGACAGATTGGTGCGGGCATCAAACATGGTCATCAGCAGGCCGGCGATCCTGAGGTTCGGGTTAAAGTTGCTCTGAACTGCAGATACAGTGGAAAGCAACTGTCCCAGTCCTTCCAAGGCGTAATATTCGCATTGGACCGGGATAATGATTTTGTCGGCTGCCACAAGGCCATTCAGCGTGAGCAGGCTGAGAGAAGGCGGACAATCGATAAAGAGGTAATCAAAATCAGAAGAAATGCCCATGAGCGCCTTTGCTACGACAAATTCACGGTCTTCGCGGAGGGGAAGCTCAACCTCGGCGCCGGCGAGATGAGGCGTTGACGGGACCAGGAACAAGTGGGGCACTTGGGTGCCAATGATTGCTGATTCCACGGGGGCGCCGACAGAGATGACATCATAGACAGTACGTGCGGTGCTTTCATGTATGCCTAGGCCGTGTGTTGCATTGCACTGAGCGTCGAGGTCGATGAGCAAAACGGTCGCACCTGCCTCGGCAAGACAAACGGCGGTGTTAATACAGGTTGTTGTCTTGCCTACGCCGCCTTTTTGGTTGGCAACTGCGTAGGTTTTACCTAGACCCGCCCTCTCCCGAAATGAATTCGCCTGCACGAAGCAAATTTTATCAGATGAGCAGGATAGTGACCAGACAGAATTAACCAGGGATTATGCGAGCGGCCTTTTTTTAGCCATGCCAGGCTTGCGTGGGAAGCGCGCCGGAGTCGGCCCTTCCTTTTTTATTAGCCAGACGTGCATGTTTCTGGCCTGATCGTATGGATTTACAAGGGCAATGCGCTCGACGGACCCGTTCAGAGCCTGCGCCGCCAGCTGCGCCTTTTCCTCATCGCCCGGCTCTCTCTTGCCTCTCATCAGCAGGGCAAACCCCCCTGGGCGCGCCAGCGGTAGTGAATACTCGGTCGAAGCCGCAAGCTGCGCCACTGCCCTCGCCATTGAAAGGTCAAAAGAATCTCGCATGTAAGAAGAGGCGGCATCTTCAGCGCGCATCCAAAGAACAGTGGCATTCTTAAGACCGAGTTCCCGGATGGCCCTTAACATAAAACCGCATTTCTTCCTGCTGGAGTCGATTAAGGTAAGATCAAGGCTGGGCCTGGCAATGGCAAGAGGAATTCCGGGAATCCCGGCGCCGCTGCCGATATCAACGGCATTGCCTGCATTCACGACTTCAGGAAGGTCGAGAAGGACAAGACTGCTGCAAAGGAGAACATCCACGATTTCTGATTTGTCTTTGATAGAAGTGACGTTGGCATCACCCGCCGAATGCAGAAGGGACAAATATCTTTCCAGAAGCAGAAGCTTTTCGTCATTGAGGCCAAACCTAAGGAAGAGACGCCGCCACATTTTATCTTTCCGGTCTTAAATAAAGAGAAAGAACGGAAATATCTGCGGGGGAAACGCCGGCTATACGTGAAGCCTGGCCCAGGTTGGAAGGGCGGAAGCGGGCCAGTTTTTCCCGGGCTTCTATCGTAATGCCCTGGAGATGCTCGAATATCATGTTTGTCGGTATTGGTGTTTTTTCGAGGGCGTTTGTGCGCCCGATTTCTGCCAGCTGGCGGTTAATGTATCCAGAGTACTTAATTTCAATTTCGGCCCGCCTGAGAATCCGGCTGTGCTCTGTCAGGGGGTGGTCCAGCAAGGGCAGAATATCGGCCATGGAGATCTCGGGACGTTTCAGCAATTGAGCCGCCGGTTGGGGTTCTGATAATGGGGCCGAGCCAATGGCGGCAAGTCGACGGTTTACATATTCGTCGGCAGGGACCACCGTTTCTGATAAATTCGAAATCAGTTTTTCAAGATGAGCCTGGTCATTTGAAATTAAGGAAAGATCCTTATCTGCCACAAGGCCGAGGCGGTGGCCAAGAGATCCAAGCCTCGCATGCGCATTGTCGTGTCTGAGCATGAGGCGGTATTCGGCCCGGGACGTAAAAATGCGGTAGGGCTCATCCACTTCCTTTGTAACAAGGTCATCAATCAGCACGCCTATGTAGGCCTGGCTGCGCTTGAGGGTAAATGGAGAGTTGCCTTTGACAAAAAGGGCTGCGTTGATGCCAGCTATCAACCCTTGGGCTGCGGCCTCTTCATACCCCGAAGTGCCATTAATCTGGCCGGCTAGGAAAAGACCCGCAATTTTCTTGTTTTCCAGGGATAATTTCATTTGATTCGGAAAAATGTAGTCATATTCGACCGCATACCCGGGGCGAGTCAGGCGGGCTTGCTCAAGGCCCGGCGTTGCCCGGACAATTTTTTCCTGGACCCAGACCGGAAGGCTCGTCGTAAGGCCCTGTAAATACATCTCTTTCGTGTGACGTCCTTCAGGTTCAACAAAGACCGGGTGCCGGCTCCTGTCTGGAAAATTCATAACCTTGCGGTCAATGGATGGACAGTAACGGGGGCCTTTACCGCTGACGGAGCCGCTTTTAATCGGGGAAAGATGGAGGTACTTTCGCACGACCTCATGTGTTTTCTCCGTCGTGTAGGTGAGGTAACAGGGCATCTGAGGATGCCGATTTGGTTTTGAGAAGGGAGAAAATGTTGCGGGATTCTTGTCCCCGGGATCGATCTGCATTCTATCGGTCCGCAAGGACCGGGCATCAACGCGGGGAGGCGTTGCCGACTGGAACCTGCCGAGCTCAAGTCCTGCTTCAATCAGGCTTGAAGATAGCCCGCCCGCTGGCGGCTCCCCCATTCTGCCGGCCGGGAAAGAAAGAGCGCCGATCACAATTTTCCCCCGGAGAAAGGTGCCACAAGCGAGAATTACAGTTTTTGCAGGGATAATACTGCCATCTATTAATTTGATGCCGTTAATTGTTTCACGTGAAACAATTATTTCCGTGGCGGTTGACTCCAGGATTTGCAGTAAGGGCTCCGAGATGAGAGCCCTTCTCATGTTGTCTTCATAAAGCTTTTTGTCTGTTTGCGCCCTCAGGGCCTGCACCGCGGGTCCCTTTCCCGTGTTCAGCATCTTCATCTGAATAAACGAACTGTCGGCATTCTTGCCCTGCTGGCCGCCGAGCGCGTCAATCTCGCGGGTTAGCTGGCCTTTTCCAATTCCACCCACGGCTGGGTTGCAGGGCATAAGGGCGATCTTGTCAAGGTTAAGGGTAAGAAGAAGGGTCGGGCAGCCCATACGGGCGGCAGCCAGTGCTGCTTCACAGCCGGCGTGCCCGCCGCCCACAACCGCCACGTCAAACCGGGGTAACGCATTTGATTTGGTTTTACTGCTCATCCATTCACGTTCAGGAATCTGAACTCGGGCTTGCATGCTTCTTGCCCCGTTTCGGCTTCCCGAAGGCCAGATCTCGACAAGCCCCTAGCAGTATTAACATTTCTGCTGACCATCCTGGGTGAATCGGATGATCGCCGGTATTTTAACTGGCCGTCCAATTCTCAGTTTTATATATGTCATCCCGTTCGCTCCGCTCAGGGCAAGCTCTGAGGCGAAGCCGAATGATCCCGGTTAAAAAACCCGGATTCTTCGTCGCCGGAGCTTGCCTGGGTGAAGCTGAAGGGGCGGCTCAGAATGACAAATCATTGCTCATCCTGAGTAAATTGGATGATCAGTGTATTTTATCATTGTTTTTATTTTGGTATTAAAATTTGGTTGTACAGGCAATGGTCACCGGCCTTGTTTTTCCGCAGGCAACGGCACGGCACAGCCTGGCGGCAATACTGTCAGGCTCAACCCTTGTGGCCGTCCTTGACTTGCCGGCCCGTAGTGAGGCATTCTTCCCTGCTATGGCTCCCAGGACGGCTGCTTCCGCAAAATAGCTGCAGCCGGCAGCCCTGCCGGCAAAAAAGAGCCCCGGGAGGCGCCCGGCTTCAAGGCTGGCGCCGACCTGCTTGACGGACAGGATCTGATGATGGACGGCGTAGCCAGGCCGCGTCAACCATGGCTGCGGAAATTCGGAGCTGAGATTGCTCAGGGCAGACGCCCGGTTTCCGGCGAGCCTCGTACTTGTACCGTAAAGCTCACCCGGCACGACTTCAGGCAGCCATCGATCAGCGCCGGGGCCGCTTTTTGCTAAGCTTCTGGAGTCGAGATGAGGAGAGGAAACCGCCCGTACCCTCTCGGTGTTCACGCCAAGACCATCCAGGCAGCGGGCCAGGGCCTTGGCGGGAATCTCACTCCGGCGCCCGCCTGGGGAAAAAGAACCGCCTTCTTCTACGATCCCGCGCAAGAAGGTGCCAGCGGCTAGAACGATAGATGTTGCCATGAAGCTTTCGCCAAGGTTGGTGCCAGCAGTCCAGAATTTACCTGCCGGCTTGAGAGATGTGACAAGCGCCTGCCTGATTTCAACGTCTTCGGATTGCAGCGCCTCCTGATAGGCAAGACTGAGCTGGCGCCGGTCGGCTACCAGGGCCCCGGCGAAAGATCCGGGCGGGCATAATTCTTTTGTGCGAAGGATCCTGGGCAGCATGCCACCCATTTTGCCCAACTCTTCGATAAGCAGGTAACGAGGGTCGTCTTCACCCTCGGCCAGGACCGGGCTGCCCGGGTTAAGTCCGACGGTGTCGATGTTGATGCTTATACATAAGGATGAAGCGCCTGACCGCGCGGCTGCTGCCGACGCTTCACACCCCGCAGGTCCGCCACCGATGACCAGGACGTCGTAAACATTGTCACAATCGTTCTTATTTGCCAACACAGAATTCACGGAAAATTTCGTCCAGCAGGTCTTCCATCATTTCCTCGCCCGTGATCTCACCCAGCGCCGTCAGCGCCGCGCGCAGCTCCTCTGAAATAATTTCTTCTCCCAGCCCCACCCGCAGGCCTTGCTGCGCCTTGAGGAGGCGCTCCGAAGCAGAGGCGAGCAGACGCTGATGGCGTTCCAGGGTTACCACGGGGCTTAAAGTGTGAGAGAAGGCTTCTCCTAAAACGAGGCGGGATATTTTTTCCTTCAGCTCGTTAAGTCCTTGACGCGTCAGGGCGGAAATTAGGACCGGCTGCGCCGGAAGCAGTCCCCGGTTAAATGATGGCGCGCGGCCGCGAAACAGGTCACATTTGTTAATTATGTAAATGGTCTTTTCCGGCAGGACCGAGGTAAGCAGGGCGCGGTCATGATCATCTTCCCGCCTGCTGCCGTCAAAAAGGCAGAGGATCAGATCTGCTTCCTTCAGCGCTTTGCGGCTGCGCTCAACGCCTATCTGTTCAACAATGTCATCCGCAGGCGCCATGCCGGCTGTGTCAGTCAGTTGCAGGGGCACGCCGCCGACGTTGATGATCTCCTCAATGGTGTCGCGGGTAGTGCCAGGAATTTCCGTCACAATTGCCCTTTCACGCATCAGCATCGCATTGAGCAGGCTTGATTTGCCCACGTTCGGTTTGCCTACAATGGCGGTGCGGACACCCTGGCTCAGTATGCGGCCGGCAAAGGCAGACTCCGCCAGTTCCTCCAGGCACTTCTTGATCTGGGACAGGCGGGTTTCGGCTTCTTCCCGGTTGAGTTCTTCAATATCTTCATCGGAAAAATCCAGGCCAGCTTCCAGGGCGCCAAGCACAGACAGGACGCCGCGGCGAAGCGATTTTATCTCGGCAGAAAGAGACCCCTCCAGCTGTGACATTGCCAGCTTAAGCGCTGCCTCTGTCTTGGCGGATACAATCTGGGCGACGCTCTCGGCCTGGGCCAGGTCGATTCTGCCGTTTAAAAAAGCCCTGCGCGTGAATTCTCCCGGCGGCGCCAGTTCAGCGCCATGGTCCAAAAGCAGCGCCAGAATTTTTTTCTGGGCCACAGGTCCACCATGGCAGTTAACTTCCACCATGTCTTCCCGCGTATATGTCCCGGGAGCCTTCATGACTGAAACCAGGACTTCGTCAATCACCTCCCCCGCCTCTGGGCTTACAATTCTGCCGTAGTGAAGGGTATGGGAGCCGGCTTGCTCAAGCCCGCACTTTCCCTGGAAAACGCCGCCACAAATAGTAATCGCCTCCTGGCCGGTCATGCGAACGATGCCAATGGCGCCGGCTCCCAGAGGTGTGGAGATTGCCGCTATTGTCGGGTAGTTCCGCATGGTGTGTATTATAACAACGGATTTTGGACATTGGGCTTTGGATATTGGGCAAAAACCAAACCCATTTTTACTGAACATATAGTTATTCGGGAGAGGCTTGCCCTGAGTTTGCCTGTTTCCCCTTTCAAACAGGATGGTCAGCCTGGATGTCGTTTGGCGCCTGGATTGTTTAAAATGTCCGGGTTGCGGCAAGCGAATGCTGGAGATCCGGCGATTATGAAAAAAGCGATGCTCTGCTTCAGCCTCCGGCGGCCGGATCTCGACAGCCCTTCGAGTTACTATATTTCTCAGGCTTCCCGGGAGAGTTGGATGACTGGTAAAGGAAAGGAAAAGTTTATTTTCTCGCCCCGCCCAAACCAGGCGGCGCAAATCAGGTGGCGAGGGTGGAGCAGCCAGGCGCTGCGGCTGTCTCGCGAGCAGGGAAAACCAATCTTGCTGGTGATATCGGCCTCGTGGTGCCACTGGTGCCATGTTATGGACGAAACCTGTTTTTCTGACCCGGAGGTGATACAGTTGATCAACAGCAGATTCATACCCGTGCGTGTTGACAGCGGTAGGAGGCCTGATATTAACAGCCGCTACAATCAGAGCGGCTGGCCAACGCTGGCATTTCTTACCCATGAAGGCGAGGTAGTTGCGAGCACCACGTATATTCCAACTGAGCAATTGAAGCGGCTGTTGACTGATATTGCCGATCTTTGCGGATCCAGCGCCAACAAGGTTAAGGAGGCCGTCCGGGAGATCCAGCGCCTGCGCCAGGAGCGCCCGCAGGCGCGGCCGGAGGAGCCGGGCCCGCAAGTCATATCCGACGTGCTCGAGGTTATGCGGCCGGAGGAGCCGGGCCCGCAAGTCATATCCGACGTGCTCGAGGTTATCGGGGAAAGTTATGACCGGGAATATGGCGGATTTGGCTGGGAGTCAAAATTCCCGTACGCCGACGCACTTGCCTTCCTGCTGACGACGCTTGCGGACGGCTATTTAGAGGCTGTTGACAATATGTTAAGAACAACGCTTGACGCCATGTCTGCCGGCGGCATGTACGACCGCGTGGAAGGGGGCTTTTTCCGGTATTCAACTGCAAGGGACTGGTCAGTTCCTCATTATGAAAAAATGCTGGCAGACAACGCCGCCTTGATGGCTGTTTACGCTAACGCATTTCTTTTAACCGGTGAGGAGGGCTACAAAAGTGTGGCCAAGGACGTCTGCTCTTATTTGCGCGCGGTGCTGCTTGACCGGCAAACGGGCGCTTTTGCCGGCAGCCAGGATGCGGATGAGCATGAGCATTATTATTCACTTGGCGCCGCAAAGCGGGCGAATAACAAAGCGCCGCGGCTGGACCGCGCGGTTTATACGGATCAGAATGCGGCGGCCGCTTCGGCCCTGCTTCGGATGTTCCAGATATTTGACGATCCGGAGTATCGCAGTATGGCCGCAGCAGCGCTTGATTTTGTCTGGTGGCGGCTCTGGGACAGCGAATCGGGACCAAGCCATTATTATGAAGACGCAAAACCACGCTTAAGCGGGCAACTGGCCGATGCTTCCTCCCTCCTGTCGGCCTGCATGGATTCTTTCTTATGAGAGCGGCGCCGGCGAACTCTGGCTGGACAGGGCCATCCAGGCCGCGAAATGGCTGCTGGCAAGCCTTGAGGACAAGGAGAGCGGCGGCTTTTTTGATTGCTATAAGCCATTGGGCAATACCGGACTTCTGTCCGAGCGGGACAAACCAATAACAGAAAACAGCAATGCGGCCTCTGCCCTTATCCGCCTGGCCCAGTCAACCAGCATGCCAGTTTTTGGCGAGGCAGCGCGCCGGGCGCTGGCTTTTTTTGGCTCTACTTACAAGGGAAAGGCATAATAGCCGCCGGATATGCGGCTGCTGTACAACGCCTTCTGGAGCCGCCAGTGCGGGTGACGATTGTTGGTCCGGAAAGTTCCAAATCAACCAGGATGATGATCGGCGCGGCGCACCGGGCCCGCATCCCCTTCCGTTCAGTGGAAGTGCTTGATCCGCGAACGCATGCCGAGGACCTGGAAGCTTCAGGTTTCGGATATGCCGGCGAACCGGTGGCTTACATCTGTATCGGAACAAGCTGCCAGGCACCGGTAACCGACCCTGTTGTTCTCCCGGAACGGCTGGAAGGGAGCCGGCACCGGTAGCCGGTGTTCTTTCTACTACCATAAGGCTCAACTTTAGGCTTATCCTCCTTACGGGCGAATTTTTGCAATTTGCGCAATAAACTTTATTCTCTGGCTCTTTACCGGTCAGCACCATAGTTATAGCATTCAGAAATGCAGGAAAAAAGTCAAAAGACACGAAATGTTGTATATTCAAATTTATTAAGCCCAATATCTTGTTGACAGCAGGCTATCTTGTGAAGTGCCCATTTTGTGAGTCTCAAGAAACGAAAGTAGTGGATTCCCGCGACAACGAAGTTCGGGATGCTATACGGCGGCGGCGGGAGTGCCTTAATTGCGGGCGCCGCTTTACCACATACGAGCGGGTTGAAGAAATCCCCCTGTCTGTAATCAAGCGGGGAGGCGAGCGGGAAGTATTTTCCCGCTCCAAGCTTCTGGAAGGGTTGATGAGGGCCTGCGAAAAACGCCCCGTTGAGGCCGGCATGCTGGAGAAATTCGTTGACGCAATTGAAGCTGACTTGCGCAATGAATTCAAGACCGAAGTGCCTTCCGCAGAGATTGGAGAAAGAACTTTGGCGAAATTAAAAAATCAGGACAAGGTCGCATATGTGCGTTTTGCATCGGTATACCGGCATTTTGAGAACGTGGAAGAGTTTCAGAAGGAGCTCTTGGAATTGTGACATAATCATGATTCCGTGGTGGGGACCCATGGAAGCAGCCGCGCCGCGCCTTCCGTCCGGCGGGCGGCATATAATATTTCACCGGCGGTAGCTGAAAGGGGAAGAAAAATGTTAGTCAACCAGCGTCAAGGAGTTGCCGGCAAGGGTCCCCGCGTCTCTGCCCTGCCACTTCAGCCCCAGCTTTCTCCAAACGCGGTAAAAGTACTGGAAAAACGGTATTTGAAGAAGGATGAGGAAGGCAGGCCCATTGAGACTCCGGCGGAGATGTTCCGGCGCGTGGCGCGCACCATCGCCGGGGCCGATCTGCTTCACAATCCGGATGCTGACGTGGAGGCCGCCGAGGAGGAATTTTACCGCATGATGACCAGGCTGGAATTTCTTCCCAACTCGCCCACCCTGATGAACGCCGGCCGGGAGCTGGGCCAGCTGTCCGCCTGTTTTGTACTGCCTGTTGGCGATTCCATGGAAAGCATTTTCACTGCTATCAAGCATACCGCCCTGATTCACAAAAGCGGCGGCGGCACCGGCTTCTCGTTTTCCCGCATCCGGCCCAGCAAAGATGTGGTGCTGTCAACTAAAGGAGTCTCTAGCGGACCAATCTCTTTTATGACGGTCTTCGATGCCGCCACAGAGACCATCAAGCAGGGCGGCACCCGCCGCGGCGCCAACATGGGCATTCTGCGTGTGGATCATCCTGACATCCTCGGTTTCATCACGGCCAAGCAAAGCAATGACCGTCTTAACAATTTCAATATCTCAGTGGCCCTGACCGAGAATTTTATGGAGGCGGTGGAGCTTGACAGCGAGTATGACCTCATCAACCCGCGCACAGGCGAGAAAGCAAATACGCTCAAGGCGCGGCGGGTCTTTGAAATGATCGTAAATATGGCCTGGAAAAATGGCGACCCGGGCATCATTTTCATTGACCGGGTAAACCGCGACAATCCTACACCCCACATAGGTGAGATTGAGAGCACCAATCCCTGCGGCGAGCAGCCTCTGCTGCCTTATGAATCTTGCAATCTGGGCTCGATTAACCTCGCCCGGGTAGTTGATTCATCAGGTGAGGTTGACTACGGACATCTGGGCCGTCTCGTGGATAGCGCTGTGCATTTCCTGGACAATGTCATTGATGTCAACAAATATCCGCTCGCTGAGATCGAGAAGATGACCAGGGGAAACCGCAAGATCGGCCTGGGACTAATGGGGTTTGCCGACATGCTCATTGAACTCGGCATTCCCTACAGCTCGGACCAGGCAGTGGAGGTGGCGGAGGAGGTCATGGCTTTTATCCAGGAGGAGGCGCGCAAGAGCTCGGAGCGCCTGGCGCGCGAACGGGGAGCTTTCCCTAACTTCAGCGGCAGCGTTTTTAGTTCCAATGGCAGGCCCGAAGTGCGCAACGCCACCACTACCACAATTGCTCCCACGGGCACGCTCAGCATTATCGCGGGCTGCTCAAGCGGCATTGAGCCCCTGTTTGCCGTTTCCTATATCAGGAACGTGCTTGATAACACGGAAATGGTTGAGGTGCATCGCGCTTTTGAACAGGCGGCAAAGGACGGCGGTTTTTACAATGAAGAATTAATGAAAGAGATCGCAAGGAAAGGCAGCATCCAGGATTTGCCTGAGGTTCCGGACGAAATCAAGTCATTATTTGTGACTGCTCATGACGTTACCCCCGAATGGCACGTTCGCATGCAGGCGGCTTTTCAGAAGTACACTGACAATGCTGTTTCAAAAACGGTGAATTTTGCCCACGGCGCCACAACTGCAGACGTTGAACAGGTTTACAAACTTGCCTACAGGACCGGTTGCAAGGGGGTCACCATCTACAGGGACGGCAGCCGCGAGGTGCAGGTGCTAAATATCGGCGGAGTTAAGGGGAAAGAGGCGGTGGCTGTGCCAGGGCAGGTTAAGCCGCGGCCCCGCCCCGGTTTTATAACGGGCGGTACCCATAAACTCGCTTCCGGTTGTGGCAACATCTACGTAACCATCAACCAAGATGAGCACGGCTTGTTTGAGGTCTTCTCTTCCATGGGGCTGGCCGGCGGCTGCAAGGGGGCCCAGTCGGAGGCGATCGCCAGGCTGATATCTCTGGCTCTCAGATCAGGAGTTGCCGTTGATGCGGTGATAAAGTCCGTCAAGGGAATTCGCTGTCCGACACCTGGGTTCGGCGAGGGGGTCAAGGTAAATTCTTGCCCGGACGCGATCGCGCAGGCCCTGCTGGCGCATTTGAAAAAAATGCCGCATCTGGCAGACGGCGCAGTGGCGGGATTGCCATCATCAGCCGAGTTGGCCCACTGCCCTGAGTGCCCCGAATGCGGCAGCACAGGCCTCGAGTTTGGTGAAGGGTGTGTTTTTTGCCGTTCCTGTGGATTTTCACGCTGCGGCTAGAACAAGCCCGGTTTAACCAGGAGTTTAACCAGGAGTTTAGCTATGATTATAGCTGGGATTTAGCCGGGCTTTGGCTCTAAAATTGCAGACGGCCCTTACCGCTCTCGAAGGAAAAGGGTTCAGAAGAGAGTAATAAGAAGTTGTTTAGCTGAACAGGTTTTTTGCTCGAATGGCCAGTGGGGACGAAATGCGCTCAACAGATCACCGGCGCCTGGCAGCAAAAGCTGCTGGTGCGGGTTGCCGGCGGCTAAACGCGAAAAGAAGCCGCTCCTCAAGAAACCCTTTCAAGAGACAGCCGGCCACAGGCAGGTTGAAATCCCTTGCCCACCACGCCGGGATCGGCGGCAGTCCCAAAGTCCGCCGCATAAAGGTACTGCTCGTCATCAGCGCTGCATTTTTCTTTCTCTGGGTCGGGCTTAAGGCAATGGACCAGGCAGACCTCTGGCCCCTTCTGGCTGCGCCGATTTTGTTGTCGGCCTGGTTTTTCTATGAGGCGGGCGTGCTGGTGGCGGTGGTTTTAGCCGCGCTCCTCCTCGTGCAGACGTCTTTTGAAAAAAGCCCCGCGCTGATCATCGCCCTGGCAACCTTTACCGCCACCGGCATAGGACTGGGATGGGGCCAGCGGCAGCAAAAGCTTGCGCACCGGCACACTCTTCGCTCATCAATAACAGATTCCCTTACCGGCCTTTACAATTACGGGCATTTTATGCAGTGCCTTGACCGCGAGATTCACCGGGCAGGAAGGTATGGCGGCGCTGTTACGCTTGTCATGTTTGATGTTGATCATTTCAAGCAGTTTAACGATCGTTTCGGACACCAGGCCGGCAATGATGCTTTAAGGGCCGTCGCCGACATTCTGAGGAGCGAGAAGCGGGAATCTGATATTGCCGCCCGGTTTGGCGGGGAAGAGTTCGTGCTGCTGATTCCGGGCGACGAGTCGGCGGGCATCGAGACAGCCGGGCGTCTGCGCCGGGCAATATCCCAGACAATAGTGCCTGTTGGCGGCGGGGCTTCCAGCGGGATTACCGTCAGCGCCGGCGTGGCCAGCTATCCCCTGGGAGCGTCATCCCGTGAAGAGCTGCTTGACAGGGTTGACCAGCTTCTCTACGTTTCAAAAAATGCCGGCCGCAACAGGGTAAGCATAGCCCATAACAGGCAGCGCCTTGCGGTTTCCTGAAGTGCCGGCCTCAGCTTCCCTGCCGGCGTTTGAGAGCTAATGCTTTTTGTTAGGTAATGGTCAAATTAAAAACAGAGAGCATCAAGGCAAGAATTGAAACTGACCGCCACGTCATCGTCGGCACGGTGCATCCGCCTTCAATAGCCTACCGCAGCCGCCTCTCCGATCTGATCAATCAAAAGGACATCTCTTTTCTTTCGGTTACCGGAGCCGATATTTACGGGGCCGGCCAGCTCGAAGCGCCGATCATTTCCGCCGCTTTTCTGGCTGTGAACTTGAGAAAGGTCGAAATGATTACACCGGTTGAAGAATAATAATGCACACCGCGGGGTTATTCGAAAAAATGATTATCCTGTTTGGTCAGGACAAGCGGGGAAATAAATAGTCGCGAGGCTGTCAATCAGTTTTGGAAATTTAGAAAATGAAGATGCTGATTGACGGGAGAGGCCGCTGGGCCAGAGCCTGCGGATGCAAAAGCAGGAATGCCACGTAGGCCAGGAAGGCAATCTCGACGGCAGTCAGCGCGGCCGTCAGCCAGATGAGGAAACGGGCGGCGCCGGTCCTGGTTGACCCGCGTGAAAGCCTCTTTTTTTCCAGGCGGCTTGCAGCCAGGTAGCCGATATGAATTACCCCAAATGCGAATCCTCCGTAGAATAATTGCCAGCCGGGCCCGCCAAAACCCAGCAGCAGATAGTAGTAAAAGATCTCGGTAAGCAGAAGGAAAAAATTGACACGGTAGCCTGCCTCTACCATGGCCTCAAATGTGACCGCTGGCGCTTCTTGCCGCAGGCGCTGGCGCTCCTGCCCCAGGTCTTTTAAGGCGCGTGGGGCCAGTCCCAGCGTCAGGGCGCTGATTGCCAGCATGTAAAACGTGTAGATAAACAAGAAAATTCGCAATTTTTTTGGCTGTATCTTTCCCAGTGCCGAAGCCAGGGCCAGTTCATCAGGCTGCGCCGTGTTTACGCGAGTGGCATCTGTCAATGCGTTTTTCTATCTGCATTTTTCTCTGTCATGAACCGTTGATAAAGCAAGTCTGCATTTGCCAGGATGAAAGACACAGAAAGCAGCGGCAGCGCGGGCACACCTTTGCCTAAAGCTACACCCGCGATCATGGTGCCGACGAATGAAGCCGCCATTGTCAGCACAGTAATAGTACGGCGCAGCCTGTACGTCAAGGCGGCGGCAGTGAAGAGGGAAAAAAAGATCATGTCACTAATGCCCAGCCTCGAGACGGCCGGCTCGCCGAACACGGGCAGATTGATGGTCAGGTAATTTATCCAGTTACTGCTACTCTCAACAAGCTTTTTTGTCGGCCCCAGAAAAACGCTGTAAAAATCAACAATTATAATCAGCCCGCTGATCAGCAGGACCTGGCTGATAGAAGTTAGCATTAGCCCGATCCACAAACCGGTGCAGACGGCAAAAACGAGCTTGGCAAGCATTTCAGCCGTCCCCCAGCCGGCGGCAGTCGCTCCCGCAGAAGCAAGGCCGGCCAGGAGGGCCAAAAGCAGCAGCCGGTGTCCCAGGCTTGCCAGGAAGGACAGGCTGGAGGACAAGCCGCATGCAATCAGCAAACCCAGCGCAAAGACGAGCACCAGGCCGGTGTCGCCATCGGCCGCCACCGTTCCCGTCCTCGTCAGGATAAGGTCGGCGGCTGCAGATAGAATAATTAGGCAGACGAACAGGAGTGCAGTGGCCAGCTCCTTTTTTAAATCGAGGTTTGCCTTTCGGATCGTGCTTCCTTCCGGATTGGCCTGGGGGCGGGAATTCGCCTAATACGGCGGGAGCGATTCGTACCACTCGCCGAGAACCTTGAAGGCCTTCCAAAAGCTTGTTTTCTGGCGCTGGCCGCTTAAGGAGGAGTCAATTTCCGGAGTGACCAGAACTTCAGAAGTCGGAGTAAGCGGCTGAATTTTGCCCGGACTGAATTCAATTTCCTGCGCCAATGGAAAATTCAACCGGTTGAACGCCGCTACCGCCTTCTCACCCATGACCACCACCAGCTTTGGCTGGACGATCATCAATTCCCTGACCAGGTAAAGCGGGCAATGCGCAAGCGCCTTTTCTTCCGGCACGCCGGCGCATTTGATGATGTCGGTGCCGTAAAGAATCAGTGAGTCGATGCCAAGTTTCTGGCAGCTTTTCATTATCGCTTCGCCAGAGCGGCCGAAAAAAGCCACCCCTTCGGATGTTTCACTTGGTATGGGGCGGTACTTAACGAGGAAAATATCCGCAAGAGGATGGCCGGACCCAATCACCGGCACCTCCGGGCCATGAGCGCATTTCTGGCAATGAGTCAGCTCGCGGCAAAGTTCATTGATTTCGGAGATGGCGCGGGAAAGCTGCTTGTCATACAAATTGTCTTCTGGTCTTGACAAACCGAACCTCGATTAAAGTCTGGGGAACACTCCCACAAGGCTTAATCGCCCCAGGAATTGTGCGCAGGGCTTTCTGCCCCCAACATGTCGGTGTGCGCAAAGCTGAAACAAGGCTTGCGGCGCCATGCCCCGGCAAGGTAGTTATTTGCCGCTTGCAGGGGGAATCCTTCCATTTCTCCTTCTTTACGCCGCGCAATTCATGATCTGTCAAATCTGGCGACCGCCTCAATGTGTGGCGTGTTCGGAAACATGTCAACGGCGCCCACGCGCGCCAGCCTGTAGCCGCCTTCGGCAAGCCGGGCGGCGCCCGCTGCCATGGTGGCAGCGTTGCATGAGACGTAGATAATCCTCGCTGCCCCCAGTTTTATTATGCGATCAATCTCTTTTTTGCTGGCGCCCGCCCGGGGAGGATCAAGCACAATCAGATCCGGCGGGTCTTCCCCTATTAGCCCGTTTTCAAGTATTTGCCTGAGAACGCGCCTTGCCTTGCCAGCCTCAAAAGAAGCATTGCCCATTCCGTTCAGCCGGGCATTTTCCACGGCCTCCAGGCTGGCCTGCTCATTAATCTCTATGCCATAGGCGCGGCGGCAGCGTCCGGCCAGCAGAAGGGTAATTGAGCCGATACCTGAGTAAAGATCAAAGGCTAGCTCATCAGCCGCGGGATTTGCATAATCGAGCACCTTCCTGTAGAGGCGCTCGGCCATTTTCGTATTTGTTTGCATAAATGACGGCGGCGAAACTTTCAACTTCAGGCCGCACATTTCCTCGTAGATGTGGCCGCGCCCGGCCAGGATTTTGAATGGAAGGCCTGTAGCAACCTGGGCGCTAGTGGCGTTGAAGCTTAAGGCCAGCGACTTCACTTGTGGGAAAGCGCCCAGAAGCCCGGCTGTGAACTTCTCCTCATCAGGAAACTGGCCCGGTGCGGTCACCACATTTACCATTATCTCTCCGGTGTTTATTGCCTCGCGCAAGACGAGGTGGCGCCAAAACCCGGCGCCGCTTTCCTGGTCATAAGCCCGCGCGCCGCGTGAGCGGGCAAAATCGCGAATGTAGTTGCGGATCCTGTTGGTTAGCGGCGAATGGAGGAGGCAGTCCTCGACATTGAAGACGCGGCGCCACTGCCCCGGCAGGTGAAATCCCAGAATGGTTCCATTACCATCATCGGCAAAAGAGAATTCCACCTTGTTGCGGTAACGCCAAAGCCCGGCAGCGGCGACGGGCTCGTCATTCCTTACAGCAGGCAGCCCGCCAATATGCGACAGGCACTCGGCGACCTGGCGCTGCTTGAACTCAAGCTGCGCTTTGTATGTGAGGGTTTGCCAGGCGCATCCGCCACATGCATCGGCGTGCCGGCAAGCGGGAGGGATTCTGGAGTTTGAAGAATCAAGCAGCTCAACAATTCTGGCTTCGGCAAATGAGCGCCTGGTCCTGGTCACTCTGGCGCGAACCAGATCTCCCGGCAGGGCGCCATCAACAAAGATGACAAATCCGTCCAGGCGGGCTACGCCCTTGCCGCCGAAGGCGAGGTTATCGATTTTTAAAACCAGCTCGTCTGCAGGCATCTTTTTTGTTCTCCCTTTTTATAATTTACTATATTTGCAGGGAAAAGGTTTGCCGGTGAAGTGGACTTAAAATTGACATGCCTGTAATGCTGATCTAGAATGACTCTAGGCTGTCGCAAAGATTACTCGTTGTAGCCGGCCTTCTGTTTGGACTTTCGCTCACGCCCCTCAAGCGGCCTAACGGTTTCAGCCATTGTCAGATTACCGAAATTTCCGGATGACCATTGTGGAACATCTGGAAGAGTTGCGCAAAAGAATAGTGATCTCGATGGTGGCCCTCGCTGTGGGCGCAGCCGCCTGCTTCATTTTCAAGGGCTATCTGCTTGCGTTTCTGGTCACGCCGCTTAAAGGCAAAAAGCTGATTACCCTTTCGCCGGCAGAGTCTTTCATGACGGCTTTCAAAGTCTCGATCTACGTCGGCATTTTGCTGTCCTCGCCGGTAATTATCTATCAGATCTGGGCTTTCGTTGCCCCCGGGCTGAAAACGAAGGAAAAGCGCGTCGTCCTTTACGCAACAATTTTTACATCGCTGCTGTTCTTGGGGGGGGTCGCGTTTGCCTGGTGGCTGGTTTTGCCCCGCGGCCTCAATTTTCTCCTAAGCTATGAAAACAGCTATTTCCATGCGCAGATACAGGCTTCCCGCTATTTTTCTTTTGTGGCCATGTTTATGCTGGGTTTCGGCATTGTTTTTGAACTGCCGGCTCTGATTCTGACGCTGGCGCGGCTGGGGCTGGTTAACTCGAAACAGCTGGCTCACAACCGCCGCTATGCAATTCTGGCCGGAGCTATCATCAGCGCGGCCCTGACGCCTTCTCAGGACGCTGTCTCCATGATTGCCATGGCAGTTCCCTTTGTGCTTTTGTACGAGATCAGCGTTCAGCTGAGCCGCGTAATCCAAAAGCCAAGACGAAAAGGGGCGGTTGCCTCTGACGGCACCGAAGGGGAAGCAGCAGGCTGATCATAAAGGTTTACAAAAAACAGAAAAGCCGAATGACCCTAAAACAGCAGTCTGAAACTGCTTTTCATGTCACGAAGACCGCAGTATATCCTTGAATCCTTCCAGGCCGGTGCTGTTTCTGATTCTGTAGCGCGAGAGCTCCAGGGGGGCGCTGCTGCTTTGCCGGTCGCCCCATTTTTCCGTTGTTGCAAGCAGGTAACCGTCTGCTTTCTCGGCCTGAAGAACCCTGGCGTTGAACTTGCCGGAGGGGTAGCAAAACCAGTAGACAGGATGGCCGAGATGGGCGCTTAAGGCGCCGGCCGAATCAACCAGTTCATGTTCCAGATCAGCCGTTGAGACAATGGACAGGTCTTCGTGGTTGACAGTATGAGAGCCTATATCCATGCCGTCTATTGCCATTACTCCAATCTGTTCCCAATTTAAATAACCCGGCTGTCCAACCTTGCCGGTAATGATGTAAAAAGTGGCGGGGAAATCGTATTTGACAAGAACCGGCAGCGCCTGCGTGAAATTGTCAAGATAGCCATCGTCAAAAGTAATCAGCACCGGCCTGCCAGGCAGCGCCCTTCCCATAAAAAGGGCATCAGACAGCTGAGTCTGGGTTATGGGGTGCCAACCGGCAGATTGCAGGTAGTTTAGTTGCCCGTCCAGATCGGCTGCAGAAACCGTCAGGTCACGCCGAATGGCATCGGCGCCGGCAGGCGCTTCGCCGACGTGATGAAACATAAATATAGGCACCGTCACCGTTCTGGGAGGTTGCGGAGCGGTCAGTGGAATTACAAACGCCTGGAAATGATTGACAGGCGTCCTGGGGGGAATGGGGGCCACCGGCAGCAAATATGGATTCATTAGAAAACCGCCCGTAGCAGTTATGTCTGACAGCTTGTTTTGTTTTTGTGCCCCGGAAAGGGAGGCTGTCAGGAATAGCAGCAAAAAAGCCAGGCCCAGCTTTAGTGCCGGACGCCTCAATTTTGTCATCGCTGGCAATTGCGGCATGGTTTCCTTTATTGCCGGGGCGCCGGCTGCCTTGCGTTTTTAAGTATTGGAATCAGCATGTCCGCAGTTGGCTTGATGCCATAAGTTCCGTGCTCGCCTGCGAGCGCATATACCACAGAAATCTCTCCGATAAAGCTGTCGAGATTGTCAACCGAGGATATCTCCGAGCTCTGGAAGAGCGGGATTTCAGAGACTGGCGCGTCGGCAGGCTCGCAGCCAACTGCCGTTACGCCCATCGACTTCAGATTGAGCGCAATCTGCTTTTCCAGTTCTGAGTATGAGGCAGTTTGCTGGTCATCAGCCCTGGAAATGATAACAACGCCTTGCACAGGCATGTTGAAGCTGCCGCTGGTTGAATCTGCGAGCGTGCCCTCCAGCGAGGAAAGCAAAACCGTACTTCCCCCCTTGCTTATTTCCCGGCTTAATTCCTGAGCGATTGGCGCGATCAGTGCGTTATCATTGGCTGCGGCAAACGCTGGATTGTTTTTCATGTCGGCTCTTGCCTTTACCGCTGCGGCGTGCAGGTCAAACCTGGAGTTCAGGATGGTCGTGCTCGCCACTTCTGCTCCAGCCGCATGAAGCGCCGTTTCAAGTTTTCGCTGAATATCTCCTCCCGTGGCCGCTGCTGCTATTATTGCGATCTTCTTGCCCTGCAGCTGGGCTCCCACAATAAAAGGGAAAGAGTCTTCCTGAAAACTCACATTCGTTGCATTCTCCTTGCTAAGCTGGTTGTTTTGACTGCGCAAACTGTTTAGATCGTGCTGAAGGCTTCCCACCAGGTCCTTCCGGCTGGTGTCAACAGCGCCGCTGTCTGTCAATCCGACTCCTATTAGCACCCCAAGGGACAGCGCCAGGAAGACGGCGGCCAGGCTGAGCAGGTGGTATCGCCAGGTTAACATGTCAGAAATTTATCAGCGACTGAAATTTAAGGCCGACCAGCGTAACCAGCTCTCTTAAGTGTGGAGAATAGGAAACAACAATGGCCAACGGCGCCAGCGCCGCGACAAACAAGGCGGTCAGTTCTAGCGATAGCCTTCCAAAGCCGGGATCACCGGCTCGCTTGACTTCTCTTCCGGTTCTGCTATTTTCCAGGGACCAGTTAATCAGGCGCTTCCAGACTTTAGGCAGAATCTCGTTTCCCTTGCTCCAGACCAGCAGGGCAACGGGAGGTCCAAACACGACCAGCACCCGCAGCGTTTCCTGCACGTCCATGGACAGCGGGGAATGCCACCAGAAGCTGTCAAAAAACATAACTGTGAACGAAAACAGCAGCGCGCACTTATAGATAAGACGCCAGGGCCTGAGAGCGATCAGACCCAGCGCCATCGTCAGATACCATGGCTGGAACCACAGCAGGGCCAGCGGCATTAAAAAGGCTATGCCGGCGGACGCCGAAACAAGAGCGGCCCTGTTCTTGACGCCAAGGGCATGCCAGGTCAAATAAACAACCAGCGCTGCCGCTAGCGCCAGCTGGACTACTGTGATTGATAGCGGCAGTTGCAACTGTCCCACGGAAACGTCATGAATCAGCTGAGGGATGGTGAAATTGACTTTTTCGCCCACAGCAGTCAAATAGCTGAAAGTTCCGCGGCCCTCCCACAGGGGGGCGTAACTGGCCAGAATTGTTGCAACAGCAACTGCAAGAGACCCCGCCCCCGTCAACAGACGCCATTTCAGCTTGGCCTGCTTGCGAATTGACAGAGCGATGTAAACCAGCAGGATCGGCAGAGCAATGAACTTGACCAGAACCGCCAGCGTAATAAAAAAAGCACCCAGGATCAGGCGCCGGTTGAGATAGCACAAGATGCCGGCCAGCACAAAAACAAGCATGAAGATGTCATTGTGGGCGCTCGCCACCACCAGAGCCAGGATGAATGGGTTCCAGCCATAAAAAAGCATTGCCTTTTTCTCCAGCCCGGGGCGCAGGCGGGCGGCAATGCTTCCGATGAGGATCACGTTGGCAAGATCAAGGCAGACGAAGAAGCTTTTGAAGACAAGGAAATTTGCTCCAATGCCGTTGCCGGCGATTACCGCCAGGAACCCGGCGGCGTAAACGTGGAGCGGCCCGTAAACAGAGCCGGTTCCCACCCAGCCGCCCATGTTAAAGAAAGGATCGTGAGGAAAATATGTGGCCGGCACGACCAGCGGGTTCTCGCCGTAGATGGCGAATATGCGTCCGTGGCGAATGTAGTCAAAAAGATCGGTTGACAAAAGGAACGGCGTTAACAGCATCACCAGGTGGAAGAGAACCGTCATGCCGAAGATATAGTTTGTCATGCTGTCGCGCCGCCAGGGATGGAGAGGCGCCGGCGCCGACGGCAGGACAGCTCCCGAACGGAGATTGCTTACCGCTCTTAGGGCAATGAAATACAAGCCAAACAGGAGCAGGGCATTGATGCAAATTAATATGTATAACAGGTAATAGTCTGTTAACCCTAAACCGCCATCCGGCAGGGCCAGATAGGGAGGAAAGTGGCTGAAGTCAGCCCGGGGGATAAACAGGGGCAGGATGGCAAACAGCAAATATGAAAACAGGCAGGCGCCCCCCGCCGTCATGATCATGACCCGGGGGCTGGCCAGTTTTCCGTTGTTGATTTTATCGAGCCTTTGCCACATTGGCCGAATATGTCATCGAAAAGGGGTTATTGGCCGGGAGGCCGGGCTCATCAAGCTCCCGGGAAGGAAATTCCTTTGGACCGCAATATCCTATAGAAAGATGCAATAATGCTCAAGGAACCATGCTGGCGCCCGCCGGCCACGACCACCGGTTGGCGGTTAATATATGCTATCCGCTTTGAAAACAGGAAAGGCCAGGGCGGACTTGATGGAGGGACTTTATGATTGATAGCGGACAAAGGGATGCAGGCACGACTATTTACCGCGCCGAATGGGTGCTGCCGGTTTCATCAGATCCTGTGCGCGACGGAGCCGTGGCAGTCTCGGGGGGCAGCATAAAAGCGGCCGGCCCTGCGCCCGATATCATAAAATCTTTCCCCGCGGCGACACTGGTTGACTTCCATCACGCCATTATTTTACCGGGGTTTGTCAATTGTCACAGCCATTTTGAATACTCGGTTTTCCGGGGTTTTCTCGACAACCTCAATTTTGGCCGCTGGCTTCTGGAGTTTATTGATTTCCGGTCGCGGCTGTCGGCAGAAGATTATGCCATCAGTTCCAGGCTGGGCGCGTCTGAAAGCGTTGCGGCCGGCATTACAACTGTTGCGGAATCCATGTACAGCGGCCAGAGCGTTTACGCCCTCAAGGAGGCCGGCCTCAGGGCGGTTGCTTTCCAGGAAACTTTTGGCATGGATGACAGCCGGTTAAGTGAGACAATCGCGGCGCTTGAAGTGCGCCTGGATGAGCTTGATGAACAGCAGGACCAGCTTCTTGAAATAGGAATTTTCCCCCATGCGACCTATACGGTTAGCGCCGCCATGTACAGGGCTGTTGCCGAAATGGCGCGGCGGAGAAAAAAAAAGCTGGCGACACATCTTGCCGAGAGCAAGGCGGAGTCGGCCTACATCCGCTCCGGCTCAGGCGTGCTGGCGATGGATCTACGGGAAAAAGTGGGCTGGGAAAATCTCATGCGCGAGCCATTTGGCGTCACGCCGGTAAAATACCTGCAACAATGGGATGTATATGGACCGGATTTTCTTGCCGTCCACTGCGTGCAGGTCGGCAGCCCGGATGTTGAGGTGCTGGCTAAGGGCGGCGTTGCCATCGCCCACTGCCCCAAAAGCAACGCCAAGCTTGGTTGCGGCATTGCCCCATTGCATTCATTCCTGGAGGCGGGAATCAGGGTCGGCCTGGGTACCGACAGCCCCGCCAGCAGCAATGTCATGGACATGTTCGGTGAAATGAGGACCGCGATTTTTCTGCACCGGGGGGCGCAGCGCGATGCAGCCGTCCTGGACGCTGCCGAATGCGTCCAGATTGCCACGCTTGGCGGCGCCAGGGCCCTGGGAATGGATGACAGAATTGGATCCCTGGAGCCCGGCAAACAGGCGGATCTCATTGCAGTTGACATGGAGCACAGCCATTTCACTCCCATTTACAACCCTTATTCGGCGCTGGTTTACGGCGCCAGCCAGGAGGATGTTTTCTTTGTCATGGTTGCCGGCCGGCCCCTGTATGAAAAGAAGGTTCTGCTGATGATGGACGAGGAGAAAATTTCAGACCAGGCAAAGGCGGTTAAAGAAAAGCTGTGGGGGTAGAGGGCCTATGGGATTTAAGCCGGGCTCGGGCCTTCCTGGGCAAGGCCTACTGACGGTCAGAGCGTGGCACCCGGCCTGGGTTTGACATGTTACCGCTTCCGCTTTCAGCTATAATATTTCAGGTTCTGTTACTTGTTATTTTTTAAATTATGCTGCTTAACCGCAAAAAAATTAATCGCATCGCCAAATGGTTCGCCATCATGCTGGCTCTTATTTTTGCACTCAGTGGCGTCGTGCTGGGGGTCGGGTCCAAGACCGGGAACGTGTTTGCCGGCTGTGCCCAGAGTTCTTCCAGCGTGTCGGCGTCCGGCGCCGTCAAGGACCGGGAGAGTTTTCTGCTTGGTCAGATAAAGAAAAATCCCAAGGATGCGGATTCCATCATGCAACTGGCCACCTTGTACGCCGGCGAAGACGTCAAGCGTTACCAGGACGCCATTAGCTGGTTTAATAAATATCTGGCGCTTGTTCCCAAGGATATAAATGTGCGCCTTGAGATGGGCAGCATATATCTGAACGATCTCAACGATCCAGCCTCGGCTGCCAAGATCCTGACGCAGGCAACCACGATTGATCCTACCAACGCCAATGCCTTCCTGCAGTTGGGCTTGGCCGAGAAGGACGCGCTGCAAAACCAGGCAGCGATTCAGGCCTGGACCAGGTACCTGCAGCTCGCTCCGGGAAGCAGCTATGCTTCCCAGATCAGGGATCAGATCAACCAGCTGGCTCACCCGGCGCAGACCGCACCGCCAACGACCCCCGCCGCCCCGGCGCCTTCTCACTAGCAAGGGAGCCGGGATATTTATGCCCCCCGGCTGCGGCTGCCAATTTTCCCCTGCCCCGGTTTTTGTGCTATAAAGCCTATTTGCACCAAGGTTTTATCCAATATCTGATGTCCAGCGTCTAAATCAGGTTATTAAGCTTTTTCTGACCGTGTCGAAAAAAGCCATGTTTAGGAAATCGAAAAAAGCAGTCATTAATGAAAACTAAGATGGCATTTTGTTTAGTATTGGGAATCAGTAAGCCATGAAATTAATTGTCACCGAAAAAAATACTGCCGCAAAAAAAATTGCCGAAATACTCGGAGCCGGCAAGGTGAAGGCGGAATCCTACTACAAGATCCCCTTTTATGTATTCGCGAACGGCGGCGGGGAAGAGTTTGTCTCGATTGGACTGAAGGGACATATTCTGCAGCTTGAATATCCGCCTGAGTACTCCGACTGGCGCAAGGTGGAGCCGCGCGAGCTTATCGATGCCGACCTGGTCAAGTCACCTTCAGCCAAGTCGGTGGTAAATGCCCTTCAGAAGGCCGCCCGGCAGGCCAGCCGCATCATCATCGCCACCGACTATGACCGTGAGGGTGAGCTCATCGGGCTGGAAGCCCTGGAGCTGGCGCTTCAGGCCAACCCCAAGCTGGCCGAGCACGTGAAGCGGGCCCGCTACTCGGCGCTTACGGCAGAGGAAATCCGCAACGCATTTACCAATACAGTTGAGCTCTCGGTGCCGCTGGCGCAAGCCGGTGAGGCCCGGCAGGACATAGATTTAATCTGGGGAGCTACTCTGACCCGCTACATTTCGCTTGCGACTTCACGGCTGGGAAGCCAATTCCTTTCCGTTGGCAGGGTGCAGAGTCCTACGTTAAAGCTGATTGTGGAACGGGAGCTGGAAAGAAGGGCGTTTGTGCCGGTTCCCTACTGGCAAATTTTCGCTGACCTGGCGGCGGAGCCGGGACCGTTTACCGCCCGGCACAAGACCGAGCGGTTTCAGGACAAGGGCGCCGCAGAGACGGCCCTGGGCAGGGCCAGGGCCGCGGAGACCGGGCTTGTCACGGGAGTAAAGACGACGCAGAAGCAGCTTCCGCCTCCGCCTCCCTTCAACACGACTTCCTATACAAAAGCGGCCACGGCGCTGGGCTTTTCGGCCGCCCGTGCCGTGCGGCTGGCGGAGGATCTTTACCTGGCCGGTTACATCAGCTATCCTCGCACCGATAATACCGTTTATCCGGAGTCTCTTGGCCTCAAAGAAATTCTCGGGCAACTCAGCCATAGCAGGGAGCTGAAAAGCCATGCTGATGAGCTGCTTGAGCGGGGGGAGTTAAAACCATCGCGGGGCAAGAAGCAAACGACGGATCACCCCCCGATTTATCCCGTCGATGTGCCCAAGGTGGGTGATATCGATGAGGCCCAGTGGAAGATATGGCACCTGGTGGCGCGGCGCTTCCTGGCTACGCTCGGAGATAGCGCCGTTTCGGAGACGGGCCGCATCGACCTGGAGATTGGTGGCGAGCCGTTCATGCTGTCGGGCTCGCGCATTCTGGAAGAAGGCTGGCTGGCGTACTATCCCTACGGGCGCAGCAAGGACGACGAGATGCCAAAACTAAAGCAGGGGGAGCAGGTACAGGTAGTCAAGGTCTCCCTGGAATCGAAAGAGACCCAGCCGCCGGGCCGCTATGGCCAGGGGCGGCTGATTGAGCTGATGGAACAGAACGGACTTGGAACCAAGGCGACGCGCCACAGCATCCTGCAGACGCTTTACGACCGGGGATACATCCGCAACACTCCCGTAGAGCCAACTGAGACAGGCATATCCATGATCAGGGCACTCGATACCTACGCCAACCTGATCACCAGGCCCGAGATGACAGCCCGGCTGGAAACAGAAATGAGCGACATTGCCGAGTCCAAGATCACCAGGGAAGAAGTGGTGCAAAGGTCGCGGGCGCTGCTGCACGATGCCTACAAAATGATGGAGAACAACAAGGAGGCATTGGCCGGAGAGATCGTCAAGGGAATCCAGGAGGACAAGCTGGTGGGCGCCTGCCCCAACTGTGGCAAGCAGCTCAGGGTTATCCGCTCAAAAAGGACAAAGAAGCGATTCGTCGGCTGCGAGGGCTACCCGGAGTGTTCAACAACCTATCCTCTGCCCCAGCGGGGCAGCATAATGCCCACCTATAAAACATGCCCCGAATGCGGTTCTCCCAAGATCAAGGTGCTTAACAAGGGCCGCCGCCCCTGGGAGCTCTGCATCGATCCCGACTGCCCGACCAAGGAGGAGTACAAGCTAAAGAGAGCCCAAAAAGAGGGAGCTTCCTAGGGTCAATGTTTTTCATCACGTTTGAGGGAATCGACCAAAGCGGCAAATCCACCCAGCTCGATCTTCTTGCCCGCGCCCTTCAGTCGGCCGGGCTTTCTGTTTTAAGCGTGCGCGAACCGGGCGGCACAGCGCTGGGCGAGGCGATCAGAAAGCTTCTGCTGGGGCCGGAGCATGCCGGCATGGGCCCTTGGGCCGAGACTCTCCTTTACGCGGCGGCGCGGGCCCAACTGGTCAAGGAGGTAATCAGGCCGGCGCTGGCCGGTGGCAAGCTTGTACTGTCGGACCGTTACATTGATTCCTCGCTTGTTTATCAGGGGATAGCCCGGGAGCTGGGAGTTGAGCCGGTGCTGGACCTTAATATGGGGGCAACCGGCGGTTTGATGCCGGATCTTACCCTTGTTTTTCATCTTGATGTTTATTCGTCGCGGCGGCGGCTGGCCGGGCGCAGAGACGGGCGCGACCGTATCGAGGGCGAGCCGCTTGAGTTTCATCGCCGGGTTGAAGCCGGTTACAGGCAGCTGGAGGATTTGTATTCCGGGCGGGTAGTCGGCATTGACGCCAGCTTGGCGGTTAGCGAGGTGCATGCGCGCGTGCTGGCCGAGTGCCGCCAGCGGCTCGGCCTTAAAGTTTAGTTCGGAGTTTAAAGCGCTAGGCTCAAAGTTCCAGGTTCAAACTGGTTAGAAAGCTTGGCTTTCTGGTGCTAAAGTTAGGCAGTTGTTTTTCAACTTTGAACTTGGAACTTGGAACTTTGTTTGATGATTTAATCGGCCAGCCCCATGCCGCCCGTCTGCTGACGGCAGCCATCCATAACAAGCAGCCCAGCCACGCCTATTTATTCGCCGGGCCGCAGGGCAGCGGCAAGAGAATGGCGGCGCTCAAGTTTGCCGCTGCCATCTGCTGTGGGCAGGGTGGTTGCGGCTCATGCTCCACCTGTCAGAAGGCGGCCAAGGAAATCCATCCCGACGTCATTACGATCAAACCGGACGGCTCAATAATCAAAGTTGAGCAGATTCGCGAGGTGAACCGCTCGCTCAGGCTGAGTCCGCATGAATCGCAGGCGCGGGTGTTCATCATCGGTGACGCAGCGGCGTTTAATGATGAGAGCGCCAACGCTTTCCTCAAGTCTCTCGAGGAGCCGCCTGCCTTTGTTTTTTTTCTGCTGCTGGCGTCAAGGCTGCAGGCGGTTCTGCCTACAATTGCCTCCCGCTGCCAGATCGTCCGCTTCAGCCAGGTGCCTGCAGCCGATATTGAGTCTTATCTTTCTGCCAGGTTCCAGATCACTGCTTTAAAAAGGGAGGCATTTGCCAGGGTTTGCGGCGGCAACCTCAGGCTGGCGGAGGCTTTGTGCGTTGACGCCGGACTTGCCGGACGGCGGGAATTGTATCTTGACGTCGCGGCCAGGCTGGCTCAGGACGGGAACGAAAATGCCGCCGGCATGGCGGCCGAAATTGAGACAGCCATTCTTGATGTGCCTGCGCCGGCAGGCGGCGACGAAGAACTGCCGGAAGGGTTTAAGGCCAGCCAGAAACAGAGGCAGCAGGACGCCCGCCGCCGCGAAAGAGCGGCCCGGAAACGGGAGCTGTCCCTGGCGCTGGATTTGCTTGCATCCTGGTACCGTGATATGACGGCAGTCGCGGCCGGGGCCAGGGACGTAATCGTAAACAGGGACTATGAGCTGGAGCTGGAGGACCAGGCGCTGCCCTCCCGGCTTGATAATTATCTGAGGGCTGTTGGCGTCATCGAGAATACGCGCAAAAAACTAGGCTATAATATTGACTTGGGACTTGCTCTTACGGCCATGTTTTACGAACTTACGGAGGTTTTGCAGGTTGCCTGAGCTGGCTGAAATCGTGTTTAGTTGCGGTGGCAGGGTTTATTCTTTTGATCCTGCCGGGTTAAGCTTGGACGTCGGCGACCAGGTGATTGTCCGCACTAGCCGGGGCATTGAGCTGGGAAAGGTGGTCGCCGCCAGCCACGAAGTCCCCGAGAGTGAAATTGTTGCGCCTTTGGAGAAAGTTATCCGCATTGCCAGCCCCGGCGATCTTGACGCGGCCGAACGCAATCAGAAGCTGGCGGGCCGGGCGGCGCAGGTTTGCGAGGAAAAGATCCGGGAATATGGCCTGGATATGAGGCTGATCAGCGCCGAGGTTGTTTTCGACGGCAGCAAGATTATCCTCTCGTTTTTATCTGAGGAACGGGTCGATTTCCGCCAACTGGTTGAGGACCTGGCCAAGAAATTTCGCACCAGGGTTGAGTTCCGGCAGGTGGGCGTGCGCGACGAGGCAAGGCTTATCGGCGGCTACGGTCCCTGTGGCCGCAAGATGTGCTGCACCATGTTTGCCGGCGACCAGCAGCCCGTTTCTATCAAAATGGCAAAGGATCAGAACCTGCCGCTAAATCCGATGAAGATTTCAGGCATCTGCGGCCGCCTGATGTGCTGCCTTAAATATGAGCATCAGTGCTACCGGGATTTCAAAGAGAGGGCTCCCCGCAAAGGAGCTCCGGTCAGGACCGCCCAGGGCGAGGGCACCGTCGCTGACTATTGCGTCCCCCGGGAAACGGTGAGGATAGATGTTGGCGAGGGCAGGCAGATCGAGGCTTCTTTGGACCAGATATTGCCTCCACAGCAGGAGCAGGAGAAGGACGGAGCCGGCAGCCGCCGCGGCCGTGAGCGCCGGCCGAGGCGGTAGGGTTTGGACCCGCGGCCAATTGGCATGTTCGACTCCGGCGTCGGCGGCCTGACGGTGCTGCATGAGTGCCTTGTGACGTTGCCGGAAGAGGACTTCATCTACCTTGGCGACAACGGCCGCTTCCCCTACGGGTCAAGAACTGCAGGCGAAATCAGGGATTTTGCCGGCCAGATTGCCTCTCATCTCTTGGCCCTGGACGTCAAGCTGCTGGTAGTGGCGTGCAATTCAGCCACGGCGGCGGCGCTGCCCTGGCTGCAGGAGCGGCTGGACGCCGCCATTGTCGGGGCTGTTTTCCCTGAGTCCGAGGCGGCCGTGCAGATTACCAGGAACCGGCGCGTGGGCGTGATGGCCACCGAGGCGACCATTGCCAGCGGCAGCTACAGGCGGGCGCTGACGGATCTGGACGCAGGTCTTGACGTATTCTCGCAGCCGTGTCCGCGTCTGGCCTCCATGATCCAGAACGGCGACGTCTCTTCGCCGGCAATGATAGAAATTGTCAAAGGATACGCGGCGCCGCTGAAGGCGGCCGGGGTGGACACGGTCATCCTCGGCTGCACCCATTATCCTCTGGTGACGCCGATGCTGAAGCGGATTCTGGGCAGGGACGTGACACTGGTCAGTCCGGCACAGGAGATTGCCCGGCTGGTTGCCGCGACACTGCGGCGCAAGGGCGCTCAAAACCGGACCGGGCGCGAGGGAAGATATTCGTTCCTTTGCACCGGCGATGTGGAATCGTTCGTAGAGGTGGGGGCGCGCTTTTTGCAGATGCCCTTTGAGAACGTCAGCAAGGTTGAGATTTCCGGACTGGAAAGGATGGGTGTGGCGTGAACTTTTCCCCCGGGAGGCAATCATAATGGCCCTTAAAAGGCCGGACGGCCGCCCCGCCGACGGCATCAGGCCGCTCAGGTTTACCCCCGGCTTTATTGAGTGGGCCGACGGCTCGGTGCTGATTGAAGCAGGCAAGACAAAGGTGATTTGCGCCGCAACCATTCAGGACGGCGTCCCTCCCTGGCTGAGAGGACACGGCAGCGGCTGGGTTACGGCTGAGTACAGCATGCTGCCGGCGGCCACGCCGGGGCGCAAGATCCGCGAAGCCGTCAGGGGAAAACAGGAAGGGCGCACGGTTGAGATCCAGCGGCTGGTCGGGCGCAGCCTGCGCGCCGTTGTGGATATGCGCGCCCTGGGCGACCGCACCGCCTGGATCGACTGCGACGTCATCCAGGCCGACGGCGGCACCCGCTGCGCCTCGGTCTCCGGCGCTTACGTGGCTCTTTACCTGGCGCTGGCGGGACTTGTGGACAGGGATTTCATCAAGGAGCTGCCGCTTAAGGATTCCATTGCCGCCGTCAGCGTCGGCGTGCGGGGGGGCGAGCCGGTGCTGGACCTTGATTACGTGGAGGACAGCAGCGCCGAAGTTGACATGAACGTCATCATGACCGGCTCCGGCAGGCTGGTGGAAGTTCAGGCAACTGCGGAGAAAGAGGCCTTCTCCCGCGAACTCCTTGCCCGCCTGCTTGACCTCGCCGCAGAGGGGATCCGGCAGATCGGGGCAGAGCAGTTGAAAGTGACGGCAAACAGATCCTAGGAGAATCCGGGCAGGCGCCGCCGCTTTCTTTTACTGCCCGGTTTGCCTCGTCTGACCGCGGTTCTAAAGCCCCGGCACGGTCCCCTGCACTTCGTTGAAATACCCGCTCCAGAGCACCCGCTGCGAGGCCAGAATGTTTTGCGGAGTGCCGCCGCCTGGCGAGTGGGCCCGCACTTCGACCAGGCCTCCCATAACGCCCGGGAAGCGGGGATACGCCATCGAGCCGGGCATCCCCTTTGGCGCCAGGGTGTATGAGCTTCTGAATGCCCCTCCGATATAGACATCTGCGGTGACGTACTGGTTTTCCGTATTGGCGAGCAGGACCCAGTTCAGTGAGCCTGGGGACAGGTTGTCGTACCAGGTCCAGTCGTACGAGGACGACAGCGCCGTAGCGCGGTAGCCCGGCACTTCCTCGAACGAAGGGCCCCATATGCTCCTCTGGGAAGCGATCACGCTGGCCGGCTGGCTGCCGCCAACCGCGTCCGACCAGGCCTGAACTTCCACCGGCCCGCCCATGACGCCCGGGAAAGTGGGAGTCGCTTCCCGGCCGCCGGCAAGCACGCCGGCCGCGCAGCGGCGGGCGTCGCCATTCTGGCAGCCGCCGGCGATGCTGATCTGGTAATAGACTGCCGAGGCGCCGGGATTGGCCACCAGCACCCAGTTTTTGGCGCCGGCGGACTGCATGTCGTACCAGGTCCAGTAATACTGGCTGGAAAGCTCCGAATAGCTCCCGGCCGGGATCCCGCCGACTTCATTGAAGGCGGTGCCGCCGCCGGTCGTCACGCGCTGGGAAGCGATCACATGCTCCGGGGTTCCGGGGGAGCCCTGTTTCCATGCGTTTACCAGAACGGGACCGCCCATCCGGCCGGGAAAGTCAGGCGTAACCCTCTGGCCAGGGGCCAGGTTATACGTTCCGGTGATCTGTGTTTTTGACACTACGTCAAAGAAAGATACCTGGGTTGTAACGGCGTCCGTCGTGCTGGGGTTGCCCACCAGCACCCAGTTTTTAAAGCCGGGACTGAATTCATCGTACCAGGTCCAGTAGTACTGGCTGGAAAGCTTGCTTTCGTCAATCGCCGGCGTCTCCTCGAGCGAGTTGCCGAAGAGCACCCGCTGGGAGATCACCGCCGGCAGCCCCGACAGCTTGTTGACGGTCAGCGGGCCGCCCATCCTGCCCGGCCAGGTCGTAAAGGCAGACTTGCCGTGCCTGGAGTCCAGGTAGGCCGCAGCCAGGGGCGGATTGCCCAGCTGGGCCCAGAAGTGGGCCTCGCCGCCGAATTCGCTGGGGTCGGCGGCCAGCAGCCAGTCCTTCATCCCCGGGCTCTGCTGGTCGTACCAGGTGAAGAAGGAGCGGGTGCCGAAGGTGAGCGTCCAGTCAAGCAGCATAGGACTTTTCCGGCAGGGATAACATAGCGACCTGAATGCCGCCATCAGCTGCAGCTGGGGATACTTGTTCGGGTCCAGGCCGGAAAGGACGATGGAATTGCCGCGGAAGCCCCGGGAGTTCCCGGGCAGATCCGAGTCCGGCACCAGGCCGACGCCCGGCTGGAACACCTGCACGTAAAGGTCTTGGCCGTTTAAGGCCGCGGTTGTCAGCACCTCGCCCCACTTGATGCCGGGATATTTGCCGGTGTAATTTGTGATGTCAATCACCGGCGACAGCGTGTAGCCGGATTGGTCGAAGTCCATCCTAATAAACTGGTCTGTTGAAAGCTGCAGGTAATCACACTGGTTATATGTGCCGCAGTTCTGGCCAAACGCAGGGTCTGCATTAACATTCCAGAGTACGGGCTGGTCCATCAGGTTGACATGGGTGGTGTTGCTGAACAGGTTGTAGTAGCCGTTTACCTTTACTGTCTTAAAATCGGTCAGTACCCCATAGGGAGTGTCGTTGGGCGTATTCCAGGCATTTGGATCGTTTAGCTCAACCGAGAGCAGAAAGATGTCGGGGTTCGAGTCCAGGGGGAGGGTGCTGTTGGTCCAGAGCAGGTTTCCGTTTACCCAGTACTGGGTGTTTCCCTGGCCGTCGTATACCAGCCGCAGATCGTAAAAAACGGGATTTCCCTGGCTGTCCTTCTCTGGCAGATTTTGATTTGTAAAGCCGCCAACGGACGGAAGCGTCTTCGACTGGTCATGGGCGGGTCCGCCGGCGTCCCACATAGCAACCGCCCTGAGGCCGCCGCCGTTGCCGTCATCCTGCAGGGCTATCTCCTCGTAACCGCTCTCGCCGTCGTAGATGGTGACGCCGCCAAAGCACGTGGTGGTTTGCGGCCGACTCGGATCAGGCCGGGTGTTGACCTGGGTTTCGACGTCGATCGGTGTGTCCTTATTGAAGGCCTGCTTTGACTCGATCCCCCAGCTGACGCCCTGCATCTGCAGGTACTCGTCCCCGCCGGCGTTTCCCCATGAAAATGAATCATACGAGCTTCCGCTACCGCCAATATTCGGGTTGTACGTATGCAGGTTCCAGTTGCCGGAAGGCGCATTTGGATTCTGTTGGTGAGAAAGAGTCCAGCTGTCCGGGTTATGCTGGGTCCAGTCCTCCTCCCACAGCGCGCCGGCATGGGCGGGAGCAGCCATCACGGCAAAAACCAGAATGGTTGCGGCCAGTGCGGAAATTAGCGCCGCTACGCGGCAAAAGGTGTGCTCGGGAAAAAGCCGGTCAGCTTTTATGGGGGGATTATAAGTCATGAATCATGAACAAACTTTGGAGGGCGTTTTTTTGACCTCAAGGCAGTATATTCCATTCCGCCCCTGAATCAAATCATTCCCGGAAATATTAAAACCGGGATCCTCCGGCCTCGCCTCAGGCAGGATGACAGTAGCGCAGGCTCCGCGACCCGCATTTCCTGGACCAAATCGGGTAGAATTTGATTGCCATGCTGCCGCAGTCGATAACGCTTGCTTCCGCCAACGTCAATAAAGCCCGGGAATTTGAGGCCCTGCTGGGCGGCATACGCGTGGAGGCGATGCCGCCCGGTTTCAGGTTGCCGGATGAGACCGGCAGCAGCTTTCACGAGAACGCGCGCCTGAAGGCGATGGCGGTGAGGGACCAGTATATCGCCAGGGCGACCGCTTTAGACGGCAGGGTGCCCTGGGTAATGGCGGATGACTCCGGCATCGAGGTGGCGGCGCTGGCCGGCGCCCCCGGGATCTTCTCTGCGCGTTACGCCGGCGAAAATGCCACCGATGTGGATAATGTCAACAAACTCCTGCAGGCGCTGGAGGGGAAGGATGACCGCCGCGCCCGCTTTGTCTGCGAGATCGTGGTCATCTCGCCCGGGGGCGAGGAGCTGCACGCCAGCGGCGCCATGGAGGGCAGCATCGCCGGGAAGCCCCGGGGCGGGTTTGGGTTTGGCTACGATCCGGTATTTATACCAGAGGGTTATACGCTAACGGTTTCCGAGCTTTCTGCCGATGAAAAGAACCGTATCAGCCACCGCGCCCGGGCGGCCCTTGACCTGCTTGGAGAGTTGCGGGGAGGCAAAAGCTCCTAGAACCGGGGCTTCCAAGGGGGAATCGGACTTTTAGGGCGGGCAAGAGCAACCCTGAAGCAAAGATTCCGCAAGCAGTTTTCGGGGCCGCCCGGACCGGGCAATGAAGCGATCCAACTACTGATCGCTTGCCGGCTCCGATGCCTGTCATTCTGAGGAGCCCCTTCGGCTTCACTCAGGGCAGGTTCCGGCGACGAAGAATCCGCCTTTTCCTTGGTTGTCAACGTCCCGTTTTCGCGTTAGCGGGTTTGAACCCGCATGTTTACCGGGTATTAAAGCCGCATGAAGTGGTCTTTTAAAGTCGGCAGCGTTTTTGGCATAGAGCTGCGCGTTCATATCACATTTTTCCTGATCCTGGCCTATGCCGCTTATATCTGGGGCAGCCGCTACGGCGAGGGAGCCGCCGGGGCCGTTTACGGCAGCATCGTCATCCTGGCGCTGTTTGTCTGCGTCGTCATCCACGAGCTGAGCCACTCGCGGCTGGCGCAGTACTTTGGCGGCGAGGTGTCCAGCATCACCCTGCTTCCCATCGGCGGCGTCTCCATGATGAAGAAAATGCCGGAAGAGCCCACCAGGGAGCTGCTGGTGTCGCTGGTGGGGCCGCTCAGCAACGTGGTCATCGCCATCCTGCTGATACCGCTGCTTTACCTGATTCCCAATCCTGTCGACGGCGCCTTTGGCGCCTTCAGCCGCTTGGGGGCGGGCAATGCCGATGTGCTGATCGGCATTTCCGCCCAGGGGTTTATCAGCTATATGTTTTTTATCAACCTGCTGCTGGCCGTCTTCAACCTGCTGCCCGCCTTTCCCCTCGATGGCGGCCGCGTCTTTAGGAGCATCCTGGCTGAGCGCATGTCATACATGAAGGCGACGCGCACGGCGGTTGTTGTCGGCCAGGTATTTGCTTTCATCCTGGGGATAATTGGCATCTTCACCCTGAACATCATTTTTATCATCATTGCCGTTTTCATCTACATGGGCGCCGAGCAGGAGGGCGCTGGCGCAGAGATGAAAAGCACGCTGGCGCGGTTGAAGGTGGGGCAGGCAATCACGCGCAGCATGAAAACGGTGGCCCCGGATGACCGGCTGGGGACTGTGGTAAACATGGTGATGCACGAGTTCCAGGAGGACTTCCCTGTAGTATCCGGCGGCGAGCTTGCCGGCGTGCTTACCCGCGCCAACCTGATCAACGGGCTGCATTCGCTCGGCCCGGACGGCCTGGTGAGCCAGGCGATGGAAAAGGACTTTCCCGTCGTCTCCGTCGACGCTCCCTTCTCCGACGTCTACGAGAAGATGAACGAGCGGCGGATCAAGGCGGTGCCGGTGCTGGAGAACGGCCGCCTGCTAGGGATGGTCACCCTTGAGCATTTAAGCGAGGTCTTCATGCTGCTGACCGCCACGGACAAGCCCATAAACCAAATGGTGGATGCCGGACGCTAGATTCCGGATCAAATCTTTAATCATGTAACAAAAGAGGGCGCCGCAGGCGCCCTCTTTATCCACCACCTGCTATCCACCATCAGGGTTATTACCCCTTCTTCGCCCGGATCCGCCTGGCTGTCTCCTTGCCGGTTTTGACCTCGATCTTCTTCGTGGGAACTTCCTCGATCGCGCCCTTCACCTTTACCTCCAGCACTCCATCGGTGTAGGTGGCGTCAATATCCTTTTCCGTCACCCTCTCCGGAACCGGCAGCGACCGCTCGAAGCGGCCGTAGGAGCGCTCGCGGCGGTAATAATCATCCTCCTTGATCTCCTTGTCGGAGCGGCGCTCGCCCGAGATGCTCAGCATGTGCTCGCTAAGCGAGATGTCCAGGTCATCAACCTCGATGCCGGGCAGCTCGATCCTGACGATCATGTCGCTGCCCTTGCCATAAACGTCCATCGGTGGAAACTGCATCACGTCAAGGCCTGGCTCGAGCAGCGAAAACGGCCTGCCGAACGCACGCCTCATCTCCCGCGGCATATCCAAAAGCTCCCTGAACGGCGTCCATCTTACCAGCGGCATCACTTTCACCTCCCTCTTGAACAAGTAAAACGGCCCCTGAAGAGCCAATTTCAGTTACACCTATTAAATTTCCAATCGGCACACTTTTAAACAATGTCGATTCGGCGTGGAAGGCTTGAGATTAGCGCCGCCCCATTTCACTTTCTCAGATACTCTCTTAAATTCTGAGCGTCAAGCAGCAATCGCTGCCGCCTGGTAAAACCTGCTTCCGTCGAAAGGCTGCCTTGTGCTGAACATGCCCCAGATGGCGCAAAGCAGCTTGCGCATCAC
>JACWAD010000049.1 GCA_014874175.1 Thermoleophilia bacterium
AGCGCCTTAGCCTTGCCGGAGCGATGTCTTTCCTGAGCCGGCGCGAGCAAAAGCTGCTTTACCTGCGCTTCGTGGAAGGCTTAAGCCAGACCGAGATCGCCAGCCGGCTGGGAATATCTCAGATGCACGTCTCCCGGCTGTTGCGCCGTACATTGCAGTCGCTGAGGCAGAACCTGACAATCAACAAGACAGGTTAACCAGTGAACAGAGATGACACGAAAATCTTAAGCCTGGTTGTTCCGGCCAAGGCAGAATATCTTTCCCTGGCGCGGCTGGTCGTGGCGGCTGCAGCCAAGGACGAGGGTTTCAGCGACGACATCATCGCCGATATCAAGGTGGCTCTGTCTGAAGCATGCACCAACGTAGTCAGGCACGCCTATCATGCTGATAATGACAACATCAAAAAAGTAATTCAGATCAAGTGCTACCGGGAAAAGTCGGGCTTTCAGATTGAGGTCCTGGATTACGGACATGGCATGACGCTGCCGCCCCCCCCGTCCGAGGGGCTCGGCTTCGGAATCATGGGAAGCCTGATGGACAAGGTCGACGTGGAAACAAGCGATGACGGCACCACGGTTCAGATGATCAAGGAGATCGCCGCCATCAGAAACTGCTAGGACTGGCAGCTTGGTCTCATAAATCGCAAAAGCCGCCAGGTTGCACCTGTAAGCCAAACTCCCGCCGCCAGTTACGTGAAAACGTCTCATGGTGCCCGAGGTGGGAGTCGAACCCACACACCCAAAGGGCGAGGGATTTTAAGTCCCTTGTGTCTACCGGTTCCACCACTCGGGCACGAAGCGCCTTGTTCTGGATTTGGGCAGGCGTCACCTAAATCCGGATTATATAGTCCACCGGACAGTCGCGGTAGTGCAAGGCGCTTACAGCTCTCCTGCCGCCAGTTTCAAGGCGGCACCGTCAAGAATATCGTTTTCGCTGACCGTGACCGATTCGATCTCGCAATATTCCATCAGTTTTAAAACAATCAGCGCCCCGGCCGTAATGACATCGGCACGTCCCGGCTCAATCGTTCCAATCCTTGACCTTTGCTCTATGGTCATGCCAGCCAGCATGTCAAAGAGGCCCCCAATATTTTCCCTGCAGAGCACATGGCTATGGACAGCATCACGGTCGTATTCCTTAAGTTTCAGGTCCAAGGCCGCCAGGGTTGTTACCGTTCCGGCCACGGCCACCGTTCTTTCAATGCCGGTCAAATCATGTGGATCGACTTCCGTCCGCAATGTCGTCTCGATAAACTCTGAAGCAGCATTGATGTCAACAGGCAGGACAGGGTCATGCCTGAAGAAACGCTCGTTTAATCGCACGCAACCCAGCTTCATGCTGCAGGCGTAATCAACGCGGTTGCTCCTGCCTACCACGACCTCGGTGCTGCCTCCGCCGACATCTAGCAGCATCAGCCGCAACCGGTCCCGAATTGAAATAGTTGCGCCTGCGAAGCTCAGGGCAGCCTCATCTGCTCCCTGGAGCAGACGCCAGGAAAATAAATGCGATTCCGCCAGCCCCGACAGGAACTCCCGGCCGTCGGCCGCGTCCCGTACGGAGCTGGTAGCCAGGATTACCGACTCTTCAGTTTCATTTGCTGCGATTATTTGGGCGTAGGAATTAACCGTCTGCTGCACCCTGGCGCGGGCTTCTTGACCGAGGCGGCCGCTGTCATCGACGCCCTCTCCCAGCCGGGTGACTTCGGTGCGGCGCATGAGCTCATGTACGGCACCCTCCTTTACATCGGCAATCAGCAGTCTGGTTGAATTTGTGCCCGTGTCAATCACCGCAACAACAGTCATCGCTCTTCTCCCTGGCTTCCCAGCTTGATTTCATCCAGCCACGTGCGGCATCGCTCGTCGTCACACCACAATTGATCAAGACACTCAATAATAAGCGGGCCGATTTGATAACCGCCATGTACAAGGCCATAAGCGCAGTGGGCGTGCAGGCATTTGAGCAGCAGATCTTCGCCTGCCGCTGCAATGCGTGGCCCCGGAGGTGCTGTTTTTACGGGGCCGCCGGCAGCTTCCTCCCACTGGCGGGCGTGATCCGCTTGAGCCAGCTTTAACGCCGCCGCCAGGCCTGGGTCCTTGGCGATGAGTTCCTGAAGCTTTCCGGTAACGCCTGCCCCTTCAAGTTGCGCCAGCTGTTTCCTTAAGAATGGACAGCAAAGATAAAACAGATTGGGGTTCGGGCTGCCGGTTTCATCGAAGGGCGCATTCCTGATTACGGCCGGCCATCCGTAACGGCAGCTCCCGGCAACGGAAAATGAAATCGACGGCTGCCGCCCGACCTGCCTGCCTACAAGTAGCCTTGCCTCTGCAACTGACAGACTGTTCATCGGCGCTCGTTAAAAACACACAGACAAACTTACCGGCTATCTAGGGTATCAGTGACTTCAGGTCGTCCAGTACCCTGTCTGAAAATGATTTATCTTCTTCCGGGGCAGGCACTGAAACCTGAGCCTTGCCAGGGGTCCTGTCCAGGTCCCTGACCACGTAAGGTTGCTCGCCCGGCTTGACCAATCCCAAATCGCGCCTGGCAAGTTCCTCCACATAGGTATTGGTCAGAAGCCGGCTTTTTTCCTGTTGCAACAGATTATGCTGCTTCTGCAGCTGCTCTGCTTCAGCCTGCTGGGCCGCTACCTGCCGCCCTTCAATAATTAGCGACTTAAACGGAGAAATATAACCGGCGGCGATCAGAATAATCACGGCCACCAACCCCAGCCGCCAGAGCCTGCGCCGGCGCCTAAAAGCTTTTTGCCTGATACTAACCAAAATGCCCCTTCGCAGCAGCCTTTTTCCCGGTTATGTTTTCGCCGCAAACATCCGCTGTCCCTTTTTTTAACTAATCACTCTGCCGCTGATGACATCCAGAGTTTATTTATGATGGCTGCGAGGGCTTGACGGGATTTGGCCAGCAGGGACGCGAAGCAGAGCGTAGAGAACGGCGGGGTTAACACCGGTGCACCTTTATCAGGTTCGTTGTTCCGGGCACGTTGACCCGGACACCGGCTGTGATGACTATAATTTTACCCTCTACATCAAAGCCGCTTGCTTTTGCTGCCGAGATTGCCTTCGAAAACATGTCGTCCGTGTCTCTCGCCGGAGTAATCAGGTGTGGCTGTACTCCCCAGGCAAGCGCCAGCTGGTTGATCACGTCCATGCTGGGGCTGACGGCCACCACCGGCTGGAAAGGCCTGTGTTTGGCTACCTCCAGGGCTGTGCTGCCGGAGCTGGTGGGTGTGACAATGGCGGCTGCGTCCAGATTCGCGGCCAGGTCGCAGGCGGCGGCGCTGATCGCCGTGGTTATTCCATCGCTGGCAAGCCTGGGTCCGCTGCCGCCGAGCGGCAGGGATGCCTCCACGGTCCTGGCGATCCGGTTCATCGTGGCAACCGCACGGCCGGGATACTTTCCCACAGCAGTCTCGCCTGAAAGCATCAATGCATCAGTTCCATCATAGACTGCATTTGCAACGTCGCTTGCTTCCGCCCTTGTCGGAGTAGGGTTTGCAATCATCGATTCCAGCATCTGGGTGGCCGTAATCACGATCCTGGCCTGCTCGGTCGACCGGCGAATGATCTCTTTCTGCCAGAAGGGAACCCTTTCGCCGGCGATCTCCACCCCCAGGTCGCCCCGGGCAATCATGACCGCGTCGGCGGCGGCGATAATTGATCCAATGTTCCTTATTGCTTCCCGCCTCTCAATCTTGGCAATGATGCGTACCGGCCTTTTTGTCAACGCAAGGATCAGGCCGCGCAGCTCATCGAGGTCAGCCGCCGAGCGCACGAATGACAGGGCGACGTAATCAACGCCTGCCTGAAGGGCAAACTCAAGATCCTGCCTGTCCTTGACTGTCAGGCTGGGAGATGGTATTGTGATCCCGGGGAAATTGGCACCCTGCCGCGACCCCAGCACGCCGCCCGTAGTCACGCGGCAGTAGACATTCGATCCTTCAATGCCCAGGACTCGCAGGGCAATTCTGCCGTCGTTGAGCAAAATGCGGCTGTCTTTTCTCACAATCTGGCCCAGCTGCCCGTATGTAATCGGTATCAATTCGCTGTTGCCGGCCTGCCTCCGGGCGGTCAATGTTACCTGCTGCCCGCGGACCAGCTTCACGCCTGCGGCCGGCATCTCCCCCACCCTGATCTTGGGACCCTGCAGGTCGGCGATAACGGCCAGCGGCCGCCCCGCTTTGACCGACGCGCCCCGCACCAGCGCTAGCATCCTTGAATACTCTTCATGGCTGCCGTGTGAAAAATTGAGCCTCACCGCGTCTGCGCCTGCCTCAAGCAGGCTGCTAATCTGCGACTCTCCGGCTGTTGCCGGGCCCAATGTAGCTATTATTTTTGTGCGGCGGTATGCCATGATGCATAATCCTTCAGAACTATACTTGACCCCTTTTCAAATAAGGTTAAATGACTTATAATAGTCATTAATTCTCTACCGTTTGTCGCTACTGGCTCCCACACGCCGCGGCGTTCACTGAAAGATGGTTTGATTCAGATGGAGAAGAAATTGAAGAAATGCAAGATTTCAGGATGCGGCAAGTGGGTAACGGACGGGCCCGATTCGGAGTACTGCCCCGAACACCAGAAAAAGATCGATCCCGTTTCAGCCCTTTACATTGACAAGTCGCCCGAGGAGCAGCAGGCTGACGAGCGCGTAATCGAATTCTTCTCATATCTGCTCTGGAACAGGTCTTTGGAAGAGCTGCTGAGCTAAAATCAATCATTAAGCCGTTCCTTTGCCAAAAAGTGCCGCTTAAGCGGCGCTTTTCTTTTTATCCCTTTGGTTTTTCCGCGCTTGCTGCATGCGAGCGGGTTCTCCATTCAGGTCAAGTAAAAATAAAGGGCGTAGAGAAGCTCCCCGGCGGGGCTCATGGAGTGAATCGCCACTCCTGGCGGGGCATCAACAAGGGCCTCGCTGTAATTGAATATAATCCTTACTCCGGAATTGATCAGAAGATTGGCGGCAGCCTGGGCCGCGGCCGGAGGGACAGCCAGCACGCCTACGATTATATTTTTCTGCCTCACCGTCTCGGCAACTTCTGACAACGGCTGGACTACCAGCCTTCCGACCGGATGGCCTATTTTGACGGTATCGGTATCAAACAGGGCTGCGATATCAAAGCCATGATCCGCGAAGATACGGGAAGTGGCGATGGCGACTCCCAGGTTGCCGCTCCCCATCAGGGCAAGGTTGTGCTGTCCCGATGTGTGCAAAATCTCTTTAATGCGGCCAATCAGGTAATCAACGTTGTAACCGACGCCTCGTTTGCCAAATTTGCCGAAAGCAGACAAATCGCGGCGAATCTGGGTCGGATTTACACTGGAATACTCACTCAGGGTCTGGGAGGAGATTGTTCTTTTGCCGCTTTTTTTCGTCTGGGTAAGAATTTGAAGATACCGCGACAGCCGGGCCGCAACTCCAAGCGGCAGCCTTTCTTCTTGCATGCATGCCTCCGAGCATTCTGGTTGGCAAGAACTTTATCCCATTCATGTAGCATCTTGCAACTAATGCATGCTTTCAGACGGCCGTTACAATTGCCTCTTTCAGGGGATAATAATCAAAACCGCGAAGGATGAATCATCGACCTGCTGCAATCGTCTATAAATTTGACATGTACTTACTTAGATTATATACTTCACTTGCGCTTAAAAGTTTGGGTATATTAACATTACTCGTACGTCAACAATTTCAGGAGGAAAAATCATGGGAAAAGTAATTGGCATTGACCTTGGCACTACCAACTCGTGCGTCGCCGTTCTTGAAGGCGGCGAACCCACGGTCATTACCAACGCCGAAGGAGGCCGCACCACTCCCTCCGTCGTGGCTTTTACAAAAGATGGCGACAGGCTTGTAGGCACAGTGGCCAAGCGGCAGGCGGTAACAAACCCGGAAAACACAATCACTTCCATCAAACGGTTCATGGGCCGCAAGGAAACCGATGTCCGTTCAGAGGAAAAAACCGTTTCCTACAAGGTTGACAAGGACTCCAGCGGCGATGTTGTCGTTTATGCGGGCGGCAAGTCTTACAAACCGCAGGAGATCTCGGCGATGATCCTGCAAAAACTGAAGAGCGACGCCGAGGCGTACCTGGGCGAGAAAGTAACCGAAGCCGTGATCACGGTGCCTGCATACTTTGAGGATGCCCAGCGACAGGCCACCAAGGACGCCGGCCGTATCGCCGGTCTTGACGTCAAGCGGATCATCAACGAGCCAACCGCAGCTTCACTTGCCTACGGGCTTGACAAGGAACACGACCAGACGATCCTGGTTTACGATCTTGGCGGCGGCACTTTTGACGTCTCTGTCCTTGAACTGGGCGATGGCGTGTTTGAAGTAAAAGCCACCAGCGGCAACAATCACCTTGGCGGCGACGACTTTGACAAGCGCGTCGTTGACTGGATGGCTGATGAGTTCAAGAAGGAGCAGGGCATTGACCTGCGCCAGGACAAGATGGCGGTGCAGCGGCTGGTAGAAGCTGCCGAGAAGGCAAAGATCGAGCTGTCGAGCGCCATGACCACGGACATCAATCTACCTTTCATCACCGCCGACGCCAGCGGCCCCAAGCACTTGACCATGACACTCACCCGCGCCAAGCTGGGCGAGCTTACCTCCGATCTGATCGAAAAAACCGAAGGACCGATGAAGCAGGCCATCAAGGACGCTGGCATCAGCACGGAAAAAATTGATCAGGTCATCCTGGTGGGAGGCATGACCCGCATGCCGGCCGTGCAGGAACTGGTGCAGAAGGTCACCGGCAAGGAGCCCCACAAGGGCGTCAACCCGGACGAAGTTGTGGCTGTGGGCGCTTCCATTCAGGGCGGCGTTCTGGCCGGTGAAGTCAAGGACGTGCTTCTGCTTGACGTTACGCCTCTTTCGCTTGGGATTGAGACCAAGGGCGGCGTTTTTACGAAACTGATCGAGCGCAACACGACCATCCCTACCAAGAAGAGCGAGATATTTTCCACAGCTGACGACAACCAGACAAGCGTTGAGATTCACGTGTTGCAGGGCGAGCGCGAGATGGCGGCCTACAACAAGACGCTGGGCAAATTCCAGCTGATGGGGATCCCGCCGGCGCCGCGGGGCATCCCCCAGATCGAAGTTACTTTCGACATCGACGCGAACGGCATTGTGCACGTGTCTGCCAAGGATCTGGGCACGGGCCAGGAGCAGAAAATCCAGATCACCGGCGCTGGCGGCCTTGGCGAAGACGTGATCAGCAAGATGATGAAGGACGCCGAAGCGCACGCCGAGGAAGACAGGCGCCTGCGTGAACTGGCCGAGGCGCGTAACAACGCCGAGAACCTTGTTTATTCAACCGAGAAGTCGCTGAAGGAAATGGGCGACAAGGTCGATTCCGGAACCAGGAGCGGCATTGAAAGCGCTGTCTCTGATCTGAAAAAGGCAATGGAAGGCGACGACGTTGGCGAAATCAAGGCCAGGACCGACTCTCTGATGCAATCCTCTCACAAACTGGCCGAAGCAGTCTACCAGCAAGCGCAGTCCAGCGGAGGTGCCTCCGGCGGCGGCGCCGGCGCGGGCGCCGCTGCGGGTGAGGAAGAAGAAGTGGTCGAGGATGCCGATTATGAGATCATTGACGAAGACGAAAAGAAATAACGGCAATGTATAACGCAAAAAAGGAGCAAGGTCAAAATAGCAGTAAAACGCACGCCGGGGCCAGGGCGGAAGCTGAAGCGCCGTCAAGAGGCGCTTCAAGCCGGGGGGAAGCCCGGATCTCGGAAGAGATGTTTGCGGAGCTAAAGCGTGAGCGCGATGAATACCTGGAGACCCTGCAGCGGCTGCAGGCGGAGTTCGCCAATTTCCGCAAACGGGTGCTGAAAGAATCAGAGCAGGCAGGAGAGCGGGCTTCACGGCAGCTTATTGAAGACCTGCTGCCGGTTCTGGATAATTTCGAGCGTGCTATGAAGGCGGCCGCTGAGCATGACCAGCAGGTCTTAAGCGGCGGCGTCGAGCTTGTTTACAGCCAGTTGCGCGACATGCTCACGCGGAGGGGCCTGTGCGAGATCGAGGCTCACGGCCGTCCGTTTGACCCTAACCGTCACGAAGCTGTCCTTTGCCAGCCATCAGCAGAGCACAAAGAGGGCACGGTGATGGAAGTTCTGGAAAAAGGCTACCAGCTGGAAGATAAAGTTGTGCGGCCCGCCAAGGTCGTCGTCTCACAGGAGCAAAAGGCGGGCAAGGCTCAGGAAAAAGAAAGTGACGGAGCCGAGAGTTAACCGAAATCCAAGTGAAAGAGGCGCAGAAGCCGGCGCATGGCCGGCTTCTGCTGCTTGTTTATAAAATGGCAGATCTTTACAAGACATTGGGCGTGGAAAAAAACGCCACCCAGGATGAAATCAAGAAAGCGTACCGGAAGCTTGCGCGCAAATATCACCCTGACGCAAACCCCGGCGACAAAAACGCCGAGGCCAAGTTCAAGGAGATCTCGGCTGCTTATGACGTGCTCTCCAACCCGGAAAAACGCAAAGCATACGACGCCGGGCCGCAGCAGTTCTTTGGCGGCGGGCAAGGCGGCGGCTTTGACGCATCCATGTTTGAGGAGGCCTTTCGCCGGGGAGCGTTCGGGGGCGGCTCCGGCGGCGGCTTTAACATCTTTGATCTCTTTGGCGGCGGCGCTGCTTACGGTTCCGGCCGGGCGCCTGCCAGAGGCGCGGACCTCACCTATGTTCTTAACCTTTCCTTTGATGACTCACTGCGCGGCGTCACCACCAGGATTTCCGTTGACAAGGATGTCGGTTGCCCGGTTTGCGGCGGCTCCGGAGCGGCGCCGGGCACATCGCCTGTAACCTGCCCCCAATGTGGCGGCCGCGGCACCATATCCCAGAACCAGGGGTTCTTCGCGCTTAGCCAGCCCTGCCCCCGCTGCGGCGGCCGGGGCTCAATTATTGAAAATCCATGCCCCAGGTGCGCCGGCAGCGGCATCAGCCGCGCCACAAAAAAATACACGGTCAAGATTCCCGCCGGCGTCAAGAACGGCAGCAAGATACGCTTGAAAGGAAAGGGTCAGCTCTCGGCGGCCGGCGGCCAGCCCGGCGACCTTTACGTCAAAGTGCAGGTGGCCCCCAGCCCTCTCTTCCATCGCCGCGGCGACGACCTGCAGCTGGAGGTGCCGGTCAGCTTCGCCGAAGCCGCCCTTGGCGCCAAGGTTGAGGTGCCGACCACAAATGGCAACATCTCCCTGAAAATTCCCAAGGGCACCCCCAACGGCAAGACATTCAGAGTCAAGGGGAAGGGCGCCCCCCGTATCAGGGGCGGCAGCGGCGACCTGCTGGTTAAGGTGGGCGTAATCGTGCCGGCCAGGCTCAACAAGGAACAACGCCAGACGCTTGAGAAATTTGCCGCCTTGAGCCATGAAGATCCGCGCGCGGGCCTGAAGGCCAGATAAAGGTTATCAGTAATTATGCCCCCTTCCAAAAAACAGCCAAATGAACAGGCGCCGCGGGCCCTGTTCATGATCTCCATTGCCGCCAGTCTGGCCGGCATGCATCCCCAGACCCTGCGGATCTATGAGCAAAAAGGCCTGGTGACACCCGCCCGCACTCCCAAGAACACCCGCCTTTATTCCCAAGAAGACATCAGCCGCCTGCGCTACATCCAGAAACTGACCAGCGAGATGGGCATGAACCTGGCCGGCGTCGAGAAAGTGATCGAGCTGGAGGGTCAGATCAAGGATTTACAGCAAAACATTGACGCTCTTCGACAGGAAGTCAAGCAGGCAACGGAAAAACTGCGGCGCGATGTTGAGGCAGTGCACAGGAGCTACCGCCGCGAGCTGATGCTACTCCCCAAAAACGAAATAGCACTCAGAAAACGCTCCCGGGCCGGGCGCCGGCCGGGAGACTAACTATCCCTCTTTGGTCGTGGCGTGCAGACTCGTTAACCAGGGATCATCTTCCAGACAACAGAAATAGCAAATAACAAAAGCGATATCAAAACAATGGCGCCGCCGGCAGCTATGTTGAGGTAAAAAGAGGCAAAAAGTCCGGCTATAACCGACAAGAGCCCTATTGATACCGCGTAAAAAATTGTCTGGCGGAAGCTGCGGCTGTTTTGCATTGCCGCCGCCACAGGGATCACCATCAGTGCGCCTATCAGGAGCCCGCCCACAATCCTTAAGGAAAGCACCACCGTCACCGCCGCCAGGATCACCAGCGCCTGATTAAGCAGGGTTGCGGGCACTCCGCTTACCTGCGCCGATTCATCATCAAAAGCGAGGTAGGCCAGCTCCTTGTAAAACAGGCCTGTAAAAGCAACGACGATTCCAGCCAAAGGGAGAATGATCCATAAATCCTGTCCGCTGACGGTGGTGATGCTCCCGAACAGGTAAGAGAAAAGGTCAATCTGCGCGTTTTTTGAAAGCCCGATGAGAACGATTGCCACCGCCAGGCCGCTTGACATGAACATTGCCAGGGCGACATCGCCGGTGAGCACCCGGCCCGCCCTCAGCTTTTCGATCACAAGCGCCAGGACAAACCCGACTCCAAGAGCGCCGAGGAGAGGATTGATAAAGAGAAGGGCGCCGGCCGCCACCCCTGCCAGGGAGGCGTGCGCAAGGGTGTCGGCAATGATCGAGTAGCGCTTGGCCACAAGAAAACAGCCTATCAGCGGCGCCGCCAGACCGATCGCGATCCCCGCCATAAAGGCGCGGAGCATAAAATCGTACGAAAAGATACCCGGCATCAGGTCAGTGCCCATGGAGTATGAACTTGCGGCCGCGACCGTACAGTTTTTCCATGTAATCGCCCTTGATAAACTCCAGGGGCGTGCCATGGCAGATAAGCGTCTGATTCAGACAGGCCACGCTCTTTACCTCGTTGGCAATTACGTCGATGTCGTGCGAAACCACCACGAGCGTGATGCCCTGCTCCCGGTTAAGGCGCGACAGCAGATGGTAAAATTCATCCTGTGACTCAATATCGACGCCAACCGTTGGCTCATCCAGTATGAGAATGTCGGGATCCGACACCAGCCCCTTGGCGATGAAGACGCGCTGCTGCTGACCGCCGGAAAGCTCGCTTAGCAGCGCTCCCCGCTGCGGCAGCATGTTCACCTCGGCAAGCGCCCGTGTTACGGCTTCCCGGTCGGCAGCTTTAAACCGGCGCAGCATCCCGACCCTGTCAACACGCCCAAAGGCCACGACTTCCTCGACAGTAAAAGGGAAGCGTGACTCGACGCTTGTCGCCTTTTGCGGCACATACCCGATCCGCGACCACTCACGGAAGCCTGCAGCCGGCCGGCCAAACAGCTCCACACTGCCTGAGGCAGGCCTTACGAGGCCGAGCACCAATTTAAGCAGGGTTGTCTTGCCGCCTCCATTTGGACCGATGACGCCCAGATAATCACCGGGCAGGACATCAATATTGATTCCGGCAAGCGCTGGCTTCTCGCGGTAAGAGAAGGACACGTCGCTGGCGCGGATAATCGGCTTGGCGCTCATAACTTTATTTGCACTCCAGGGCTACGCGAAGATTGGCCAGGTTCTGCCGCTGAACAGAGAGGTAATTCTTTCCCTGGTTGATCTCATCCTGTGTCAGGCCCTCAAGAGGATCCAGGACCAGCGTTCCGGCTCCCGTCTCGCTGGCGATTGTCTGCGACTGTTTCGGGCTTACCAGCCTTTCAAAAAAAATATAGTGGATGTTGTGCTGCCTGACGAACCGGGTTACTTCTGCAAGCTTCTCCGGCGACGGCTCCTCGTCCGGCGACAGACCTGATATCGCCATGACATCAATGCCGTAACGCCTGCCCAGGTAAGAGAAGGCCTGATGCGAAGTGACAATGTCCCGCCTGCCGCAGTTCGCAAGCCCGTTTCTGAAATCCATGTCCAGTTGCGTCAGTTCCCTGTTGTAGCTGCTGGCATTTTGTTGATAGGTTTCCCTGTTTTTAGGGTCTGCCTTTATCAGCCCGTCTTTTATATTATCCACTTCCTGCCGGGCCAGAACCGGGTCGAGCCAGACATGCGGATCGAGCGCTGCTTTATTCTCTCCCTCCGCCGCTGCCTGCGTCAGATTAATGCCGCCGCTGGCCCTGACCACGATAATGCCCTCCGTTTCAAGCTCGCCACTGATCTTGTCAGCCCACAGCTCCAGGCTGGCGCCGTTGTATACAAAAAGCCTGGAATTATAAATGGCGGCGATATCCTGAGGGGTGGGCTCATAGTCATGCGGCTCGACTCCAGGCGGAATGATCGTGGCCACGTCAACCTTGTCTCCCCCCACCTGCCGGGCGAACTCGGCCATCGTGTAAAAAGAAGCAGCAACTTTCAACCTGCCTCCCTGCGCCTGAGGGCCGCTCAATGGCCCGGGCCGTAAAACAAGGATGACGGCTGCAACCACGAGCAAACCAATCAGCAACCAGAATAGTATTCTCTTCATACCGTCCTGCCAATCCCCGGGCTGCTTTATCCTGTCATTGCCAAATTACTAGGTTTCTCATTAATTTGCAAAAAAGTCGCAATTAGATTAGTTTGTTCCGTATGTGCAATAATTTCAAACAGTATCTGCGCTCATACGGACTGAATGTGACGGTGCCGCGGCTGAAGGTTTTCAGGTTCCTTGAAATAAATGATCTGACAACCGTTTCGGCCGTGATAAACCACTTAAGCGGGCAGGCCGACCGCGCCAGCATCTACCGCACGATTTCGCATTTCCGCAAACTGGGAATCATCCATGATGTCGTTGCGGGCGGAAAAAGGATGATTGAGCTTACCGACAGGTTTTCCAGCCACCACCATCATCTTTCCTGCCTGAAGTGCGGAAGGTCGGAAGTAGTAGCAGACCATAAGCTGGAAACTGACCTGGAAAGGATTTCAGAGAAAAAGGGTTTTCGGGCAGTCAGCCACCAGATCGAGATTAGCGGCATCTGCGCAAGCTGCCAGGACGATTGAAATGGTTCGAATCCTGTCAGCTATTCGATATTTTGAATCTCCCCGGGTTTACCGGAGATTCGGGGAGATTCACTTGGGGTGTTGGTCCCATTTATAGTTACGCCGGCGACTCATCCTATAATTATTGGCATGGATCGACTGCAGATTTCGTCACAGAGTCGCCCTACGGTGGGCTGGCACCGGGCGGCTGATACTACCTGAGAAAGCCCTATCTTGGCAATACCTATTACTACCATGCAACGGCGAACGGCCAACCGATAGCGAATTTTTTGTCGTGGCAGTTAAACGAAAGAAACTAGAAATATACCGGGGACCCGATGCAGACGAGTACCTTCGATGGGGTGCATGCCTGGTATGACAACTGGGTATCGTGCTGGTAGATGATTAGCGGTGGCGGCCCAAAGTTGTTGCCCGCAAGACTTGGCGGTTTTTTAGCAAAGGGCGGTCATCATGCGTAGATTACGATTCTTGGTCGTAGCAGCCGTCGTTATTCTTGCGCCTCTGATGATTTCGGGCTGCTTATTTGGCCCGTGGTGGCAACCACCGGGCGAATATTCATGCTTACCACCAGCTATGTACCGTATTGATAGCGGAGCCCCACACGGGCTTGGAGCCTGCCCCGCAGCGCAAGGGGCTGAATTCAGGGCGTCCTTGGCTCCGAACGTTTCTCTCCAAAGGGGGCAGCGGCTCGAGATCCACTTTAATCACGGTGCCTCGTACTCGGCTCCCTCTAGCTCTGAACCCTCAGTGCTAGGCCTATCCGG
>JACWAD010000050.1 GCA_014874175.1 Thermoleophilia bacterium
ACTCGTCCCTTGACCACCTGACTCCTAATGACTATATCAACAGGATTAAAGAACATGAGCAACACCTGACCCACTCTTTAGTTTACGCATAACTGGTGCGGGAAAAGGGGCGCAGTTCCGTTTCCACCCAGCGTGCAGGCAAGTGCGCCCGCGTTCCAGGCGCCGACGGTGGCGCAGTCTCCACCCCCGGTGGAATTGGAGATATGCAGCGTGGTTGCGACATACTGAGACGTTGCCGCTCCGGCCGCTGTCCCCCCAAAAGACATAAACAATGCCGCCACCAGGCCGGTTAAAAGAATAATGGCAGCCGCCCCCGCCAGCCCCCTTGTCAACCTTCGACTTGAACCCATTTCAACCCCTTTCCCTTTAGGCCCCCAACCTAGTGTGTGCTAAGTATACGCTCCATCTATGAAAAGTAAATAATATTAGTCAAGTATTTGTAACATGTTGAAACTATGACAACTTGTAGGATTACTTCCTGTAGGAATTGATTAATCAAACCCATTTGCCAATAACAGGTATAATTTTTAATTTGCGCGATGGTTATCGAAGTGCACCCAAACCAAAAAGGGGCTGGTTGATGACAGAACCTGAGTCCGGTCAACACATGGGCAACGACGCGGACGAGGAGACATTTGTTCTGGAAGCTGAGGCCGAGACATCGGCCCGGCGCCGCGTCAGCCCGTTTGCTTCACTCAGATTCCGGGACTACCGCTATTTCTGGTCCGGCGCGTTTGTCTCGAACATAGGCACCTGGATGCAGAACGTGGGCGTCGGCTGGGTGGTTTACGACCTTGCAAAAAATGGCAACCCGTCCCTGACGCTGGGGGTAATCAATTTCCTTAACCTCCTGCCGATGACGCTGTTTACCCTTTTCGCCGGCGTCATTGCCGACCGCCTTGACCGCAAGCGGTTTATCATCGCCACCCAAGTGCTGCTAATGCTGCAGGCCTTCGTGCTGGCCCGCCTTACCCAGACGAACGAGGCGACAATAATGACAATCGGCGCCCTGGTCCTGCTTGGCGGCATTGTCACCGCCTTTGCCTTTCCCGCCTGGCAGGCAATCATGCCTGATATCGTGCCGCGGCGGTCGCTGCTTAACGCAATTGCCCTGAACGCGGCCCAGTTTAACAGCGCCCGCCTGCTGGGGCCACTGCTGGGCGGCTTGGTTTTCGCCCGCTGGGGGGCGCCGCAGGTCTTCTACATTAACGCAATAAGCTTTCTGTTTGTCATCTGGGCCATGACGCTCATTCATCCCCGGCAGGAGCGGCACCGGGGCGGTGGCGAGGGTGCCCTGGCAACGCTCACGGCCGGCCTGCTCTATGCGCGCCAAAACGCGCAAGTGGCCTGGATGCTTGCAAGCGCCTTTGCGCTCTCCTTGTTTGGCATGCCCTACGTGGCTTTAATGCCGGTGATGGCCGCCGAAGTGCTGGGCCGGGGGGCTACCGGCTATGCACTGCTGATGGCTGCCGGCGGCCTGGGGGCGGTCGGCGGCGCCCTTTCTGTAGCCAGCATGCCAGAGAGAGTCAGCCGCGGCCTGCTCATCCGCCTGGGGCTGATGGGCATGGGCGCTTCCCTGCTCCTGTTCTCGCTGTCGCGCAATTTTTACCTGTCGCTGATTTTTGTGGCGGCGGCTGGCTTCTCGTTTCTGACGGGCATGTCCGCCAGCACCACCGGCCTCCAGGCGGCGGCGCCGGCGCGGCTGCGCGGACGGGTAATGGCGCTGTTCGTGCTTTGTTTTGGCGGCGTCCAGCCCTTCTCGGCCCTGGGCTTCGGCTCGCTGGGCCAAGTGGTTGGGGTGCCGCTGGCAATTGGCGGCGGCGCCGTGGCGCTGATGGCTTACGCCGGCTACCACTTCCTGCGCCCGGGCCTGATGCGGGCAGCGCTGAATAGCGATTAGGCAAAATGGCCAGCTTAGACAACCCGCTTGCGGTTCCGGAAGCTCTGGAAAATAACTGAAAACGGGAAACCATCAGCTTCGCCCAATGCGGTACAATCTTTTCAATGAATCTGACTAAATTGAGATGGATGTTTTCAAGACATTCCTGATCGAGGCCGCCCATTACCTTCCGGAACTGCCGGAAGGCCACAAGTGCAGTCGGCTGCATGGCCATTCCTTTCGCGTCGAGATCCACGTCGCCGGTCCGGTTGGCGCCAGCACCGGCTGGGTGATCGATTATGCAGATATCAAGCAAGCGTTCTTGCCGCTTTACGAGCAATTGGATCACCGCTGCCTGAACGACTTGGATGGACTCTCGAACCCAACCAGCGAAAACCTGGCCCGCTGGATATGGGAGCGGCTTAAGCCGGCTTTGCCGGGGCTCTCCCGGATTGTGGTTATGGAAACGGCAAGCGCGGGCACAAGTCTCGACGGTCCCGGTGCCGATGAAACCGCTGGCGAGGCATCAGGCTCGCAATGCTAGGGGGACCCGGTGCGCCAAAAAACAGTTTGCACGCTTTCCGGCGGAATGGACTCCACTACGCTGCTTTATCACCTGCTTGACCTGGGGGACAAGGTGCTGGCGCTCTCGTTTGACTATGGGCAGCGGCACCGGAAAGAGCTTGAATATGCAGCCCGGACCTGCGCCCGGCTGGATGTCAGGCACACGGTTGTCGATTTAAGCTCCGCCGGCAGTCTGCTCGTAGGCAGCGCCCTCACCTCACCGGAAATTGCCGTTCCCCATGGTCACTACGAGGATGAATCGATGCGCCTGACAGTTGTTCCCAACCGGAATATGATCATGATGGCTATTGCCGGCGGCTACGGCCTGGCGGAAGGCTGCTCGCGGCTGGCGGTAGCGGTGCACGCCGGCGACCACGCCGTCTATCCCGACTGCCGGCCGCAGTTTATTGCCGATTTTGAGGCGGCGCTTAGGTCTGGAAATTACGAGCAGGTTTCAGTTTATGCGCCCTTTCTGGGCTGGACAAAGGGGGATATTGCCTGCCTGGGGCTTGACCTGGGAATTGACTTTGAGCGCGACACCTGGAGCTGCTACGAGGGCGGCGAGGAGCCTTGCGGCAAGTGCGGCACCTGCGTAGAGCGGGCCGAGGCGCTGGCGGCGGCGGGAGCTTCCAGGCCGGCCGGGTGACGGGATGAGCGACTGGATCTACAAACCAAAAATTGAGGAGATGTCAGATGCGGAGTTGGCCGGGCGCATCCGGGCGGCAATGGAGTTCGAGAACCCGCACCCGATAAAGACGATACCTTACGTTGGCAAGGTGTCCGAACAGGTCACCTATGACTTTTCCGAGTTGGTGGCCCGCTGCCCGGTGACAGGATATCTGGATTTTTACCGCGCCAGGATCGATTTCATCCCCGGGAGCCTGTTGCCGGAGCTAAAGTCTCTTAAGCTTTACTACTTCGGCTTTGCCGACCTGCCCATCTCACACGAGCACCTGGCCGCGCGAATTTATACTGAATTCTGCCAGGCAGTCAAACCGGTTGCGTGCCGCCTGAAATTGACAGCCGGGATCAGGGGCGGGATTGAGACGACCATCCTGGTAGGGGAAAAGGACCTTTAGAGGCGGCGCGGGCGCGGCGCACGCAAATCGCAATTTTACTCAAGCGGACTTTTTCAGCTCTTTCTCGATGCGCTCTGCCAGGAAATGAAAATCTTCAGCAGGGACTGATAAGGCACGTCCCGCTTGTTGGCAAGCAACTTGAGCTCTCCAGCAATGATTGCGGCAACCGCATTTTGAAAACCTTTCTTTCATTGCGATTCATGTCCCGGCATGATATGTCGCGAATCAGCTTCCTGCGGAAAGTGAAAACCACGAACAGCTGTCTGCCGATATCGGTCTGGCCGAGAGCATAATACCGGTTTTCCTTTTTTGAATGTTTCCTGTCTTCACCGACCACTAACGGCCGGTTGAAAATGTCAATGGCTTAGCTGATCCCCAGCAATATCTGCAGCCGCGGCAGCAGCCGCCAGCCGCGCTCCTGAACCGGCCGGCGCAGCCGCTCCATCCCGGCGAGCATCTCATCGCGCTCTGCGCCCAGCGGCATGATAATCACCTGCCGTCCCGGGTGCGCCGCGGCCACGGCGGCGGCTTCGTTAAGCTCTTGAGCCGCTTCCGCAGCGAACTTGAGCGGCCCGGGGGGCAGATCCGGCGCCAGCCTCCGCGCAGCCGCGCTCATCCCGGAATTGGACAACTTAGGCGAGATGACGTAATTATCGACGAGCGCAGCCAGGCCCGCGGGCGGCGTCACGGTCCCGTTTGTCTCGATGTCAACGAGTTTCCCGGAGCCGCTGATCGCCGCCGCCAGCTCAACCAGCTTCTCACCCGCCAGCAGCGGCTCGCCGCCGGTGATCACTACCCGCTGCGGCCCGCCCGGCAGCTTTTCCAGAATCTCTTCCACAGTCATCAGGCGGCCGCCCTCATGAAAGGTGTCGCAATACGAGCAGGACAGGTTGCAGCCGGCCAGGCGGACAAACGCAGCCGGCTCGCCGATCGCCGGCCCTTCTCCCTGCAGCGATAAAAAAATCTCGTTTACCAGGAAAGTCATGCCTTGATTGCTACGCCGGCGCCAGGCTCTTGCCGCCGTAGGTGATCTTCCGGATCTGGGCTTCGACCTTCTTCACCATCTCCGGCGGCTGGGCAACGTAATCCAGCGAAGCCGCGTACTGCTGGCCGTCATGGATGCCCCACCAGAGGAAATCAACCAGCGCTTTGCCCTTGGCCTGGTCTTTCTGATCCTGGTAGACCAGGATGTAGGTGAATCCGGAGATGGGATAAGCGTTGACTCCGGGAGGATCGCCCACCGATCCGGCCCTGAAGTCGGCCGGCATATTGGCAACCTCAGTCTCGATTGCCGCCTTGGTGTTTTCCAACGTCGGCTCGACAAAGTTGCCCGACTTGTTCTTCATCAAGGCATAATGCATGTTGTTCTGTTTGGCGTACGACAGCTCGACGTACCCGATCGACCCCTCGGACTGCTTCACCTGGGAGGTAACGCCCTCGCTGCCCTTGCCGCCAAGGCCGACAGGCCACTTGACATCGGTGCCGTGGCCGACTTTGCTGCTCCAGTCAGGGCTGACGGCGGACAGATAGCTGGTATAGATGTTGGTCGTGCCGCTGCCGTCGGAGCGGTGCACCGTGATGATCGGCTCATTGGGGAAGTTGACACCCGGGTTATCCGCCTGCAGGGCGGGATCGTTCCAGTTCTTGATCTTGCCGAGGTAAATATCGGCAAGCGTCTGACCGGTGAGCTTGAGCTTGCTGGGCACGCCCTTGACGTTGTAAGTAATGGCTTCGGCGCCGGCCACCGTGGGGATATGCAGAACTGTCCGTGGAGCCTTGGCCAGCTGGACGTCGGTCATCGGCGCATCGGACGCGCCCCAGTCAACCGTCTGGGCGGTGAACTGCTGGATGCCGGCGCCGCTGCCGATCGACTGGTAATTCATGTTTACGTTGGGCTGTACCTGGCTGTAAGCGTCAAGCCATTTCGTATAGATAGGATAGGCAAACGTGGAGCCCGCGCCGGTGAGAGAGGCATTGTCAGAGCCGCCGCCATTGGTGCCGCTGGAGCTGCCTCCGCACCCGGAAGCGATAGCTGCAATTGCTCCCAGCAGCAACAGGCCGGCTGCCGCCAAGGCAGCAATTTTTAGGGTTTCTTTGTTTTTCAAACCGATCAATCCTCCTGTCTTTGACTTGGACATTAATAATTTTGACAGGGCTAGGTTAGCAGAACAAAAAAATTTGTGGGTTACAAAGTGGTAAATAAATTGTGAACAAATAGTTAACACTCTGCGCGCGGAATTTAGACAGCCATACCCGTTGCCACCGGGGGAATGAAAAAGAAAGGGCCCGCCGGCTAGATACTTATTTCTTACTGATCATACAACTCTCTCAGGTTTTCCGTCCGGGCCGGCTGATATCTTCTGTTTGTAGGCAAAATATCAAGCAGGAGGTAAACCATGGACAACCCCAAGACATTGATCGATTTTATGGCCGGCCGAGCATGCGGTTTGTACCGCAAAAGACGGTAGCGCAACAAGATATCCAGACCCTGCACCGTATCCGCGAACTGCTCGTCAGGGATAGAACTGGCAAAGCAAGTCAGATCAGGGGGCTCTTGGCCGAGTACGGGATCGTTATCCCCTGTGGAATAGGCAATCTCAAAAAGACGTTGCCGCGTATTCTGGAAAACGCCGAAAACGGTCTGACCCCATTTGTCCGGGAGTTGTTTCTTGATCTCAACAATCAACTCCTAAGCCTGGATAGTCAGGTCAAGGAATACGATTTAAGGATTCTGGCGGTATTTAACGCGAGTCCCATTTGCAAGCGGCTCGCAGAAGTGCCGGGCGTGGGACCACTGACCGCGACAGCGATGGTAGCTGCCGTCGGAAATGCGGCCAGTTTCAAAAACGGCAGACAGTTGGCCGCCTGGCTTGGCCTCACCCCAAGGCAGCATTCCAGTGGCCAACGTATCCGGCTCCTGGGCATCAGCAAGCGCGGCGACCGATATCTGCGAACTCTACTTATTCACGGAGCACGTTGCGTAGTCACCCGTTCCGATGGCAAGGATGATCCCAGGAGCCGCTGGCTAAACGGAGTCAAGGCCCGGCGCGGCGCCAACAGGGCCACAGTGGCGCTGGCCAACAAGAACGCTCGTATCCTGTGGGCGCTGATAAGAGGTCAAGCAGAACCCAATGCGGCGTGAAGAAAAGTTTCCCTCCAGGGATTGCTTTGAGGTTCCATTTGTGATGGCGAGATAGGTTGGACCGGCATCTTCAGAACCTGGTATAGGCATTGGCCCGAAAAGAGGCCGCTGAATTGATGAGGAGAAGGCGCGCAGATTCCATCAGGGCCAGAGGAAAATTTATCCTCATTTAACAGGTGTCAGTGACAACGGTGCTATAAGTCCACTAAATCACGGAATAAAATGTCCCCCAAGCTGAGCTATCGAATACCTTCCGGTAAAGACTCGCCATCTTTAACCAGGAGGAATCGATGCTCACCAAGGAGCGCTACATGGATATTAAACAGAAGCATGACCGCGGTGTCTACATCAAGGACATCGCCGAAGAGAAAGGCGCAAGCGCCAAGACCGTCAGTCGGGCACTTAAGCGCGGCGGCGCACCCAGCGGCAAGAGACCCGGCGCGCGGACAAGCGCTGGGTCCTCGATGTCTTTCATGGTGTTAGCGCCAAACATCTTCAGTCCTATCCCGATGAATTCTGTTACAGATTCAACCGGCGCAGTCACAGAACCGATCTCTTCCGCCGGGTCTTAAACCGCTGCGTGCGTTTCACAGAGGCTGTTACCTACGCGCAATTGACTGCTTCCTGAGCGAATAGGATGATCAGTTATTTCTTTTTGTATCATTTGGGCGGCATAGGCATGCCAGCCATACCGGCTCTATTTTTTCCTGTTTTCTCTGTTCACATTTTTGTAACAACTTTTTCACGGCTCCGTAACCTTATCCGGGGAGAAATTTGTTACCTTTGCCGTGATGGGCCCATTTTGGACCTTTTACAACTCCAGGGCGGCCCGGCGGGGCGCGGCCTAAGAATGAAGGGGAATCACATATCTAACTTCAAATCAATGATTGCGGGCAACCTTTCGCGAGGAGCAAATCCCTTGCGGCGGCGGCTGGGGGATTCCATATTTGCCTTCGTCGTCTTCCTGGCCGCGTTCGCCGTCATCGCCTTGATGGCGCTGATGGTCTACGAGTTGCTACGGCAATCTTTGCCGTCCATCGAGCAGTTCGGCGCCAGATTTCTGATTTCGCGCGAATGGGATCCGGTCAACAATGTTTACGGCGCCCTACCATATATCTACGGCACCATCGTCTCGTCCCTGCTGGCTCTGCTGATGGCGGTGCCGCTCAGCCTAGGCATCGCCATTTTTTTAAGCCAGTTTGCTCCCCGCTGGCTCCGCTCTCCTTTAGGCCTCCTGGTAGATCTGCTCGCTGCCATCCCCAGTGTGGTCTACGGCCTCTGGGGAATCTTTGTCCTGGCGCCGTTCCTGGGAAAGACAATCGAGCCATTCCTCGCCGATCACCTGGGCAGCATCCCTGTTTTCCGCGGCCCCGTCTACGGCGTCGGGCTGTTTGCCGCCTCGGTGGTGCTGGCCATCATGATTACCCCCACGATCTCAGCGATCTCCCGGGAAGCGATGCTGAACGTGTCGCGCGACCAGAAGGAGGCGGCGCAGGCGCTGGGGGCCACTCCCTGGGAAACAGTGAGAATGTCGGTCCTGCCTCTGGCGAGGCCTGGCATCATCGGGGCGGTCATCCTGGGGCTAGGGCGCGCGCTGGGAGAGACCATGGCGGTGACGATGCTGATCGGCAACGTCCGCCAGCTGAATGCCTCCATCTTCGCCCCTGCCTATTCGATTGCAAGCGTGATAGCCAACGAGTTTGCCGAAGTTACCGAGGGCCCGCATATGGCGGCCCTGGTTGAGATGGCGCTCATCCTGTTGTTTATTACGCTACTGCTGAACCTGCTTGCCCGCCTGCTCGTTCAGCGGACAGGCAACCGGGCAGCCCGGCTCAAGGGAAGACCGTTTGCGAAGAACAGGCCATGAGCGGGCGGCTGCGGATGCAAAAAGAAGAAGACGGGGCCGCTGAGCAAACTCCGCGGCAGGCGCCCCCGTTAACAAAGCCGGCGGTTCCGTCTTACCAGCCTGCCGGTAAGGAGATGGAAAACGAAATCAGCCGGGACAGCGAGCTGTACAGCCAGAGCGCCGTCCGGCGGCGGAGCCGTAAATTCAGGAGCAGGCTGGCCTATTGCCTCTGCGCCCTCTCGACCGTGATCGCCATGGTCCCGCTTGTGTTGATTCTTTTTTATGTTATTTATCAGGGCGCCGGCGACCTTAATCTGAGCTTCCTCACAAGCCTGCCAAAACCTGTGGGAGAGAGCGGCGGCGGCATGGGCAACGCCATAGCCGGCTCGCTCATCCTGATCGGCATCGCAGCCGTGATCGGCGTGCCGCTTGGCGTCCTTGCCGGCACCCAGCTGGCCGAGTACCGCAACCCCAGGCTGAGCTGCGTTGTCCGGCTGCTATCGGATATCCTCAGCGGCGTTCCCTCGATTATCGTTGGCATCTTTGTTTACACGCTGCTGGTTTTGACCTTTAAACAGTTCTCAGCCATCGCCGGCGGCGTCGCCCTGGGCATCCTGATGCTGCCTACCGTCGCCCGCACCACTGAAGAAATGATGCGGATGGTGCCCGACACCTTGAGGGAGGCGTCGCTGGCTCTGGGCATACCCCGCTGGCGCACGATTACGAGCGTTATCATCAAGACGGCAGGCGGCGGCATCATGACAGGAGTGATGCTGGCGACGGCCCGCATCGCCGGCGAGACGGCGCCGCTTTTGTTCACCGCTTTAGGCAGCCGCACCTGGCCCACAGGTCTCGACAAGCCGATCGCGTCGCTGCCCGTGCAGATCTACCAGTTTGCCATCTCGCCTTTCGACGAGTGGCACAGGCAGGCATGGGCCGGATCGCTGGTGCTTGTCCTGATTGTGTTATTTTTAAGTATTGGATCAAAAATTTTCTTTGGCAGAAAAATGAAGAGAGCGAGTTAAGAAATGGCGGGGTATATTGCTACAAATAATCTGGGCGCCTCCTTTGGCGGCGTGCAGGCGATTGAAAATATCACGTTCGAGATTCCGGCCAACAAGGTGACCGCGATCATCGGCCCTTCCGGCTGCGGGAAGTCAACGTTCCTCCGCTGCCTCACCCGCATGCACGAGCTGGTTCCGGGGGCCAGGATTTCCGGCGAAGTCGTTTGGGACGGCAAGAATATCTACGCCTCGGAGATGGACGCAACCGAGGTGCGGCGCGGCATCGGCATGGTATTCCAGAAGCCGAACCCGTTCCCACTGATGTCGGTGGCGGACAATGTCAGTGCAGGCCTCCGGCTCGCGGCCGGCAGGATGAGCAAAGCCAGGATCGCCGAAATCGTGGAACGAAGCCTGAAGCTGGCGGCCCTCTGGGATGAGGTCAGGAACAAGCTGCACAAGCCGGGCGGCAGCCTCTCCGGCGGCCAGCAGCAGCGGCTGTGCATTGCCAGGGCGCTGGCGGTGCAGCCGGATGTCATCCTCATGGACGAGCCCTGCTCCGCGCTGGATCCTGCCTCGACACAAAAGATTGAGGATACGATTGACAAGCTGAAAAAGAGCTACACCTTCGTGATTGTGACGCACAACATGCAACAGGCGGCGCGGGTGTCCGATTTTTCCGGTTTTATGCTCTCGCAGGAAATGGGCGAACCAGGCCGTATGATCGAATACGGGCCCACGAACAAAATCTTCACGACACCTGAGCGCAAGGAGACTGAAAACTATATCACGGGGAGGTTTGGCTAATTGGCGCGACAAACATTTCATGAAGGGCTCAAGCAGCTGAACCAGGAAATTCTTCAGCTGGGAAGCCTGGTGGTAGATGCCGTTGACCTTTCCACGCAGGCGCTCTTTACCGGCGACAGAAAACTGGCCAACAGCGTCATTGCCGGCGATGAAGACATTAATGAGTTGACGCTGCGCATCGAAGGGAAGAGCCTGGCCCTGCAGGCGCGCCAGCAGCCGGTGGCCAGAGACCTGCGCCTGTTGCACGTCTGCCTCTTGGTAAGCCTGCACCTGGAGCGGATCGGCGACCTGGCTGTCAATATCGCCAAGATCGCCAAGCGGCTGGAGCGCACCGGCGCCGCCGAGCCATACCTGGACCTGCTCAGGAAGATGTCGGCGCAGGCGCTCGAGGTACTCAGGCAGGGCATCAAGGCGTTTGCGGACCGCGACGTGGAGCTGGCCCAGTCGCTGGAAAGAATTGATGAGCCGATCGATGAGATGTTCAAGGAGATCCTCTCGCGGCTGCTGCATCCGGAGGCAAGAGCAGAAGAGGCCTCGTCGGAATGGGCGACACACATTGCCCTCGCCAGCCGATACATCGAGCGCATCGCCGACCAGGTGGTGGACATGGGCGGCCGTGTCAGCTTCCTGGTCACGGGCCAACTGGACGGATCCTATTTCGACCGGGCCGCGCCGGAGGACCTAGGCAAGAAGTTCGGTGAGTAAAATGAGCAGCCTGTCAATATTCCTGTTCGTGGTTGCGTTGGTGCTGCTGGCCGGCGCAGCCATCCTCGGCAGTGTCCTGCTAAGGCTGCTTAAGGAGCGCTCCGGCCTGATGGCGGTGCTAGAAACTCCGCAGCCGCAGCTGCTGGTTGATGCTGCCCGGGACCTGCAAAAAGCCGCTTCCTCAGCCGAAGAAGGCCGGCGGGCCGGCCGCAGGCTGGGGCGGCTGATTGCCAGTTCCCCCATGCCCGTGCTGCTGGTCGACCAGGACTTAAGCATCATTGCCCTTAGCTCCTCGGCAGAGTCGGAGCTGGATCAGCCGCGTATCCGCCGCGGTCTACTGGAAACGCTGGGGAGCCACGAGCTTGCCAGCGTCGCCGGCGGGGCGCTGGCGTCATTAAAGCCGTCTCAACTTACGGTTCGCCTTTACGCCCAGGGGCGGAGGCCGTATCTGGCGCGCCTGTTTCCCTACCGCAACGGGCCGGGCCGCGAGTGCCTCATTTTCTTGCAGAATGCCGCCGCTACGATTGGCTTCGGCGAGCTGCGCTCCCAGTTTGCGGCCACCGTCTCGCACGAGCTGCGCACGCCGCTGGCGGCCGTCAAGGCGCTGGTGGAGAGCCTAAAGGATCCGGATATTGCCGCAGAAGACAGGGAGCGCTTCCTGGAGCGGATCGACCGCGAGACCGGCAGGCTGGGGCAACTGATCGATGACATCCTCTTCCTCTCAACCCTGGAATCCGGTGGGGCTGAGATCAAGGGAGTTGCTCCGCTAAACGCGGCCCTTGAAAAACAGACTGAAAAGCTGGGCCCCCTGGCTGAGCGTTTTAACGTCAGTTTCAACACCGATGTCCCGCCGGAACTGGAAATCCCGCTGCCGGAACGGATGGCCGACACCGTCCTGGCCAACCTGATCGAAAACGCCATCAAGTACAGCGGCCGCGGCTCCCGCGTTAGCGTGTCGGCCGGGCGGGAAGCCGCCGGGATCCGCGTCACCATTAAGGATGACGGCGTCGGCATCGACCAGGAGCACCTGCCCCACATCTTCGAGCGTTTTTACCGGGTGGACAAGTCGCGCAGCCGCCAGCTGGGCGGCACCGGGCTGGGGCTTTCCATTGTCAAGCACGTTATCGAGTCGGCCGGAGGAGAAATATCGGCCCGGAGCAGGGAGGGATTCGGCACCGAGATTTCCTTCCTGCTGCCGCTTCCCCGAAGCTGACAGCAGCCGCAGCGTTCGGCTGCCTGGAAAGGCCCAGGACTCTTAGGACTTATCCAGGCAGGTTATTCGAGGCCGGCTGCAGCAGAATCTGCCTACCGGTACAGGTCCTTAACCTCAAACTTGTAGCCAAAGCCGTGATGGGTGTGCAGAAACGTGTAGCCGGGCAGGCGCTGGGCCAGCTTCTTTCTCAACCTGCGCATGAAAACATCCACCGCCCGGTCACCGTGCAGCATCTCATATCCCCACACCGTCCGGTAAATCTCTTCACGCGAGAGAGCGCGGGGCGCCTCGCGGGCAAGCAGGCTTAGCAAGGCAAACTCTTTTGGCGTCAGCTTGAGCGACTGGCCCTGAGCCAGGGCTTCCTTCCGGGCCGGGTCGATGATGATCGGTCCCGCCTCGATCAGATTCTCCCTGGTTTCTTTTACCCCGCCTCGAGCGCGGCGCAGCTGGGCCTTCACCCGGGCCATGAGTTCGGCCATGCCGAAAGGCTTGGTAATGTAATCGTCTGCCCCCGCTGACAGGCACTCAACCTTGTCAAACTCGCTGGTGCGTGCGCTGAGCACGATCACCGGCAGGTCAAATCCTTCCTGACGGGCCTGGCGGCACAATTTCCAGCCGTCCATTAGCGGCAGCATCAGGTCCAGTATCAGCAGGTCCGGCTTCCCGCTCCTGAGCAGCCTGAGGCCCTTTAGCCCATCGGCCGCCTGAAGGCAGGAAAATCCCTCTTTTTTAAGGTTGTAGCAGATGCTTTCGGAGATGCTCTCGTCGTCCTCGACTATGAGGATGCGGGCGGGCGTTTCCTTGTTAGGAGGAATCATGCTTAAGATTTTAGCAAATGCAGTGTCCAGGCTTTCAGCCCGTTCTGCTTTGAAGCAGAACGGGCCACGGCGACCACGATGGTAAGGCCGGCGCCGATAAGGCACATATTGCTGGGCATTGCCTCCATTGCTCTCCCGCTCCATAGGAATCCGTCAGCGCTCACCAGGCCGGCTATCAGGCTTATGAAAAAAGCACATCAAACCATCGCTCTCCCATCCGCCCCCCCCCGCTAAGCAAACTAGTTTAACTTTATTGACGTGGTTGCCTTATTTGGCTATTCTTAGTGCATGAAAAAAATTGACTGTCCTTATTGCAAAGCAACTATTGAAACCGCCTTCCCCCGGAAATTCCAGCCCTGCCCGTCATGCGGCTACAGGTCGGCGAGGGTCAGCTCTCCTTCTGGAAGCTACCTGGTGATCGACAGCCAGCTTCCCGACCTCCTGGAAAAATTCGAGGAGCTGCAGGGTTGCGAAGAAAGCGGAACGATCCTGATCGACAGGCGTACGGGCCACAAATCAGTCGCCGGAGCGAACCGCCGTAAATAAAACACTTTTTACTCCGGTGTTAAAACCGCCTTGTTCGTTTCTGGCAAAACCTGTTTTAATTGACCCGGCGGATTCAACTCCCAAGTGCAACATGAGGTCGTTTTAAGAGGCAAGCTGCAGTAGCATCAGTGCTTCTAAAACGACTAAGTAAAAGGAGCACTTGTGAGATGTTACACGCAGCTTGCCCAGGAAGAACGATATCAGAT
>JACWAD010000051.1 GCA_014874175.1 Thermoleophilia bacterium
CGCTATCAACCCCTATCTTGATTCAATTGCATTTCATAAATTGTGCCAGATATGCAGGAAGCAAAAAATCGATATAATCCATACCCACACGTCAAAGGGGGGTATGCTTGGCAGGGCTGCCGGCAGATTTGCTCGCGTGCCCGTAATAATTCATACGGTGCATGGCTTTGCATTTCATGAGGCATCGTCATTATTATCAATCAAGGTCTATGCGGCTATGGAACGCATGGCGGCGCGCTGGTGCGACAAAATTATCACCGTGAGCGAGTTTCACCGCCAGTGGGCGATTCAATTAGGGATTGCCCGGCCGGATCAGATCTGTACGATTCATAATGGAATTTCTGCAGAGCGGTTGAAAGCCGGCAGGCCGCGGGCAGCCGTTCGCCGCGAGCTGGGCGTCAAGGAAGACGCCTTCGTGATAGGCACTGTCAGCAGGCTGGCGCCACAGAAGGGCCTCGAAAGCCTGCTGCGCGCAATGCGTCCGGCAATAACGCAAATTCCAGGCGCAAGGCTGGTGATTGTGGGCGATGGTCCTTCAGCCGCCTCATTAAGGGAGCTTTCTCTTCAGCTTGGTTTGGAAAATATCATCATATTCACAGGTTTTTGCGTCAATGTTGGCGAGCTATTAAATGCATGCGATTTGATTGTGTCGCCAACCTTGCGGGAGGGCTTATCTATCTCGATCATGGAAGCAATGGCGATGGGGAAGCCAATTATTACGACGAATATCGCCAGCAATAAAGAATTGATAGTTGATGGCGAAAGTGGCGCGCTGGTAGAGCCGGGCGATGATCTGCAATTATCACAAAAAATTATCAGTCTGGCGCGGGATGAAAAACTCCGAAAGAAATACGGCCGTGCCGCTGCTGGTCGTTTTGCGCTCCATTTTGATGAAGACAAAATGCAGAATGATTTATGGAAAGTTTATCAACAACTAATTCATGATAAATTGGCGCGAGGTAAATATCATTGAATCCCGAAACTTTGAAAGACGGGCTTGCTTCTATACAGACTTTCTTTGATGCTGAGGAGCGAAAACATCCTAGTTTCTTGTTATTTGATTTTGAACCCACAAATTTCTTCCGGCAAAGTGAAGAATATTGTCGTAAATTGCTCGGTGAATGGGATAGTAATTTCAAAATACTTGATGTCGGCTGTGGCGATGGAACTGATGCAATTACGCTCGCGGCAAAATCAAATCAAGTCTGGGGTATTGATATTTCCCAAGCCCGGCTAGTACGGGCTCAAGAAAAAGTACGAATCATGGGTCTTGAAAATAGAGTCCACTTTGACCTGATGGATGCTAACCACCTTGAATTTTCCGATAACTATTTCGATCTGATCATTGGCAATTCTGTGTTGTTATTCCTCGATAGAGAAAGATTCAGTCATGAATGCCTTCGGGTTTTAAAGCCGGGCGGGCGCGCCCTGTTTTCCAATGAATCGCTTGCGAATCATCCCCTGCTCAAATTGCGGCGCATGTTACCAAGTGTGCGCGAGCGCGAGCGAATCGCAGACCGGCTCAATTTGGAAAAAATAATAGAAATAGGAAAATTATTCACGATTGTCAATCATCGAGAATTCTACTTGACTTCTGTGTTGCTTTCCCCGTTTTTGAAACGCATCGGCAAGTATGAGATAGCAGAAATATTGCTAAACTCCCTCAACGATTTAGATGATTTTCTGATCCGAATCTTTCCAATGCTACGAAATTATTGTTGGCTCAGTGTTATCGAATTAGAAAAGTAACTAGTTAGTTAATTCTAGTATTTTAAATTTATATATATGAGCAAAGGTCAATTTAAAGTTAGAAAAGATTTTCTCCCGTTCAGCCCGCCTTTCATCGGCAGCGATGAGATCGCGGCGGTTGTGGACACTCTAAAGTCCGGCTGGATCACCACGGGCCCTAAAGTAAACCGCTTTGAAGAAGAATTTGCTGAATTTCTGGGTGCGCCGGCGGCGCTGGCTGTCAATTCAGCAACCAGCGCCCTCGCGATTGCCCTGGCGGTATACGGGATTGGACCCGGCGATGAAGTAATCACTACCCCGATGACTTTTTGTTCAACAGCTCACGTGATCGAGCAGGCTGGTGCGATGCCAGTGATGGTTGACGTCGAACCGGATACTTTAAACATTGACGCGAATCAAGTGAGATCCTCAATAACCGAAAAAACGCGCGCCATTCTGCCGGTTCATTTGTACGGGCATCCTTGCGAAATGGATCAACTTCACGAAATGGCATTACGTTTTAACTTAAATATAATCGAGGACGCTGCCCACGCACTATCGGCCAGTTATAAAGGTCGCAGCATTGGCGGGCAGGGTTCGACAGCGGCTTTCAGTTTTTACGCCACGAAGAATATTACGACTGGCGAGGGCGGCATGCTAACAGGGGACACCGATTTTATCAGGCAGGCGAGAGTGTGGAGCCTGCACGGCATGAGTGGTGACGTGCACCGGCGCAACAGCAAGGAAGGAACATGGAAATATGATGTCATCCTACCCGGTTTTAAAAGCAATATGACAGATATCCAGGCTGCCATAGGCCTGCATCAGCTACGCAGGCTGCCGTCTTTCCAAGCACGCCGGCGGGAGATTGTGCGGCGCTACAATTCGGCATTTGCAAATATTGAGCAGCTTCAGCTCCCGGCCGAGGGGGATGAAATCTCTTCTGCGTGGCACCTTTATGTCATCCGCCTTAATCTTGACGCCATCGACATTGACCGCGATCTGTTTATCGAAGAATTGCGAAAAATGAACGTCGGCACGAGCGTTCACTTTATTCCTTTGCATTTTCACTCGCACTTTCAAAAAAAATACGGCTATTCAGAATCAGATTTTCCCGTAGCGTCGAGTAACTTCAACAGGATTATCACGCTGCCGCTACACCCTGGTCTGGCAGACGAAGATGTGGATTATGTCACTGCTGCAGTCAAATATCTTTTGGACCATCATTCCAACGTATGAAGATTGGAGGATCTCAAGAAATTTGTAAAAGAATACTGGATCTAACGGTGTCTTTCTTGGCGCTGATTTTATTAACGCCTTTATTTGTGGTGATTTCCATCTGGATCAAGAAGGATTCTCCAGGACCTGTTTTTTTTAAAGGGGAAAGAATAGGCCGGTACGGGCGGCCGTTTAATATTTGGAAATTTCGATCAATGGATCAAGTAGCGGGAAGCACGGCGGCGGGGCTGACTGTAGCCGGCGATCCACGGATTACCCGCGCCGGTCATTACTTGCGACGGACAAAACTTGATGAATTGCCTCAACTGGTTAATGTTCTGCGGGGCGAGATGAGTCTCGTCGGCCCCCGTCCCGAGATCAGAAAATATGTAGACATGTTTCCTGATGACTTTGACAGGATTCTGGCTGTGAAACCTGGCATTACCGACCTGGCTTCAATCAGGTTCAGGAACGAATCTGAACTGCTGGCCCTTCATGATGGCTCGGAAGATGAATATGTCAAGAGAATTCTCCCGGAAAAAATCAGGCTTGCCCATGAATATATCAGGAGCAGATCTTTGATCAAAGACCTGAAAATAATTTTTAAAACACTGCTCTTGATTTTGAGGGATTCTTCCTTGTTTGCGGACAGGACATGATAAGGACATGATACTGTAATCTTTAATTTCCAGGCATTATTTATTCTTTCTGTCAACAAATTTGACAAAATGAGCGTTGTTAAACCAGCCCCAATAAAGGAAACTGCCTCCCATCGGGCTTGGCTCCGGGTACTGGTCCGGCCTCATCCGATGGCGGCGGCGGCGGTGATTTTAAGTCTTGTCATCGCGGTCCTGGGCATGCCAGATCTAATTCAGGCGCACACCCGTGTGTATTCGCCCCTGGCGCTTTGTCTGGTATTGGTTCTCTGGGCCGGAATTGTCATGGTCCGGCAGAAGGTTCATTTAAAACCAGGAACCATCGATTATGCCCTTTTTGCCGCGTTTGCATATTTTACGTTCAGAGGCCCAAACGCGCATACCGTCGCCAACGCTGTTGCCGGCATTGGTCTTTTTTATTTGGCTTCTGAGCTGGCAAAACGCCGGGAATTTTTCGAGGGTATAATCTCAACGTTCACCGGCCTGACGGCGGCTGCTGCGTTGTTCGGATTGGCTGAGCTTGTATTTTTCAGACATAATCTTGCCTCTGATTGGGGTGTGGCTGATCCGGACCCGCAAAATATTTTTCCTCGCATAGGCTCAACACTTCTCCACCCGGCCGTGTTCGGCGCATTCCTGGCGATGGCGCTGCCCGTTTGCGGTTACATTAGCTTCGCGGGAAACAGCAGCAAAATCAGAATTTTCGGTATGGCATCAACATTACTGTGCATGTTGTCAATACCATTTACTTTTGCCAAGGGCAGCTGGCTGGTCACATCGCTTATGGGTGCAGCATTCCTGCTTTTGCTGCTTCGAAAACGCGACATGAAAAAGCTCATTTTTATGGTTGTACTGGCTGTGGTTGTTTTATTGCCTTTGATATTTCTCTGGCAGCCAGTCACCCGGCAGACGATGATCAGACTTAAAAGCAGCGTTCATGGCAGGATGCTCGTGTGGGGTTACGCCTGGCAGGGCATCAAGCAGAACCCGGTTTTCGGCGTTGGTCAAGGAAAGGGGCCGGCGTCGATGATAAACATGAGCAATTTGCTGCGAAAATTCAGTCTGACACATGCCCATCCCGCGGCAGTTGACAATTATTATCTAGATTATATTCTGGAGGAGGGAGTCGTCGGATTTGCGCTGTTCGTATTATTTCTCATTCTGCTGTTTTATCAGGGAGCGAGAGGCGTGTTCCGGCCCGGAGCGCACCGCAGGAAGCTGGTACCCGTATTCGCGGGTCTGGCCGCAATATGCCTCGACGCTCTTACATTTGATGCCTTGGTCTGGTGGTCGCTTTTCATCTGCTTTTGGGTTTTTGCCGGGCTGCTTAACGGCCTCGCCAGTGAGGGGAGGGCCGCCGCCGGCAAATTGTAAAGGAGCGGAATTAGGTTTAAACTGACACTTGACTTGGAGAGACTATTTGGGACTGGCTTTGCTTAAACAACTGAGGCGGCAGTCGCTGGCGATTCTGGTCGATGCCTGCATCGTCGTCAATGCCTATACGCTGGCGGCGCTGGTCCTGTTTGCCCGCTGGGCGCCGCTCGATTATTACAACGAACTGCTGCTGTTCATTCCCTTTGCCGTCGCTGTCCAGTGTCTCCTGAACCTGAAATTCGGCCTCTACCGCATCGTGGGACGGTACGCGGGGCTTAACCAGGCGCTGAAAATTGTCAGATCGGCGGTGGTAGCGATGCCTATGCTGCTCATGATCGGCTTTTTTGTGATGCATTCATCGCCGCTGCGGGTGCTGGCGATGGTGCCCATCGGCGGCGCTGCCTCGTTTATTCTGATGTCGGTTGTGCGCTTCTATCCACGCGTGTTTTACGAGCGGTCTCTGAGGGAGATCAGGCCGCGCGTGCGGCTGCTCGTGGTTGGAGCCGGCGCCGCGGGCGAGATGATCATCCGGAGCATCCAGAAGGATCCAAAAATGGCGTTTGAAGCGGTGGCCATCGTGGACGATAATCCTGATCTTCAGGGAATGGAAATTCATGGCGTCCCCATTTACGGCCCCACCGGCCGGCTGGCGGAGGTCGTGGAGAAGCACGACGCCGATGAGGTTTTGATTGCAACGCCCAGCGCTCACATGTCCGAATTCCAGCGGATTGTCGATCTGGCGCAGCGCACCGGCAGGGCCGTCAAGACGGTCAGGCCTCTGCAGAGCACGCATTTAGGCAAGGTCGGCGTCGACAACATCAGTGATATCCAGATCGAGGACCTGCTCGGGCGCCAGCCGGTTCAGACCGATTATTCACAAATCAGAGACTTTATCAAGGGCCAGACGGTCCTTGTCTCCGGCGCCGGCGGATCGATCGGATCTGAGCTGGTCAAGCAGATCAGCTATCACAACCCGGCCCGGATAGTGCTGGTTGACCATGATGAATCAGCCCTCTACCAGGTGCATGAGGAGCTTAAGCGCACTTTCTTCCGCAATCACGACCTCTTCATCGCCGATATCAAGTCCGAAGGGCGGATGGAAGCCATCTTCAGCCAGTTTAAGCCCAGCCTTGTATTCCATGCCGCCGCCTACAAACATGTCTCACTGATGGAGCTTCAGCCTGATGAGGCCGTCCTTAACAATGTCCTGGGAACGCTTACTGTCGCCAGGCTGGCCGGTTCATACTCCGCCGCCTGCTTTGTCAACATCTCCACCGACAAGGCTGTCGAGCCCGTCAATATCATGGGCGCGACAAAGAGCCTGGGAGAGCGGCTGGTGGCCGGGCTGGGTCAGATTTACCCGCTCACCCGCTACTGCTCCGTCCGTTTTGGCAATGTGCTGGGTAGCCGCGGCAGCGTAGTGCCAATATTCAGGAGCCAGATCCTGGCCGGGGGGCCCGTGACAATCACACACCCGGAGATGAGCCGCTTTTTCATGCTCATCTCCGAAGCAGTTGATCTGGTGCTGCAGGCGGCGGCCTTCCCGGACCAGAACGCGATCTATGTGCTGGAAATGGGCCGGCCTGTGCGCATAATCGATCTGGCAAACCAGATGATTGCTCTTATAAAGCCCGGAGAAGACATAGATATCCTGTTTACCGGCCTGAGGCCGGGAGAAAAACTGCATGAACATCTTATTGGCCGAAACGAGATCCGTGAGCCGTCTGCCCACGAAAAAATTTACCGCATCCAGACCCCCCGCTGGTCGACGGCAAATATTATCACTGACGTCAACGACCTGCTCGCCTCTGCATTCTCCCAGGACCACGGCAAGATTAAAAAACAGCTCAGGCAGCTGCTTGACAATTATGCGCCGTATGATGAAAAAGCACCGGCCGCCCCTGCGTACGAGATCGCCGGGATGAGCGCCCCTGAACCTCAGCTTGATTCCCCTTGACTGCCTAACTGACTGCCTAACTCCCCCTTGCCGACATCGCGGCTTCCTGCCTAAGCTGCTCGTCCTGTGGATTTAGCGATATGGCCTTGGCAAAATGCTCTCTTGCCGATGCTTTCTTGTGCCAGTAGTCGCGCTCGTAGATCGCAAGCTGCTCCCAGACCAGGTAGTTTAAAGGCTCCAATCGCGTTGCTTTTTCCAGGGTTTTCTGAGCCTGCTCCTGCCACCCCATTCTTTCATCGGCTCCGGCCAGCGCCAGCAGCGCGTCAATGGACACTGGATCCCAGCTGGCGGCGGACTCGGCGCTGTGCAGGGATTCAACCTGATATCCCTTGCCCGCCTGGTCAAGCGAACGGTCGACCAGCCTCCCGGAATACCAGGGAACAAGCGCCAGCGCGATAGCAGCCACGGCGACAAGCACAAAGGCGCCTTTCAGGTATTTCAGCTTTCTTGCGCCCTGGCTTCCTTGACGGGCGGCCTCTTCTTCCTTCTCCATTTAAAGATGTACTGTTGTGTCAACTATAATACTTGCCCGAAAAAAACTATGAACCAATAATTTCCTGATTGCAAATGACCTGTGCCCGGGCGCACGTTTATCGCCGTTTAAGTTTAATATATTGAAACTTATTTAATTTGCTATTATTGACTTTGCCCTTCCAGGGGTATATGTTTTCGATAATTTGGGGAGGACATTAAAGTCTGTCGTAGAACATCCGTAAATAGTGGCATGAATAATAGCCGCACGCATGAAAAAAGATTGCACATAAGCATTACATCTTTTTTTCCGCATCAACTGACAAAAGGAAAGGGTGATTCGATGAGAAGGACGGCAACCATTCTTGTTTTGTTTCTGACAATGCTGATGTTTCTTGCCGGAACTGCACTGGCGGCGTTTCCCAGCGGCAGCAGCGGCAGCCAGTACGCCGCTGTCAATAATGCTCTGGTTGGTGCCGCCTCGCAAGCAGGCATCTCTACCCAGGACTTTATCAATATCTACAATACAGCGGCTTCCGGCGGCAGTCTGGCCGGGTTCAGCCAAACGCAGCTGTCGGCCGCCTGTCAGACGCTGAGCAGCCTTTCCTCGTATCAGTCCGTGCTAACTGATTATAACACCGTTTATAATAACCTCGGCTGCGGCACCCGCCTGGCGACAGCAAGCTCCTCTTCCAGGGGAGCTCTTCCCAGTACCGGCATCGCCATAGCTCTTCTGGCCGGTTCGGGTATCATTGGCGTCGGCGGCGCCGTTCAGCTGCTCAGGAAGGGGCGCAAGAAAAGCGCCTAGCCAGCAGTTCCTCAATAAGAAAAGAAAAAGAGGAGGGAATTTTTTCCTCCTCTTTTTTGTGAAATATATCCGGCAATTCCGCTTACGGATTGAGCGCCCGCCTTGCTTTAATAACTGCTTTTGTTGAAGTAGCCCCGGCACAATTGATACATCTCGTTCCAGTTGCCGCTGCTCATCGCGCTCCGCATCTGGTCCCATAGTGTGGAGCCGGAGCCGTTGTAGTCGTAAGATCCCATCATTCCCGGGCCGTAGCCAAAACCGCCGCCCATCATTCCCGGGCCGTAGCTTCCGCCTGCTCCCGGACGCGGCGTGCCGTAATAACCGTTTCCATTGCCGTCCTGCACAGCCTGCCCATAGCCATTCTGCCCAAAGGGCGCAACCGCCCCGGCAGGAGACTGAGCCCTGTTAAAGCTGCTTTTAGCCAGAACTACGGCTCCGCCAAAAAGAGCAACTGCTGCAATCATGCCTGAAATCAGGGCAAGTTTTGACATTGACATTGAAATCCTCCTTCAGAGTTTGATCTTGCCATTATTCTGCCTGAGGCGGGTGAAGGAAGAATGAACCTGATATGAAGAATCTATGAAGAAATGCGGTAGTTGTTCGTTCGCGGTTTTTCCTTTAGCTCTTGGCCGTCACCGCGGGAAGGAACAGGCTGAAAGATGCCCCCTCCCCCGGCCTGCTCCGGGCCTCGATCGTGCCGCCCTGCAGTTCGACGTACCGCTTCGCAATCGTTAGGCCGATGCCGCTGCCGCCCTTTTCCCGAGAGCGAGACTTGTCGGCCCGGTAAAAGCGCTCGAAAATATGGGGCAGGTCTTCAGCAGCAATGCCGCTACCACTATCGGTGATTTTTATTTGCACGCGGCCGTTTCCGCCCCGGGCCGCCATAGTTACCCGTCCTCCCGGGTCGGTGTACCTAAGAGCGTTGCCAAGAAGGTTTACAAACACCTGATTCATCTTGTCCTCGTCTATTCTGACGGGCGGAGTTCCCGGGTCGACGTTGACCATGAGGACCACATTTTTGTCAATGTATTGCGGCTCCATTTTCTTGCTGACGCGGCTTAGGAATGACTCGGCGCCGACATCCATCAGGTTCAGCTTTTCCTGGCCGGTTTCCGCCCTGGAAAGCCGTTGCAGATCATCCACCAGGCGGCTGAGCCGGGCTGCTTCCGCCCGGACGATTTGGTAATTCTCCGGCGAGGGAGCAATAACCCCGTCAGAAAACCCTTCCATGTAGCCGGAGATGCTTGTCAGCGGCGTTCGCAGCTCATGGGCGATGTTGGCCATAAGCTCCCGCCGCTGGCGCTCCGATTCCTCTAGGCTGGCAGCCATGCTGTTGAGGCTTTTTGCCAGGCTGCCTATTTCGTCACCCGGGCCGGCCTTGACGCGCTCGCTGTAATCGCCGGAGGCCATCTTATTCGTGACCGCAGCCATCTCGTGGATCGGCACGGTTATCCGCCTCGAGATAAACAGGCTTATCAGCGCTGCGGCTCCCGCCGCAATCAGACCGCCCCAAAGCAGGGAGGTGTTTAACGTATCCTGAAGGGCCTGCTGCAGGCTGGGCGAGACGCCACTCCCCATCATGCCGCTCATGCCCATGGCCGCCATCTCGCTCAGGTGCTGATCGTAGGAGCTGATTGTCAGCTGCCTGATAACAATCAGAGCCACAATAATGCAGACAATAACAACTGCAAGGAAAGATGCCAGCAGTTTCCACTTAATTTGTATTTGCCCCGGTTTCACCTTTTTCCCTCAACACCAAGTTTATAGCCGATCCCGCGCACCGTCTTAATATAGCCCGGCCGGGCGGGATCTTTTTCCAGTTTTTTCCTTAGCTTTGCGACGTGCACGTCAACCACCCGGGGATCGCCATAAAAATTGTACCCCCACACCTGTTCCAGCAACTGCTCCCTGGTAAACACCATTCCCGGCCGCTTGAGCAGATGGGCAAGGATCTCAAATTCGCGGGCGGTAAGGTCAAGTCGCCGGCCCTTGACAAATGCCTCGTGCCGGGTTTGATCAAGCCGCAGTGGGCCCGCCTCTAAAAAAGAGTATGACACCTTTCCCCTGCTGCCCCGGCGCAGGACCGCCTTTACCCGCGCCACCAGCTCCCGGGGGGAGAAGGGCTTGACAAGGTAATCATCCGCACCCAACCCCAGGCCGACCAGCATGTCAGTCTCTTCAGCCTTGGCAGTGAGCATAATCACGAAGGCGTCTGACTCATTTCTTAGGATGCGGCAGACTTCAAGCCCGTCTATCTCCGGCAGCATCAGGTCAAGCACGACCAGGTCGGGCCTCTGCCGGCGCGCCAGGCTCAGGGCGGCGGCTCCGTCTCCCGCCTCAAGAATCTCGAACCCCTCCTTTTTCAGGTAAGACGATACCAGCTTTCTGACACCGGGCTCGTCATCAACAACCAGTATTTTCTTCATGACAACATTATAGACTTATAGACATTGAGAGGCTAAAATGCTGGCGAGTGAGTTGTTCCGGGAAGAAGAATATTAAAGTCTATGGGCGGGCACCCGTGTCAATGGGCCGCCTGCAGACATCTTTCAGACAACCGATTCAGAGGGCGTAGCCGCCTAGCATAAAATGTCAACGCAACGTCGGTGCCGGCTCAAGCAGAAATGCTATTGCTTCCACAAAATGAGGCAGATTCTTTTCCGACTGGGAAGTCACAACATTACGGTCAACTACAAGCCCCTGGCCAAAAAAGGTGGCTCCATATTCCTCAAGCGCCCTTTTGATGCGGAAGTCGCCGGTTACCCTTTTCCCGTCTACCAGCCCGGCAGAAGCAAGCACCATCGCCCCGTTGCCAACGGCCCCGATTGGCTTCCCGGCCTCCTGCATTTCCATCAGCAGCGTCAGCACCATTGTATCTGACTGAAGCGCCGCAGTTGAATTACCGCCCGGAATTATGACTGCATCCAGCCCCGCCGCCGCCAGGCGCGGCAGTTGCACGTTCGGACTTAACAAAGCCCCCCGCATTCCGGCAACCGGCCCCGCAAGAGCCTCACCCTGCGAGATCACCCTGACTTCCGCTTTCATATCCCGCAGGATTTCAACAGCCTTGATAACCTGTCCGTCATCAAAGCCAGGGGCCACAAATATACCAACTTTTCTACCTTTTAGTTCCACTTTGCTCACCGGGGAACTTTTAATTCCTCAATCGCAATTTACCCGAAATCTAACCGGATAAACTTGCAAACTTCTTTTATTGTTTTTCGCGGCGGCGGAAATTTATCCTTGCCTTTCCTGCCTCCGGGGTCGTGTTTTCAAGGCGGTTTTTCATGTTCAGCAGCCACTTGGCCGTTTTGGAGTCGATCTTTCCAATGATGCCAAAATGCTGGAGTCCGCACGCCTCACTGTTGCTGACCTCAATGTCCTGCGCATCCAGCAGCCGCCAGTAAATGCATTTTTCCCGCGTGCACCATGCTTCCAGTCCGTTTGCCTCGTGAAGCAGGCAGCTTTCCCGGGGAGCCTTTTTTTCCATGCTGCTACTCATCCTGGCTTCCATTTCTTTTTTATTTCCAAAGACAAATTATAGCAAATTGTAAATTTTTTCCCGGCGGCGCCGATATCCTTTTTCAATTCTACCAAAGTGGGTATAAACCATGGCTACGGCAGCTGCAGCGAGGCTACCGCAGGGAGTGGAGGTGCCCTTGTCTCAAGCAAAACCGTCAGAGACTGTCTGCCTGACCTTATATCAAAAAAATGCTTTATCAAAAATAGTCCGCCTGGCTACTGCAGGCTTGGCGGGTAAATCAGGTTTTAACCTGGACGAGTCGGACGACGTTCAAACAGCGCTTGAAGAATTGTTCAGGCTGCATCTGTCCGATGAAAATCCGCCTGATTTGAGCATCCGTTACAATATCTTTTCAGACCGTCTCGAAATCGTCATGCGTGGTATTTCCAGGAGCGTTCTCGGCGGCGCTAACAAGGTAGACCGCTACGCACGATTCATTCTCGAAGAAGTGGCCGACGGCGTTAAAGAAGCCCCCAGCCCCGATGGGGGATTCGAAATCACAATTGAAAAAAAACTGCCCACCAGTTAATTGCCTCGGCGAGCCAACAACGTCCTTGACAGGGAGCAGGTGCAGTCGCTGTTTCGCACGTACAAAAAAAACCGCGATCCTGGGATCAAGAATTTGCTTGTAGGTGCCCATCTTGATCTTGCCCATTCCCTGGCCCGCCGTTTTCTGAACCGGGGCGAGCCGCTGGATGACCTGGTCCAGGTAGCGTCAATGGGCCTGCTGAAAGCAATCGACAGGTTTGATCCTGACAGAAATGTGCAATTTACAACTTATGCAGTACCCACAATAGTCGGAGAACTGAAACGGTACTACCGCGACCGGGTATCCACGATTCGCTTGCCCAGGGGCCTCCGGGAAAGGTCACATGCACTCAACAATGCAGTGCAGAGATTTTCGCAGCAGCATGGCAGGTCTCCAAACGTTTCCGAGATCGCAAGGGAAATGGGCATCAGTGAAGAAGACGTGATTGAAGGCTTGGAAAGCGCGGAGAGCATTTCTGTGGCTTCTCTTGACACCGGCTCGGGAGAAGAAAACGATCTTTCACTGCTCGATATAATTGGCGGCGAAGATGACATGGCCCGGTAAAAATGGACACTCAGCTAAGCCGCTTTCCCAAGATACCACATTTCCTCAAACTGCCTGGGGCTGACATAGCCCAGGTGTGAATGAAGTCTTTTCGCGTTGTAAAACATCTCCAGATAGTCAACGA
>JACWAD010000052.1 GCA_014874175.1 Thermoleophilia bacterium
GGCCCGGCGGACATGAGGACCAGGCGGGGACCGCTGCTGACCATCAGGTCAAAGGCGTCGAGTAGCAGCCCGGCGTTGTTTAGCAGCCAATAGATGCCATTGCGGGAGGCCAGTACATCCTGGCCTCCCGCATCCGGCATCGAGCGTTTTATCCGCCGCTGGCGGTCATGTTTTCCAGAGCTGTTTTTCACGCGGTTTTCATCTTTATCGTGTAAGAAAGGTTCATATGTCTGAATTTGTCATTCGTACCCGCAGTCTCGGCAAACAGTACGGGGCCAGGATGGGCCTCGATGATCTCAGCCTGGCGATCGGCTCCGGCGAAATTTTCGGGCTGCTGGGCCACAACGGCGCCGGCAAGACAACCACTGTCAGCTTGCTCACGACGCTGCTGCGGCCGAGTTCCGGCACAGCCGAGGTCTGCGGCTTTGACATTGTTCGCAGCGGCGGGGAAGTGCGCCGCCGCATTGGTTACCTGCCGGAAAACGTGGAGCTTTACGACGCCCTGACGTTGCGGGAGAACCTGCTTTATTTTGCCCGCCTGTCCAGGCTGGCCGAGCCGGCGAAAAGGATCTCTGAAGTGCTCGAGTTTCTTAGTTTCACCGGTCACGATGACCAGAAGCTCGGGACTTTCAGCAAGGGAATGCGGCAGAGGGCCGGCATCGCCCAGGCCATCCTGCACCAGCCGGCGGTGCTTTTCCTCGACGAGCCGACATCAGGACTGGACCCGCAAGGCGTGATCGAATTGCGAGAGAGCATCAAGCGCCTGAACCGCGATCTCGGCATGACAATCTTCATGAACACACACTCGCTTGCCGAGGTCACAAAAACCTGCACCAGCATCGGCATCCTGCGTAACGGTAAACTACTCTACCACGATTCGCTCAAGAGCACGATCCTGGCCTTCCCCGGCCACGCCTCACTGGAAGATATTTACCTCGAGATCGGTTCATCCCGGACGTGAACAGCGCAATTCTTGTAATTGCCAGGCAGGAGCTTCGCTCTGCGCGAACCAATCAGATGGCGATGCTGCTGCTCGCTATCTTCATCGGCATGGTGCTACTGTCGGGGTTTATCGGATGGCAGACGCATCACACTGTCAACAGCGTTTACCAGGAAGCCCGGCGGGAAGGGGCAACCACGGCGCCCGACCCTTTCGCCGCGCAGCAACCTCTCGAACTGATCAAAAACACGATCATCTATGTGATCCTGATTGGTGCCCTTGCGGCGATCCTGCTGGGGGTGCGGTCCACCGTTGCCGACCGCAAGGCGGGGGTAATCGATCTGCTCTTTTCGCGGCCGATCACCACCGGCCAGTACGTTGCCGGCAAGCTTTTGGGAATCCAGTTCCTGACCGGCTTCATTCTGGTGGTAACAGCGATGATGAGCTGGATTGTCGTCTGGCTGATCCGGGGCCAGGCTCTTTCGCTTCCGGATACGACGAAGCTGGTGCAGTTCAGCGTGCTTGCCTGGCTCTTCCTGTTTCCATTTTCGACCATGGGATTCATCTCGGGCGCCATCAGCAGGCGTGAGACCAGCGCCCTGCTGGTGCCGATTCTCCTCTGGGCGCTGATGGTTTTTGTGATACCGCAGCTGGGAACCGCGGAGCACCCCGTCTCACTGCTCAACCCGGTTCCGGCCCAAACGGTTTCGCAGGGGCCATTCTTTACTTTTAACCGCGATGTTCTGCAACCGGTTTCGGTTACGGAACGCTTCAAGAATGCCGGCAGCGGGTCCCTGCAGCTGAATGAGAGCACCGGCCAGTCTCATCTGTATGACTGGTCGTCCCTGGCCGTCGTGGCGCTGCTGAGCGGCGGCGCGGCGCTTCTTGCCACCAGGCGCGAGACAATGAGGAGGCCGTTCTACGAGTAAGGCGGTGTGGACAATCTTCCTCAAGGAAAGCCGGGACGTGCTAAAGAGCCGTTACTTTCTTGCGCTCGGCGCGACGCTGACGCTGGTTGTGGCGCTTTCGCTCCTGATCTCGGCGATAGATTTCCGCCAGCAACTTTCCGACTTCAATAATTACGTCCAAGCGATCAAACAGAGCGGGGGAACTGTCCGGCAGACGCCACCTCAGCTTTCTCCGCTGCAACAGCTCCGCGGCAGCTTTGAGTACATCGAGATCATCGGCGCCATCCTGGCGATCATTGTCGGCTACGGGACGATCGCGAAGGAAAAATACCGGGGCACCCTGCGGTTGCTCTTCAGCCGGCCTGCCGGCCCGCTTGACATAGCCGCCGGTAAGCTCGCCGCCCTGGCCACAGTCTGGTTCTTGATCATCGTGTGTCTGTCGCTGGTCATTCTGGCGATGCTGCGCTTGGTTGGTGGAGCGGCTCTTTCATCATCCGATGCCGCAAAGATTGGCCTCAGCCTGTCCGACGCCTGGGTCTATCTCATGTTCTGGAGCTCGCTATCGATGGGTCTGGCCAGCTTCACGAAGCAGCTGAGTACAGCGCTGCTGATCAGTTTTGTCATTTGGATGGGATTTGTTTTGATTATTCCCCAGATAGGCGATACCATGGACCCCGACAACCAGGTGCCTGGCGGGCTTTTTCACAGTCTTCAGGTAGACAAGCCTCATGAGCAGGCCGTCATGACACACTTCGGCACCTATGAAACCGCTCGCAACGCCCTGGAAGAGTCATCGATCA
>JACWAD010000053.1 GCA_014874175.1 Thermoleophilia bacterium
AAGAGGCGCTTTGATTCGCAAATTTTTTGGCACCGACGGCATCCGCGGGGTTGCCAACCGGGCTCTTACCGCCGAGCTGGCGATGGCGGTGGGCCGGGCGGCTGTGGCTGTGCTTCCCGGTGATGCTCCCAGGGTGCTGATCGGTCGTGATACCCGCATCTCGGGCTCCATGCTTGAGGCGGCCCTGGTTGCCGGCATCAACTCCTCTGGCGGCCAGGCCATGATCGCCGGCGTCATTCCCACGCCGGCTGTGGCCAGCCTGGTGGTTAGCGAGAGCGCCGATGCGGGAGCAGTGATCTCGGCCTCCCATAATCCGTATCAGGACAACGGCATTAAATTCTTCGGCCCTTCCGGATTTAAATTCAGCGATGTGCAGGAGCTTGAGATGGAAGGCTACCTGGCCGGCGATGAGACACTGCTGCCGCTGCCGGCAGACCCGGGCCGGAGCTTTATCCTCAAGCATCCGGTAACAGATTACGTGGATAATCTGCTTGGCGGTTTTGACCTCGACCTCACGGGCTTGGGCATACTGGTGGATTGCGCCAACGGCGCCACCTTTCGTTCGGCTCCCCAGGCATTGAAACTGCTGGGGGCCAGGGTCGCCCTTATCAATGACAACCCGGATGGTTTTAATATCAACCGCGGCTGCGGCTCCACCCATATTGGGGCGCTCCAGGCCGGCGTAAGGACGGACGGCTTTGATCTTGGACTGGCGTACGATGGCGACGGCGACCGCGTCATCGCCGTGGACAATGACGGCAATGTGGTTGACGGCGACTTCATCATGGCCGTCTGTGGCAGGTATTTAAAGGAAAAAGGACGCCTGCCCCGGAACACTGTCGTAACCACGGTGATGACGAACCTCGGCTTCCATCTGGCCATGAAAGAGCTGGGTATTGACGTGATTACCACAGATGTGGGCGACCGTTACGTGCTGGAGGAGATGCTTGCCGGCGGTTACGGGTTTGGCGGCGAGCAATCAGGGCACATAATAAATCTTGAGACAAGCACCACCGGCGACGGGCTGGCGACGTCACTGCTGTTGCTGCAGGTGATGTCCGAGACCGGACTCCCCCTTGGCAGGCTGGCCTGGGTGATGCAAAGGCTGCCGCAGAAACTGGTCAACGTGCAGGTGCCAGACCGGAATGGACTTGATGGCAGGAAGGAAATTTGGGATAAAATTGAGGAGGAAGAGGCGCGGCTGAAAGGGAATGGGCGCATCCTCGTGCGTTCGTCGGGAACCGAGCCGGTGATAAGGGTTATGGTGGAAGCAGCCACAGTTGATATTTGTGATGATATTTGTGAAAATGTTGCCGTGGCAATTAAACAGCATCTGGGTAAAGATTAGTGTATTTTTTAGGGGGTTAATCCAATGTCCAAAGTCCAAAATCCAATATCCGCCTTTTCATGTGCGGCATAATTGCTTACGCAGGGTCAAGATCCTGCACCGGCCTGCTGTATCAGGGCCTGCGGAAGCTGGAGTACCGCGGTTACGACTCCGCTGGCCTGTCTGTCCTCGTTGACGGCAGCATCGAGGTTGTCCGCGCCGTCGGTAACATGGACAGCCTCGAGCGAGAGCTAAAGGGCAACGGCCATGCGGATGCGCGGCTGGGGCTGGGGCATACCCGCTGGGCTACCCACGGCCGCCCCTCCTCGGAAAACGCCCATCCACACTCTGATTGCAGCGGCAAGATATCCATCGTCCTCAACGGCATCATCGAGAATTACGCCGGGCTTAAGGAGAAACTGGCCCGCGAGGGGCACCGGTTCACATCTGAAACCGACGCCGAGGTTGTCGCCCATCTGATCGAGAAGCATTACGACGGAGACCTGCTGGAAGCCGTGCGGCGGACCTACGCTGACATTGCCGGCCACTTTGCTTTTTGCGCAATTCATAGCGGCCATCCCCAGATGATTGCCGGCGCCCGCAAGGAGTGCCCCTTGCTGGTCGGTGTCGGCGAGGAAGAAGTTTTCGTCGCATCCGCCATCCCCGCCTTCCTGTCCGAGACGCGGGACGTCATCGTGGTCGGCGACGAAGAGCTTTTTGTCGCTACGCCGGGAGAGGTCCAGGTTCTTGATCTGGGAAAAAAGCGGCTGGATCGCGAGATAACGCGGGTAAACTGGGATGTGGGCGCCGCTGAAAAAAGCGGTTATGAGACGTTCATGCGCAAGGAAATCTACGAGCAGCCGGACGCCCTTATTGATACCATTGCCGGCCGCATGGCGGCGCCGGGGCAGGTTGTCCTTGAGGAGATGCTGGTTTCTGATGAAGCGCTGGCCGGGATTGACAAGGTTTACATCGTTGCCTGCGGCACTTCGTTTCATGCCGGCATGGTGGGGCGCTACGTGCTGGAAGACTGGGCCCGGATAGCGGTTGAGCTTGATATCGCTTCCGAATTCAGGTACAGGGAGCCGGTGCTGTCGCCATCGACGCTGGTGGTGGGAATTTCTCAGTCGGGCGAGACCGCCGACACTCTTGCCGCCATGCGGCAGGCCCGCCGCATGGGCGCCCGGGTGCTGGCAATAACCAATATCATGGGCAGCCAGGCCACCCGCGACGCCGACGGCGTAATTTATACGCGCGCCGGGCTGGAGATCGGCGTGGCAGCCACCAAGACCCACCTGGCCCAGATTGCCGCCATCCAGCTGCTTGCCCTGAAACTGGCGCAGGTCAGGAACTCCCTGGGCCCGGATGCGATCGGCGCCATTGCGGCAGAGATGAAGACAATCCCGGGCCTGCTGGCTGATTATCTGAAAAACGAGTCGGCCACGCATGAAATTGCCAAGCGTTACTACCGGCAGCCGTTCTTTCTGTACCTTGGCCGCGGCGTTGGCCTGCCGGTCTGCCTGGAGGGGGCGCTGAAGCTGAAGGAAATCTCCTATATTCCCACCGAGGCGTACGCGGCTGGCGAGATGAAGCATGGCCCCATCGCCCTGCTAGACAAGGGTTCGCCAGTGGTTGTTGTCGCCACGGACGGCCATGTATATGAAAAAGTCGTCTCCAACATCGAGGAGGTGCGGGCGCGCGAGGCTGCCGTAATCGCAGTGGCGACCGAAGGCAATGAAGGCATCAAGGCTTACAGCGACGATATCATGTACGTGCCCAGGACCTCGGAGATGCTGTCGCCGCTGGTGTCGGTCGTGCCGTTGCAGCTGCTGGCATATCACATTGCCCAGCTCAAGGGCTGCAACGTCGACCAGCCTCGCAACCTGGCCAAGACGGTGACGGTGGAATAGCAGATGAGCAGATGGTGGATAAAATCGGGAATCCCCGGGATATACTTGACAAACAACTAATGATTGCTATTTTTTTGAACTTTGAACTTACTGGCCATTCAATTAACTCAGGTTCATTGTTATCCTGAGGCGAAGCCGAAGGATCTCGGGCTTAAAACCCAGATTCTTCGTCGCCTGCGGCGACTCAGAATGACATTTTTCTGGTGAACCTGAGGAAATTGTATGATTATTTTGAACTTTGTTTGTCGGCATCGACATAATCGAAAATGACCGTTTCGCCAGGGCGATGCAGCGGCGGCCGCAGCTGATCGAGAGGGTTTTCACCAGGCAGGAGCGGGCCCACTGCCTGGCAAAGGCAAATCCGGCGCGCCATTTTGCCGCCCGCTTTGCCGCCAAGGAGGCAGTGGGAAAAGCGCTGGGCATGGGAGTGCCCTCCTGGCAGGAGATCGAGGTGACAAGCTCTGCAGGCGGCAAGCCTGGCGTGCGTTTAAGCGGCGCCACGCGGGCCTCGGCCCTGAGCGCCGGCGTCGGGCCGGTTTCGTTATCGCTCAGCCACTGCAATTTTGCCAGTGTCGCCGTGGCCGTAATAAACCGGATGGTGGACCCCGGAAAGTCGAATGTCGAATTGCGAATGGCGGATGAACAATCCTGAATGCCAGATGAGGTCGCAAAGAAACCGGCTGGAGCCATGGACGCTGTTTTTCCGCCTCTTTTGACCGCCGCCCAGATGCGCCGGGCCGACTCGGCAGCCATCAAGCGGCTGGGAATCCCCGGGGTTGTTCTGATGGAGCGCGCAGGCATGGCTGTGGCCGAGTACCTGCTGGAAAGTTACTGTGAGGACCACTGTTTTGTGGTTCTTGCCGGGAAGGGCAACAATGGCGGCGACGGCTTTGTCTGCGCCAGGCACCTGCATCTGGCCGGCGCCGGCGTCCGCGTCCTGGCGGTTGCGCCGGCTTCCGGGTACGGCGGCGACGCCCTCGTTAACCTGAAGATCCTCGGCAAAACGGGCGTTAAAGTTGACCATGAGCCGTCGCCGGCCGCTCTTAAGCGGGCGCTGGCCGCTGATTGCGTTGTCGTGGACGCCATCTTTGGCACCGGCTTTGCGGGCGAGCCCCGCGGCGTGGCGGCTGAGTTTATCCGGATAACAGCCGAAACCGCCGAGCGCCGGAGCATCCCGGTGGTGGCGGTGGATATAGCCTCCGGCGTGGACGCTTCCACCGGCGAGATGGCTATCTGCCTGCCGGCCGACGCCACGGTCACTTTCCATGCTCCCAAGGTCGGCCATTTTGTCACGCCCGGAGGTTACTTCTCCGGCGACGTCATCCTGGCGGACATTGGCATTCCGGACGCCTGCGCCGCGCCGGCTGATCATTTTCTTGCCGACGCGGGGCCGCTGGCGGAGATCCTTCCCCGGAAAATGCAGTTTGATTACAAGTTCAGTGTTGGCAGGGTGCTGGTGGCGGGAGGGTCAACGGGGCTGACCGGCGCCGCCTGCATGGCCTCCGAGTCGGCCTTGAGGGCCGGAGCCGGTGTTGTCACCGCTGCGGTTCCCGCCAGCCTGAACCAGGTTTTTGAGCAGAATCTGCTCGAGGTGATGACCTTGCCGCTCGCGGATGGAGGATCGGGGTGGCTGTCCCGGAGCTGCCTCGATGACCTCCTGGAAGCTTCCCGGTCCTTTGACTGTGTGGCTGTTGGCCCTGGAATGGGCCGCGCTTCCGGAACGGCGGAGCTAGTGCGCGACTTTGTGCCGCAGGCAGAAGTCCCGCTTGTGATTGACGCCGATGGGCTTGACGCCATCGCCGGCAGGCTGTCCCTGCTCAAAAAGCGCCGCGCCGCCGCAGTGCTCACCCCCCATACCGGGGAACTGGGAAAGCTGCTGGGGGTTCCGGCGGGTGAGATTGACGCGCACCGGCTGGCGTACGCGCGCGAGGCGGCGAAAAAATCAGGAGCGGTCGTCGTGCTCAAGGGCAGCGGCACGATCATAACGGATGCCAGGTCAACCCTGGTCAATTCCACCGGCAACCCCGGCCTGGCAACCGCCGGCGCCGGCGATGTTCTGACGGGGCTGATCGCGGCCCTGCTTGCCAGGGGGATGGAGCCGCTGCTGGCGGCGGCAGCCGGCGCTTGCCTGCATGGAGCCGCCGCCGATCTGGTGGCAGAGGACCTGGAGCAAGGCAACCTGATCGCCTCTGAACTGATAGACTATCTGCCCCTGGCTTTCGCGGATTTATATAAAGAGGATTAGAGGCCGGGAGGCCGGGTCGCCCGCAAGGCCGCCCCGGCCCTCACCTAGATTCAGGAAAGGAACAGATGGAGACCTCAAACATGCCAGTGGAGCCAACCGCCGCCGACATCATGACCGCCAATGTCGTTACTATCGGCGCCGGCGCGACCATAGACGAGCTGGCAAAGCTGATGGCCAGGCACCGCATAAGCGGCATTCCCGTAACCGACGAGCAAGACCGGGTTGTGGGAATGGTCACCGAGGGCGATGTGGTTGAGCTTGATGCAGACGTTCATTTTCCCCATTCCATCAACCTCTTTGACAGCGTAATTTTTCTGGGAAGCATGAAAAAGTTTGAACAGAGGCTCCGCCATGTGGTTGCCGCCTCCGTCCGCGACATCATGAGCACCGATGTGATTTCTGTTGGCAGGGACGCCACACTGCACGAGATCGCCACGCTGATGTCCGACCGGCAGGTGAACCGGCTGCCGGTGCTTGATGAGGGCAGGCTGGTGGGAATCGTCACCCGCGCCGACGTTGTGCGGGCCATGGCCCGGGCCTAGCTCATGCAGCGGGCGCTGGCGACGGTTGACTTAAGCGCGGTGCGCAGCAATATCGCCACGCTGCTGGGCCTCCTCAGCCCCGGAGCCGGCCTGATGGCGGTCGTCAAGGCAAACGGCTATGGCCATGGCGCCGCCCCGGTGGCCCGGGCCAGCCTCGAGGCCGGCGCTGAGTCACTGGGAGTCGCTACTGCGGCCGAGGCAGCCGGGCTCAGGGAAGCGGGCCTGGAATGTCCCATCCTGGTCATGGGTCCGCTGACACGGGCCGAAACGGTCAAAGCCGCCGGCGCCGGCGCCGAGATCCTGGTCTGGTCAACCTCTTTTTTAAAAATGATGGTCAAGGAGGCGCACCGGCTCGGGCGCCCCGTGCGGGTGCACGTGAAGCTGGACACAGGCATGCGCCGTCTGGGGCTGTATCCGCGCAGCCTGCCCGGGTTCCTGGATGAGCTTGCCATGCAGCCGGAGGCAGAGCTGGCGGGGGTGATGACCCATTTTGCCACTTCCGACGAGCAGGATGAGGATTTTTTTGACTTTCAGCTGCGCGCTTTCGAGGAAGCCGTGCAGGCGGCTCTTCTGCGCGCCCACGCCAGGCTCCGGTTTCACTGCGCCAACAGCGCCGCCGCCATCCGCTATCCGCAGTCGCACTTTGATTTTGTCCGCGCAGGCATCGCCATTTACGGCATGTCTCCCTTCCAGGCCGATCCCGCAGCCGACAATCTGCGGCCGGCTCTCTCTTTGACTTCATATGTGGCGGATGTCAAAAGACTTGTGGAGGGGGACAGCGTCGGCTACGGCCGCACCTGGACGGCTCCCGGCAACAATTACATCGCGGTTGTGCCGATAGGGTATGCTGACGGCGTCAGCCGCATGCTGTCAAACCGGGGGCGGGTGCTCATCGGCGGCATTTCCTTCCCCATCGTCGGCCGCGTGTCGATGGACCAGATCACGGTTGACCTCGGCCCCGGCCAGCAGGCGCGGCCGGGTGAAGAAGTCGTCCTCATCGGCAGCCAGGGAGAGGAGATGATCACCGCTGAGGAAATAGCACGCCTCGAGGGTACCATCAATTATGAGGTCGCCTGCGCCATCTCGCCGCGGGTGGAAAGAAGGTATTCGGGATAGAAATCAGGATCAAGACGGAGGCGGTAGAGGCGGTGCGGTCCTACCTGCGGGAAAAGAACCGCCGCGCCTGGCTGGTGGGGGGGACGGTGCGCGATCTTGTGCTTGGTATCGAGCCTTTGGATATTGACCTTGCCGTTGCCGGCGACCCCCGCGAGCCGGCCCGCCGTTTTGCCGACCGCATTGGCGGCAGCTTCTTTGTCCTGTCGGAGCAGTTTGGGGCCTGCCGCGTCGTCTGCCCGCCCGCGCCGCGGGGTGAAGCGGAGCCTGCCTGCCCCGGGCGCACCTGGGATTTCGTCGCCCTGCGCGGGAGCTCCATTGAAGAAGATTTGCGCGCCCGTGATTTTACGGTAAACGCGATGGCCGTGGAGCTTCCCGGGACAGATGCCGTCATCGACCCCCTTGGCGGCCGCGCCGACCTGGCCGCCCGGCGCCTCAAGGCCGCCGGCAATACTGCCTTTGATGACGACCCCTTGCGGCTGCTGAGGGCGGTGCGGCTGGAGAGGGAATCAGGGCTTAGGGCCGACCGGGAGACGGAGCAGCTGATTTGCAGCCGCGCCTCGCTGGCGGCGCGGCCCGCGCCGGAGCGCATCTTCACCGAGATGGTCCGGCTGCTTCAGGCCCCCGCTCCCGCCGGGGGCATCAGCCGCCTGGACGATCTGGGCCTTCTTGAGCCGCTGCTGCCGGAGGTTTATGTCCTCAAGGGCATCGGGCAAAATGAATACCATCACCTGGATGTATATGATCACACCCTGGCCAACATGACGGCGCTGGACCGGGTCCTGCGGGGACCGGGCGCTTTCTTTCCCGGGCAGGCGCGAGAGCTGGGGCGCCGCCGGGAGCGCGCCTTTGGCGGCGCCGGCTGGCGCTCTGTGATGATGTTTGCCTCTTTGCTGCATGATATTGCCAAGCCTTTTTGCCGGTCCCGCGGTGATGACGGCCAGGTCCGGTTTTTGGGGCACGACAGCCTGGGCGCCGGGATGGCGGCGGCGCTGTTGGGCCGCCTGAATGCGCCGGGTGAGGCCTTGCGGACGGTGTCGCTTCTGGTGCGGCGGCACATGCGCTTTGAAGGCCTGCTTCAGCAGCGGCCCCCCAGCGCCAGGGCGCGCCTGCGCTACCTGCGGGCCACCGCGCCCCTATCCCCCGAGCTGATTATGCTGTCCGTGTCCGACCGCCTTTCTGTCCGCGGCCGGCTTGTATCCACGCAGGATATTGAGATGCACCTCGAGCTGGCGCGCGAGATGATGGAGATGTGTTTTGCCCCGGAATCGGCCCCGCCGCCCAGGCTGTTGAGGGGGGATGATCTGATCAGGGAGCTTAAGCTTGAGCCGGGCCCGGTTATCGGCCGGCTGCTTGACCGGATCCAGGAAGAGCAGCAGCTGGGGCATGTGACCACGCGGAGCCAGGCGCTTGAGGCGGCGGCGCGGCTGCTTGGCAAGGTGGATTTGTGAGCGGGGCGGCCAGTGAAAAGTACGCCGTCAAGATTGTTCCCGCCGGCCGGGACGACCGAGTGGCGCGAATCACCGACTTAAACGGCAAAGACATCAAGCTCATTTTTTGCCGCCGGGCCCTGGCCGGCGCGCTTGGCATGCAGCTTGACGAAGTGATAATGCGTGATCTCGAGACGATGAGCGCCGCGGACTTTGCCAGAAAATACAGGCTGCCGCAGGACAGGGAGAAGGGTTGACTCCGGTTGAGAGCCTTGTGGCGGGCGAAGCCGGGGCGGCGGCCATTGATGTTAATGGCCTCTACAAGGCCTACGGGCCCGTCACCGCCCTGTCGGGGGCATCGCTTGCAGTTGACGCCGGAGAGATATTTGGCCTGGTCGGTCCCAACGGGGCCGGCAAGACGACGCTGATCAAGGCAATTTGCGGCGTCCTTAAACCGGACCGGGGGGCCGTCACGGTCCTGGGCCTGGACGCCAGCCGTGACCGTTACTCCGTTCGCCGGCGCCTGGGTTACATGCCCCAGGATCCATCCCTCTACGAGGACCTCAGTCCCCGGGAGAACCTTGCTTTTTTTGGCAGTGGCTACCGGACCACGGACCTGGAAGCGCGCATCCGCCAGTCGCTTGAGTTTGTCGGCCTTTGGGAGCGGCGCGATGATTCCCTGCACACTTTTTCCGGCGGCATGCGCCAGCGCGCCTCCCTCGCCTGCGCCCTGCTGCGCGACCCTGAGCTGCTCATCCTCGATGAGCCCACAGCCGGCGTCGATCCCATGCTTAAGCAAGTTTTCTGGAAGCATTTCCGAGAGTTGCAGCAGCGGAGCGTCACGATTTTTCTGACGACCAACATGATGGATGAAGCGCTTCACTGCGACCGGGTGGCTGTAATTCGCAGCGGCCGCATCCTGGTGACAGAAACCCCCGACGCCATCCGGGCGCGGGGCAAGGCTACCGTCAGGGTTGAGCTGGCCGGCGGCGAGACGCATGAAGCAGAGGTGAGCGGCTACGAGGAGGAGCTGCCGCGCCTGCTGACAGGCTACGGTTTAAGCGGCGTCCGGCGGATCAGCATTCAAAGGCAAAGCTTCGAAGACGTGATCCTGACGATGATCCAGACCCGAAACCCGGATGGTTGATAGCGGATGGTGGATGGTGGATAAACCCCAAAACCCCAAAAACCTGACAATCGTTAAAACGGACCGATCAAACATGATATTTCGATGATCAGGAACCTGAACGCGATCGCCGTGCGCATCAACCACCAGTTTTTGCGCGATCGCCGTTTCATGGCCCTTTCGGTGGCGGTGCCGCTGGTGTTGATGCTGCTGCTTAAATATGTGCTGAATTCGCTGCCGCAGCTGGCCCGCCTGGGCGTGCATGTATCCGACTACGCCATCCTGGCGGCGGCTTTTCTGGTGCATTTCCTCGCCTACGTCCTTTCCACGATTGTGCTGGTGCGGGACCGCAAGGACGGCACCCTGTCCCGGATGTTCATCTACGGCTTCCGCCGCAGGGAGATCGTACTCGGCTATGTGGGCGGATACTCCACCATCGCCGCCCTGCAGACGACAGTGGTTCTGGTTTTGACAAAATACCTGTTTGATGTAAACCTTCTGCCGGATATAGTCCCGGTGGCGCTGACAATGCTCGCCCTGGCGGTCGTTTCCGTCGGCCTGGGCGTGTTCATTTCCAACTTCGCACGCAACGAGGGGCAGGTGTTCCCGTTCATCCCCTTGATGATTGTGCCTTCGGCGCTCCTCTCCGGGGTGGCCATCCCCATCGGCAGCCTGCCGCAGGCGTTGCAATGGATAAGTTACGTGGTGCCTCTCCGCTACGCCGTCAGCGTGCTGGCGGGAGTCGTTAAGGATAACCAGCCTTTTCAGTCGCAGCTGGGCTCCTTCCTGATCCTGCTGGGAGTGGGCGCGGCGCTCCTGGCCAGCGCCAGCCTCACCTTAAAAGAAAGGGAATGACCCGCAATCCAAAATCCACATTCCGTATTTCATGATGCTTTGGCCTGCTGCGGCCGCAGCAGTTCGACAA
>JACWAD010000054.1 GCA_014874175.1 Thermoleophilia bacterium
AATTGAGCCATCATAGTCAGCCTGGCCCGGAAGACCAAGCAGAACGCCGACTGTTGGCGCCAAATCCAGGATGCTTGCTTCCCCCAGGTCCCCCGAATGTATGTCGGGGCCCGCCATGGCCAGCATTCCTTTCACCCTGTGAGTGCCTGTGGTGACCAGAGGCCCCCAATCAAGAGCAGGTGTGCGCAGCAAGGCCCCGCCATCAAGCTCAGCCGAAGTACAGTAAACCCCGCGGTAAGCATAATCTCTCATCACGGCGATCATTTCCGGCATATGTTCAATAAAAGGACCATTAAACAGCTGCTCTTTCAGATATATTGTATCAAACACCGGCCGGCCATCTTCAGGATCTGTAATTGCCAGCAAGGCAACCTTGACCTGCTCCATGATTGCCATCTTTTCCTTTTCTTCGGAAACCAGCCGTTGGGCTCCCTGCCCTTCAGGTTGGTAAATAAGCATCCGAACTGTCCGACGGAATAAACAAGGGTCCGTTCCCAATCTATATCCGAAATAAGCGAGCCGGAATACATTGAGTCAATTTTCAGGACCTCTTGAAGAAAATGCCTGGTTCTGTCCCGAGCCTCGGCTGGAAGACGCCTGGAAATGTTGCCAACAACAGTCTCCTTAATCTTGTGCTGCCTGTTCTTGCGAAAAGTCAGAAGGCCGGCCTCTGCCAAAATTCTGTTGACGCAAACCTCTTTCTCAAGTGCGCCAAAACCGTGGTCGGACATCAAGATCAAATTCCGCCCACCATCCATATCTTTCATCCATTTTCCCAATTCGTCGTCTATTCTCCTGTAACAATCAAAGACTGCCCGGGAGTTTCGCGCTTCTGTTTTGTCCAGGTCGTGTTCAGATATAGCTTTCTCCGTTGCCTGCCAGAAAGCGTGCTGGAAAGCATCGGGCGATCTGATAACCGAAAGGAACAAGTCCCAGTCCTCAAGCCCGCTTAGATACTGAATAACTTTTAATTGCAACTCCAGTTGATGACGAATATTTTTTATAAACTCTCCAACAGGATCAGAGAAGTGCTTGAGCAGGTAGCCCGGATTAACTGAAGGTTCAATGGCAAAATCTTGAAACTTTGCCAGCAAATGATCCTTAAAATCATCTGGGGAAAAGGCTTTTTGGTTAATACCGGGCGCGTCCATTCCCGAAATCATGATACCGTTTACGGGAGTTGCCGGATACGTCATGGGAACGTTGTAAACACACGTTCTTTTCCCGTTGTCGCTCGCCTGGCGCCAGACAGGGTATCCGTTTACATCTGCGCCGCATACAGGCGTCAGCCTGTACGAGCCAGGTTCCCTTCTAAAAAAGTCAACGACGCCGTGCTTGCCGGGATTTAAGCCGGTAAAAAAAAGAAGACCAGGCCGTCGGGGTGAGGGGAGGTATCGTTGAATTTAGTTTGGCGCGGCTCCCTCTTGCCAGAAATTCAGCAAAATTAGGCAACTCGCCCCTGCCGACAAGGTAGTCAATGACCCTGAAAGTGCCGCCATCTAAACCAATCACCCAGACTTTTGACATATTTATTCTTCCTGACTATTCAATTCGCCCAGATCAGCTGTTATCCCGTTCGCTTCGCTCCGGGCTGCGCTCGTGGCGCGCAGCGCCGACATGCTCTGTCATCTGAACTTCCAGAACCTGACTCAGCACTTCTTCCACCAAGCCCTTGAGTCCGTCGTCATTGATCAGAAGGTCTTTCACTTGCTCGCCGTTCAGGCTAATCTGGTAGTCGGTCATCGCTTCCTCCTTTGGTTGGCTTCTTGCTCGAAACCAAACCTACCGGAAAAACGATGGCCGTTTCTATCCGGCGACGCTAGAATTTACAGCAGTAGAGGGACTCAACCCTAGAATTATTGTAAAAAATTGTAACAATTACCAATATGTATAATAGTAATTATTTTTGTTGAGTAAGCAGTTCCAGTGCCCCTCAACAGCCGGCAGCCTTCAACTGCTGGATTTCGTGGTATTATTTTAACATCAAAGATGATGGCCAAATTGCTTGCCGAACCAGCTTTTTGCACTTTTTCGCCAGGAACTTCTTTCACCCCCTTCGAGAAACGGATTATATCTTGCCCTTGTCTTCCGTGACACAAAAGGCCCTCTTCTTGAAAGTGCTCTTCTTGATCACTTCAGCAGACACTGATTTGTTTGTATTCCAGGAACCGGCGCCAAGCTCTTTAGCATCCTTTCGGTGAGGAAAACAAGTTGAGGTCAAATTTCAAGCTGCTCCAGGCTGGCGTCCCTGCTATCCCGTTGCTGGTGGCCTCGTCGGGATTCGCAGCGGGCGCGGCATTTGGCCCGGCTGTATTCCGAAGTGGACTTTCGGCCGGCAACCTGATCCCGTCAGGCGCAGCGGGCGCGGTGCTCCTGACTGGGTCGTGGCTTGGGATTTCAGCAGCCACCGCACGCAAAAGCGGTGCAGGCACGAATCTCCATGCGAGGCGCCTCGGCGTCTGGTTTGCCGTTGCCATGCTTCCTCTCCTGTCTTATCTCCCCTACCTGGCGCACCGCTCCGGTTTGACGGGCGCGCAAGCCGAGCTGCCGCCGCTGGATTCACGCTATTCAGCCATAGGCCTGCTCGTATGGTCCTTGCTCCTGCTAGCAGTATTGCTGCGTCTGTCCCTGGGCAAGGGCAACGGCGGCATCAGCCGCCTGGCTTTGCGCCGGCCGGCAGGCACCCTCGCGCTGATGATATGCGCCTGGCTGGCCGTTTTCTTTCCCCTCGACGTGCTCAAGGAGCATTACATGCAGGTGACTTCTTTAAACAGCGCCGTTTTCAGGGAGGCGATGACTCATGTTTTTGACGGCCGCGGCTTTATGTACAGCCATCTGGAGCAGGCGTCAGGCTCTACAATATTCGGGGTTCATATCAACCTCATCTACCTTCTGGTAACACCGCTATTTCGCCTGTTCCCGGATTACAGATGGCTGCTGCTGATCTCCGACGCAGCGCTGGCGCTGGCCGCCTGGCCTTTGTACCTCCTTGCCCGGCGGCACTTCCCGGCCGGACTGAGCCTGCTGTTTGCCGCCATGTACCTGCTAACTCCGATCATCGCAGCCCAGCCGGGACGCTCGGACGTTTCAGAGATTCGCTTCATGCCGCTTTTTTTCTTTCTGGCGCTTTACATGCTGGAGACGAAGCGTTTCTGGTGGTTCCTGGGCGCTTCCTTCCTGCTGGCGAGCGTCCGCGAAGACATGGCGCTGTTTGTCGCCTTTTTCGGCATCTACGCCCTTGTGCGCCGCTACCCGCTGAGATGGATTCTAACCCCGCTCGCCTCGGGCGGCGCCTGGTTCCTGGCAAGCACTTCTTTTCTGCTGCCGCATCTTAGCACCACCGGCACAGCTGTCAGAACAACGATCCGCTATTCCGACCTTGGTTCCAGCGGCAGTCAGATAGCAAAAACACTCCTGCTGAAGCCGTGGAAAGCATTCGAGGTTGCCTTTTCAGGTGCCTCGCACGCCGGCGCCGCCTATGGCCTGTTCCTTTCCTTTGGCACCGTCCTGCCGCTGATTTCCGGCGCCGTCGTCTTCGCGGTACCTGCAGTGGCCGAGCTGCTTTTTGAGCAGACGACGGATCTGGTTACCTTTATGGCCGTTCCCGCCGCGGCAACCCTTATCGTTGCTTTCATATACGGCCTGGCGAGGCTGGACGGCATTGCCTTTCGCCGCTGGGGTTTTCACAGGGGCAGAACTGCAACCATGCTCGGCGTTTTCCTGTTCTTCCTGGGTCTTGCCCCTTTCCACGCGTGGCTCAATCAGAATATGTATCTGCCCCGTTACAACTACAGCGCCGCCATTGCCGCCTTCAAGATGGTGCCGCCGGATGCCCGTGTATTGGCGCCGGAATTTATGCTCGCCAATACCACCAGTGATCAGACAGTCACCGGGTATCACCAGATCGCATATCAGGAAGACGCGTGGGGGCACTTTGACATTGACGAAGATTACGTTATCCTGGATGAGCGTATACCCTCTGCCATGGCAGACGATCGTTACTACCAAAGCCTTGGGGACGTGTCCAAATTTCTTTCAAAATCACCGGATTTTCACAAGGTTTTTGAGCATGATGACATGGCTCTTTACGTGAGGAACGGATTTCGGCCGGCAACGCCGCCTGCCTGATCAGCCTAAATGTTATTGACGGCCAAGAGAATCCAGGTAATCATCAAACCTGGCTACAAAATTCTTCCAGTCGTATTGCTTAACATGCTCCGAACCGGCCTCTCCCAGTCTGCGCGTCAGCTCCGGATCGCCCGCCAGGCGCGCCATCGCTTCTGCGAAGGCGCGCGGCTCCGGCTCCACCAGAAAGCCTGTTTTGCCGTCAAGCACGCTCTCGGCGGGACCTCCTTGCCTGACGGCGATCACCGGCTTGCCAAATCCCATCGCTTCCAGCGCCGTTAAGCCCCAGTCTTCGTTCAAACTGGGAAGCAGCATACCGTAACATGCCTTGTAGGCTTCATTAAGATCTTTCTGGGAAGGGTCGCGCTGAAAAACAATATCTCCCCGGCTACCGGCCATTTGCTTCAGTTTATTGAAGTACTCTTCGCTGCCGGCTTCCACCAGCCCGCTAACACGCAGCTGAAAGCTGTCAAATTGCGGGTAGAGCCGTTTGAACTCGTGAAAGGCGTCAATGGCCAGCTCCAGGTTCTTCCACCATTTGATCCGTCCCATTGACAAAAAGTATTTCTGGTATTCCCAGGTAGGGTTTACACAGGTTGTATCCAGGCCGGGAGAAAGCACCTCAATCCGCTCCGGCGGAGCCAGGCCGGCTTCGATGATACGGCGCCTCACCTCGCGGCTGTTGCAGAAAATGTAACGGTAGTGCTTCCAGGCATGGCGGTCGAGGAGCTTGAACATCTGCGAAGAAATACGGAACGGCAGCCGCATGCGTGGGTTCTCATCCAGGTAACGGCGGCTGACAAATGGATCATGTATCACTTTCAGGGGAGTATGGCAATAACAGATCACGGGAACGTCATGGTTTCGAAAGTTGATAAAGTCGCCGATTCCTTCGGAAGAGACAACCAGCGCATCAAACCCGGCCAGCCCGATTTTTTGCTTCATAATGGTAAGAGCCGCATTGCCCACCGCCTTGTAACCACGGCTGACAGGCACCCGCGAAAGCTCTTTAATGCCAAGCTGCCTGAATTCAGGGAATGTTTGCTCGGGGTAATAATGATTGGTGAAGATTGTCCAGTCGTGGCGGCTGCGGCTGACAAGCTCCAGCATCATCCGTTCCACGCCCGACCGGAGGTAGACCCAGGGATAATATAAAGCGATTCTCACTGCTGCATTCTCGACACTGCCCTCGCAAACAGCCGCCGCAGCTTGCCCAGGCCTGAGCCGTGCCCGGCCAGGCCGGCTGCGACCCAGCCCAGAGCGCTTACCGCGTAGCCGGTCCAGATGACGGCCCGAAACGCCGCTGTGCACGAACCACCATGATACTTGGCATAAAAAGCCACTAGCCCCTCAGCGTGGGCGCCAACCGCCCGGCCGCTTTGCAGTTTCATGCTGCTGCCGCCGTAATGCATCACTGCCGCAAGAGGAAGATAGGCAACTTCCCATCCTGCCTGCTTCATGCGGTAGCACCAGTCAACGTCTTCGCAGTACATAAATACATCTGCATCAATCAACCCTACCTTGTCCACGGCCTCGCGGCGGGCCATGAGGGCGCAGCCGCTCAGCCAGTCCGTTTTATCCACGGCGGTGCTGTCGCGAGGCTCATAAATTCCCAACGACCTCGCCCAGCCATTCCTCAGCGGAGATGGAAGAAAGAAGTGCGCCAGCGCCCGCGGGATGGAGGGGAAATAACCGCGCGCCCGCTGTTGCAATGAGCCATCCGCGTTGACAACAATAGGACCCGCCAGCCCCACATTTCCGTGAGCGTCCATGAATTCAACCAGCCGGGAAATTGCGCCTTTACGCGCGACCACATCGTTGTTCAGCAGGAGCAGATAACACCCCCGGGCCGTTCTCATCCCCTGGTTACTGGCGCGGGCAAAACCATGGTTGCCGGCATTCCGGATCAGCTGGGCTTCGGGGAACTCTTCTGAAACCATCCCCGCGCTACCGTCGCTGGAAGCATTATCAATGACTATCAGCTCCACAGCCAAGCCGGCGCTGCCCCTGCGCACGCTTTCGAGACATTCGTGCAGGATGCCCTTCAGGTTCCAGTTGACCACGATCACCGAAACATCCGGCTCCGTGTCTTTGGTATTGCTGTCCTGGGATAACCCGCCGCTAGCACTCACACTTTAAATGTTACCAGCCGCTCCTCGACCAGTCCAGAAATCCGCTCGGCAAAAAGAAAACACGTTGATAATAGTGGTGGGCGCCAAGATGTGATGTTATCATTGAAAATATCTGTAAACTTAATAATCCTGCTCGACTAGGGATTATTTAACCGGATAGGCCTGCATGGAAGCAATTCGACAAACTGCCGCGGAGAAAGCACGCATACCCATTTCGCTAAATAAACCAGCGAATATACGCTGGGTCTTGCTTTTCACACTTACTGGCCTTTTTGGGCTTGCCTGCGCTTCTTACTGGTCAATTATGAACAATGGGCCCGTCGCTGATGACTGGGGCCTGATGTACAAGATAGCTTACATTCCGAATGGCGAGCTTTGGAGATTATTCCTGGCGCAATCTCCCCTTTTTGTCAGGCCAATACCTTTCTTCGCAGTCTGGCTTCTCTACCATCCATTCGGATTGAATTTCATGCCCTCTCATTTTTTAAGCGTTGGCCTGCACGCTGTCAACGCATTTTTGCTGCTATGGTTGCTAACAGAGTTGGGCGTGCGTTACCGAACCGGGCTAGCTGCGTCTTTGCTGTTTCTGGCTGCTCCGATAAATGCCCAGGCAGTCAGCTGGGCGACTGGCCGATTTGACGTCCTGGCGCTCCTGTTCATGCTGCTGTCGCTAGGTCTTTATGCCTCCTATCTGCGGCGCGGCAAATCATGGCGATTTGCGCTTGCCGTCTTTGCGGCCGCCGCGGCGTGGCTCAGCAAAGAACCATCCATGATAATGATAGGCCTGATCCCAGCGCTTGAAATTATTTTTTTATTTATGCCGCCAGCTGCCGCGCCAATTTCAGCCTGGCCTCAGCGCTGGCGCGCCGCCCTAAAACCGGCCGCCGTTCGCCTGGGTATTCTTTATGTACTCTTCGCAGGTTACATCGCAATGCGCTACGCCATCATGGGCCGTCTTGGGGGCGCACCATATGTTCCGCTGTTCGGCAAACCGAGCTTTGGCGCAATTGTGCAGTCTATCAAGACGTTCCTTGCGCCTCTGGATGATATGCAGTCATCAAAAGAAGCGACGATTCTTCTGGCCGGTTATGTTGGCGTGCTTTATGTCCTTTCGCTCGGTCTGGTCATACTGCATTGGAAGCAGGCATCCCGGGGGGCACGCCGGAGCTGGGTTTTCATAGCTGCATCTTTTGCCGCCTCGCTGGTGCCAATTTATGCCTACATCTTTATGCCCGGGTTTGCCGGGGGCCTTGGATACAGCCGCATGTTTTATATTTCATACGCTGCTTTCATTTCCCTGATGGCGATCGGCCTTTTGGAATTCGGCTGGCAGGTGCGTCTTTGGCGCGCCGGAATATCCGTGGCTCTACTGGCGCTGGTCCCGATTTTCATAACGGGCCTGTACCATAATAACCGTGTGTGGGAAAACCAGGCAGTTGTAAGTTCCACAATCGCCAGACAGATACAAGCCGAGCTTCCCGATCCTCCCTATGGGGCCAAGCTTTACTTCGGGAACGTGCCACGCCTCGAGGGCGGCCACATCTTTGCGTCCGCCATGCCGGAGACTGTACAGCTAGTTTACGGGCGCCGTGACGTGCAGGCGTATTATGTCAATCCGGATCCGGATCCATGGATGCGCCGTTTTTTTAAAGACAGCGCCAATGAAGCTGGGAACGGTTTCTTATTTAATTTCGACTGGAGCACAAGACAACTGACGTTGGTGCGCGGGCCACTTTCGCGTTAGAAACAAAAACATCAACGGGCTGACAAGCATTCTAATAATATAATCTTGAGTTACATCGAAATAATAGTACGATGTCTTTGCGTTTATCAAATTATATCAATGTAAATAGAGATAAACTAGCATATATTTCTCTTTTATCAATAATAATTACTGCAGGCGCGATCTTGCGCTTTGCGGAAATCAGTCGCGAAAGCCTCTGGTTTGACGAGCTATTTACAGTTTGGGCCGGCAGCCTACCACTAAAACAAATGATGGTGCAGAGCACAGCTTCGGGGCACCCTTTTCTTTATAATCTAATTACCCATTTTTGGATATATTTCGGTACGAGCGATACGTGGATACGGATGGTTTCTTTCATTTCCGGCGTTACGACCATTTGGTTCATGTATCTTCTGGGAAGGGAATACCTCTCTCGCCGTGCAGGCCTTTGGGCGGCGGCATTGGCTGCCAGCTCACCTTTTTTATTCTACTACTCCAGAGAAGCAACCGATAAAGCTTTGTCGATTGCATTAAGTTCTTTGTCGCTTTTCTTGTTGGTCCGAAGCTTGAACCGCGGCGGCAAAGTTAACTGGTCGGCTTATTTCCTGGCAACGGCAGCTGTTCTGTTCGCGCATTTTTACGGATTTTTTCTGGTTGTCAGCGCAGCGTTATTTTATCTTGTTGGATATGGCAGAAAGTATGAGCGCTTCAGGGCATGGCTGTTGAGCCAGTTTGCGCTTTTAGTGATTATTGCTATCTGGGGATTAAGCAATATCGGAAGTTCCAAATGGGCCGGGTTTGATGTACCCGGCTTTTTTACTGTGCTGCGAGTCGTTTTTTACGACGGGCCAATAGCCATGATGGGCTTCGTCCTGCCCCAAAATAATGGCGGCGACATACTTATGCGTGGCACTAGTTACATTTTTGGTTCAGTTGTTGCCATTTCCTTTTTGATCCTTCTTGGACTGACGTATTACTCGCGGGAATTTCGCAGCAAAATCTTGAATCGGAAAACGCTTGCCTTGGTGCTGCTAATCATAATTGCTATCGCAGGTCCGCTAATTAGCCAATTATTGAGAGACAACTATCCGAGAGTTCGCTATTACGCTTGGGCTGTCGTCCCTTTCCTTTGGTTATCAACCGTGATGATCACTAGCATGCCGCGCAGAATAGGAGCATTTGTCGGCGCAGTTGCCGTCATTGGTTCTTTGGGAATTACTACATGGTCCATGCATACCTACACATATGATGACTGGCGCGGTATTATGTCTACGATAGGCTCGCAGCAACAGGATGGTGACAGGTTGCTTTGTTTCCCGGTTTCTGAATGCACTATGGCCGCTTATCATTATTTACAGAAAAGACCGGCCATCAGCGGCGGTTTTATCGAAACACAGGGAAGCATCGATTTTTTCCCACCTGGGGTGGGATGGGACGGATACGAAACATCGACGAAATACGGCAACCCGAAGCCCCTTTCGGGAGACCAACTCAAGCAGAGGATTGTGGGAACCATTGGCGGAGCGCCACGGGTGTGGGTTCTTGGGGGGACTGGTTCGATTAAGCTAATAAAGCGGGCTGATGCAGTGTATAAATTGTTAAAACCAAATTGGCATGTCGAACGTCAATTCAGTTATCCACCATTTTTGCTGAGTCTTTATGTACGTAATAACGATTAACTTCCTTCAGCCAATGAATAAATTTGATGAATATTCAGAAACATATCAACAAGAATTAGACAATTGCTTAAGAAATTGGGGAGATTCCGCCAGTTATTTCGCCGAGTACAAAGCCTGCTACCTGAAAAAGTTTTTGTACCCGGATTACAGCGGCAATATCCTTGATTACGGATGCGGAGTTGGCCTGCTCGCGACCCAAGTAGCAAAACATCTGCCTCGGGTCAGGATCAGCGGCTACGATTTATCAGCCGCAAGCATTGAAAAAATTGGAAATGACCTCACGTCGCGTGGCGTATTTACACACGATATCGCGCAGCTCGATGAAAATTACGACCTCATTTTGTTGTCGAATGTTTTGCATCATATCTCACGGAAAGAGCGTGAGGTAACCATTAAGAACCTCTTTAACAGACTTTCACATACCGGGCTTATAATTATTTTTGAGCATAATCCCAGTAATCCATTTACGCGCCGTGTTGTAGGGTGCTGCCGTTTTGACTCCGATGCACAACTTCTAACGCCTTCCGAGGCGGCAGGCTACTTGCTGAAAACAGGAATGCAAATCAGCAAGCGTGACTACATTGTTTTTTTCCCAAGGCTGCTTAAATGGCTTCGTCCTCTGGAAAGACACATAGGTTGGTTGCCAATTGGGGCGCAATATGTAATTACAGGAAAAAGGAAGAAAATTCACTAAAAGGGCTTAGGGCCTATCTCAGTAGGTTGTTCGTAGTGAGTTCGAGCGAAAAAGTCATGGGCAAGAACGCGGGAGGGAAAAGCCCGCAGTCGTACCTGTAGGTACGTCGAGGACTTTTTCTCCGAGGCCGCTACCAAGGGCTTTTGCAACCGGTAGCATATTATACCTACTGGGATAGATCCTTATGCTCAATTTTGTTGCATGACGCCTTGTTTATCAACCCAAAGGCGTCCGGATAGTCTATGAGCTGGTCGGTTTTTTCTTAAGCCTCCTGTCTTTCGCCCCATCAGAAAAACCATATTTTTCCGCGATTATATAGAGCGGACGCCTTTTTGTCTCGCGGAAGATGCGTGCTATATACTCCCCCAAGACTCCTATCGATATCAATTGGATTCCCCCCAAGAACAGTATGATAACCAGCAGCGAAGTCCATCCAACTATGGTAGCTTCAGGATTGATGATTTTGTTAATCACCAGAATGATGATAGCTACGAACGAGATAAGTGTGATCAATAAACCAAAGTTGCTAGAGAGGCGCAACGGCTTGTCCGAAAAACTGACAAGCCCATCCAGAGCAAATTTGGTCATCTTCTTGAGAGTATATTTAGTGCTTCCCGCATGACGGGCGTCACGTTTATACTCCAGCCCTTTCTGCGAAAACCCGATCCAGGAGATCATTCCGCGAAGGTAGCGGCTTTCTTCCGTCATTTCCTTAAGAACATCCACGACAATCCTGTCCATTAACCTGAAGTCACCGGAGTCAGGAGGAATACGGTAACTGCTCAACCAGTTGATCAAACGATAGAAGGCCTTGGCCGTCAGCCGCTTAAAGAAATTATCACCCTCTCGTTCCTTACGAACGCCGTAAACAACGCTGTATCCTTTCTCCCAGAACTCCACCATGGAAGGGATTATCTCGGGTGGGTCCTGGAGATCGCCGTCAATAACAACAACCGCATCTCCCGAGGAGTGATCAAGACCTGCGGTGATAGCTATCTGATGCCCAAAGTTCCTGGAAAGACTAATCACGCGCAGGGAAAGATCTTTTTCACACAGCCTCCTCAGGATTTCCGCTGAGCTGTCACTGCTACCGTCATTTACAAAGATAACTTCGTGATGGTAACGAGGTTTTAGGCCAACCAACACGGCTTTTAGCCGATGGTAGAACTCATCGATTACCTGCTCCTCAAAATATACAGGAATGATTACGGATAAAAGCGGCGGCTCGAATCCCATCAGAAATGCTCTCCATTTTCTAGATGTCTTCCTGGCAAATCACCCGTGGCGCCGACAAGACAATGACTTCCCAATATTATAATATCAACACTTCCAGCTTCCTATAAGGTCCTCTGCCTGTCGGTGACCTCAACCGCAATCTCAGATGTCAGAAAAAAAGACGAAAAAGCACACGCGTCTAAAAAGAAAACAGCAAGGATGGTTCTGGAGATGCTGCTCTTAAATAATGTAAGTGTGATGAAAATATCAAGCCTCCAGTGGTCTAAAGGATATTAGCATATAATTCCTCTAACCGATCAACCATTTTATCTGCGATAAACTCACGCGACCACAGATGCCGGGCCGCTGTACCCATTCCTTCCCGCTCCGCTTTATTTATCAGCAGTCTCTTTATCGCCCCAGTTAACGCGCGTTTGTCCCCGGGTGGCGTCAGCAGCCCGGTTTCGCCGTCCCGGACTATCTCCGGAATGCCGCCGACGTCACTGGCCACCATCGCGCGGCCGCCCATCGCCGCCTCCAGCAGCGTCAGAGGCAGGCCCTCGGAAAGAGATGGCAATACAAAGAGGTCAGCGGCGGCAATGACGGCGACGGCGTCTTCGCGCCGGCCGGCAATGATCAATCTTTCTGCCAGCGGAACCACTTCTGATCGACGCCGGAGCTCGGTTTCCATAGGTCCTTCGCCCACCATGACAAACCGGGTGTTTGGCAGACGCCTTGACACTTCCCCGGCGGCATCAGCAAAAAAGCCGGCCCCCTTGTGGTAAGCGAGGCGGCCGACGAAGACTGTCAGCTTATCACCCGTTTGGCAGCCGAATTCCCGGCGCAGATCCTGGCTCTGCGCGGGGTCAATCTTCTGCTCCTCAATGCCGTTATGAATCAACTCAACTTTTAAGGCAGGCACACCAGCACCTTCAATCAGATCACGCCTGCCGGCTTCGCTGACGGCGATGAAACGGTCCGCGAAGCGTCCCGTGAGCCTGTCCATGCTTTTGTATTTGAGCTTGCGCAAGCACTTGTGCAGGCTGCCAAACTCCAGCTCATGGCCTAGGGCGAACTGGGAAAAGGATCCATGAGCGGTTGCCACAAGCGGCACTCGGCTGTTGCCGCGAAGCGCCAGAGCTGCGAACAGGTGCGCCCGCGGCCCGTGGCTATGGACAATGTCGGGCTTCCTGCTGGCGATGACGTCTCTGACAAACTTCTCCGCTCTTAACCATGCCAATGGATTTCCGCCCATCCGCCGTCCCAACCCCGGGACCACGGTTACAGCAAGACCATCTGCTTTGTACTTTTCTATCATTGGGCCATCGCTCATGCTAAGGATTTCAACTTCGTGACCACGCATAATCAGCCCCCGCGCCAGAGTCAGCACATGCAGCGGCATGCCGCCATAACCGGCGTTGGCTGGCATCTGGATTATCTTCATCGTTTCCTGATCTGGGCAATCATGTAAGGATTGACGCAGCTTGTAAGCAGGCGGCCAGGCATTCGGTTTATCCAGATGTCCGCCAGCCTGCCAAAAGGTTTCAGAAAACCAGATTCGAACATCGCCAGGGCAAAATAACCTCGCACTGGCAGCGGCGTGAACTCGTTCCTCCTCCCCTTCCCGCAAAACAGCTGCCGCACTTCATCGTAAGACAGCAGATGATATTTGCCCCAGACCCTGTGAATATTAAGATGCGTCCGTTGATAGATGACATTCCGCAGCCGGTTTATCAAAGTTCCGGGGCTGCAGCTGTCGATGACCGTATGCTGGGGATCCACCGGAAAGCGCTTGTTTGGGCACGCCACCAGGATACGCCCTCCTGGTCTGGTGACTCGCAACAATTCATCAGCGTATGCCTGGCGTGTGCGGCGGTAATCTTCCGCCAGGGTGAAATCCCCATCAAGTGTGCCTATGTGCTCGATGACTCCCAGGGAGATGACCGTATCAAAGTAGTCGTCGGCAAAGGGAAGCTTGGTTGCGTCGCTGATGAAAACCCGGTCCGGGCTTACGCCGCGTTCCCGCCAGAACCTGGCCAGGCAAGGCAGGTCAACGCCGTATGCGGCAAATCCCTCATCCAGCAGCCTTCTAACGGTGCGGCCGATCCCGCAACCGACATCGAGCACCCGTTGGGCCGGCTCGCTCCTGACAAACGGAAGAATATATTCCTCGTCCAGGCGGACGGCGCCGCTGTTTGCCTGCAGCTCCGCCAGCTCATCAGTCGTTGACTCCTTGTCATAAACGTCTGGCTTTAAGACAAACTCAATATAGCCATGATCGCCCCGCCGGTAATCACGGCCGCATGCCTTGCAGTGAAAACCACCCATTGAATCGTTCAGGGGTTCATGACAAGCAGGGCAAACTAGCTTATTCCAAAAAACTCCCACAAGCATCACCTAAAGGCCAAAAACTGCACTGCCTCCGGTAAATTCTCCACCAGCCGAGCAAGTGTCCCGGAGACAATCCGTCTTCTTATTCTTTCAGTCTTGACCATGAAGGCCTGAATGCCTCTCATGGCGAAGTTCTCAATCCTTCTGACAATGCGCGCAACATGCCGGCTGTCAACCAAAAAACTACCATGTTTGGCCAATTCAACAAATCATTTTCGGTGAAGCCGGCGATCATGACTCCAACCATGCTTGCCGCCGCTGGCCAGCCCCACCATGCAGCAGCGGCATCGCTCCTGAGAGTCCGCCATCCCTGGCTGGCCATCAACGAAAAGGTCATGACGATCAACACCGTACCAATAATCCCTTCCTCAACCGGCGTCGTGAGATACATATTGTCAATTGAGGCCGGACGGTCTTTATACTCGGGGGCTGGATTTACTTTAAATATTTCCGCGTTTCCCTGCCAGATGCCAGCGCCCAGCCAGGGATGAGCCATGAAGGTGCTGGGCACGCGGTACCACATATATTCCCGCGGCTTGAAGCTCTCGCTGGTGCGTGCTTTGGAAACAGTTCCCGCTTGAACTGTGTCATGGAAAATAAAAACAAAAGCGCCAAGAACCAGCGTGGCTGCCAGCGCAAGTGTCAGCACGAGACGGGCCATATTTCTGTGTTTCCACAAAATCCAGGCAATGCCGGAGGCGGAAAGCACAATTGCCGTTATCCAGGGCCCCTTCCCGAATGTCACCAGCAAAGCCAGCATCACCAGCAGCAATGCAAGACCCAAAAAAATTTTTACGGCAACGTCCTTACTTCTCAGGAAAAAGAAAAGGAT